>NZ_CAWPSZ010000050.1:0-347380 GCF_963890955.1 Pseudomonas sp. MF6747
CTGAAGGGCCGTCGAAGACTACGACGTTGATAGGTTGGGTGTGTAAGCGCTGTGAGGCGTTGAGCTAACCAATACTAATTGCCCGTGAGGCTTGACCATATAACACCCAAGCAATTTGCATGCTCTGTGCTGAAAAGCAAAGAGACCAGATTGCGGTGTGTGAAGACGAAATGAACCGAAAGTTCGAATCTCACAAAACACCGAAAGCTGTCACATACCCAATTTGCTGAAGCGAGGCCATCTGGTCACGACTCAGTACCCGAATTTCTTGACGACCATAGAGCATTGGAACCACCTGATCCCATCCCGAACTCAGCAGTGAAACGATGCATCGCCGATGGTAGTGTGGGGTTTCCCCATGTGAGAGTAGGTCATCGTCAAGATTAAATTCCAGAGCCCCTGTTTGCTAACGCAAACAGGGGCTTTGTTTTGGGCGGTCGAAAACATTCCGGTCATCACCGTTTCAGTCGGCTTGCCTCACTTGCAGCCTGCGGCCGCCTTCAATGCTAAAGTCGCTGCCTCGATTTTGCTTTTCCCAAGGAAGCCGTTATGCCGGATGCGACGTCCCTCAGCGCTGGATTCATGGTGGTTCACGGCAACCGCCTGGACGAGCTGCGCAGCTTGGTGGTCAGCTGGATGCGCCGCTATCCGCTCGCGCCCTTGGAAAACGAAATCGCTCTGGTACAAAGCAACGGCATCGCTCAATGGCTCAAGTTAGCCCTGGCTGAAGACCCAGAAGACGACGACATGGGGGGCTGCGGCATCGCTGCGGCAATCGACGTGCAACTGCCCGGCAGCTTCATGTGGCAGCTCTATCGCATGGTCCTGGGCCGTGACGAAATCCCGCCCAAGTCCCTGCTCGATAAAGCGCCTCTGACGTGGCGCCTGATGCGCCTGCTCCCTGAACTCATCGATCAACCGCACTTCGAGCCGTTGCAGCGCTTCCTTACTCACGACACTGACCTGCGCAAACGCTATCAACTGGCTGAACGCCTGGCCGACCTGTTCGACCAATACCAGGTGTACCGTGCCGACTGGCTGGAAGACTGGGCTGCTGGCCGCCACCAATTGCGTAACGGGCGAGGCGAATCCAAGCCCCTTAATCCCGCAAACTGCTGGCAGGCCGAATTGTGGCGTGCATTGCTGATCGACGTCGGTGAGGAGGGGATGGCCGAAAGCCGCGCCGGTGTGCACCAGCGCTTTATTGAACGCATCAATACCCTTGAACAGGCGCCCGCAGGCTTACCATCCCGAGTGATTGTTTTCGGCATTTCCTCATTGCCTGCGCAAGCCCTTGAGGCGCTCGCCGGCTTAGCGAGGTTCAGCCAAGTCTTGCTCTGCGTGCACAACCCTTGCCGTCATCACTGGTCCGACATCGTTGCCGACAAGGACCTGCTGCGTAATGAATACAAACGCCAAGCGCGCAAAGCCGGCATGCCGGTCACCATCGATCCGCAAACCCTGCACCAGCACGCCCACCCGCTGCTGGCCGCTTGGGGCAAACAGGGCCGTGACTACATCAGCCTGCTGGACAGTTACGACGACCCCAACAGCTACCGCGCCGCCTTCCGTGATGGCCGCATCGACCTGTTCAGTGACAGCGAGCCCACCACGCTGCTCAACCAGTTGCAGGATGACATCCTCGAACTGCGCCCACTCAACGAAACGCGCGAGCTATGGCCGGCCGTCGATCTAAATAACGACAGCTCCATCCGCTTCCACATCGCCCACAGCGCCCAACGCGAAGTGGAAATTCTCCACGACCAATTGCTCCAACGTTTCAGTGCCGACCCGACGCTGCGCCCGCGCGACATCATCGTCATGGTCCCTGACGTTGACAGCTACGCGCCGCACATTCGCGCCGTGTTTGGCCAACTTGAGCGAAGCGACCCACGCTTCATTCCCTTCACCCTTACCGACCAAGGCCAGCGCGGCCGTGACCCTCTGCTGATTGCCGTCGAACACCTGCTCAAACTCCCGGACAGCCGCTTCCCGGTCAGCGAAATCCTCGACCTGCTCGACGTCCCCGCCTTGCGCGAACGTTTTGCCATCAAGGAGCGTGACCTGCCTACGTTGCACCGCTGGATCGAAGGGGCGGGTATCCGTTGGGGCCTCAACGCCGAGCAACGCGCGGGCCTCGGCTTGCCGCATGAGCTGGAACAAAACAGCTGGCGATTTGGCCTGCGCCGCATGCTGCTGGGTTACGCCGTCGGCACCGGCGTCGCCTGCGACGGCATCGAACCCTACGATGAAATCGGCGGCCTCGACGCGGCCCTGATCGGCCCGTTGGTCTCCTTGCTCGATGCGCTAAACGACGCCCATCAGGCCTTGTCTCAACCGGCAGCGCCCCATGAGTGGGGTGAACGCCTGCAACGCCTGATGCAACTCTTCTTCCTGCCCAGCAGCGAACACGACGACTACCTCTTAGGCCAACTCGAACAACTGAGAGAGGACTGGCTGGAAACCTGCGAGTCCGTCGGCCTGCAGGACGAGTTACCCCTCACTGTAGTCCGCGAGGCTTGGTTGGCCGGCCTGGACCAGGGCCGTCTGTCCCAGCGCTTCCTCGCCGGAGCTGTCAATTTTTGTACCCTGATGCCCATGCGCGCCATCCCGTTCAAACTCGTTTGCCTGCTCGGCATGAACGACGGGGATTACCCGCGCGCGCAACCGCCGTTGGACTTCGACCTGATGGGCAGCGACTACCGCCCCGGCGACCGTTCACGCCGCGAGGACGATCGCTACCTGCTGCTCGAAGCCCTGCTGTCCGCCCGCGACCAGCTCTACATCAGTTGGGTCGGCCGCAGCATCCGCGACAACAGCGACAGGCCGGCCTCGGTACTGATCGGCCAACTGCGTGACCATATCGCCAGCGGCTGGCACAACGCACACCAGCAAGAATTGCTCGAAGCAATGACCCAGGAACACCCGCTCCAACCCTTCAGTGCGCGTTATTTCCATGAGGGCGATGCGCTTTTCAGTTACGCCCGCGAGTGGCAGTTGCTCCACGAGGCACCCGAGGTTCCAGTTAAAGAACACGAACTGGCAGAGCACCAACAGGAAGAACCCCTGAGCCTCGGCCAGTTGCAGGATTTCCTGCGCAACCCGGTCAAACACTTCTTCAGTCAACGTCTGAAAGTGTTCTTCGAAGCCGCCGAAGTACCGCTCGCCGATGAAGAGCCCTTCGTGCTCGACGCGCTGCAACGCTACAGCCTCAGCGACAGCCTGCTGAACGCCGCACTGACCCAGCCCGATCATGTGGATCAAGCACTCAGCGCCCAGGCCCTGCGCCTGCAAGGCAGCGGCCTGCTGCCCATGGTGGGTTTCGGCGAGTGCCTGCGTAACGAACTGATCGAGCCGTTGCCCGATTTGCTGCAACGCTACCGCCACTTATTGGCACTTTGGCCCACGCCACAAACCACCGCCGAGCCGATCAGTTTTGAGCATCAAGGCATCCAGTTGGAAGGCTGGTTCAGCGGCCTGCACCGACGCAGCGATGGCGGCTTGCTCAGCGTGACCACCATCCCCAACAGCATCGGTTCGATCAAGACGCGTAAGTGGCACCGTCTGATTCGCCCCTGGGTCAATCATGTGGTGGCGTGCGCCTGCGGCCTGCCACTCAGCACCGGTTTGGTGGCGAGTGACGACACCTTGTTACTCGCCCCGCTGGATCAATCCAATGCTCGGGAAATCCTTGGCAACGTGCTGCTGGCCTGGCATACCGGCATGCGCAAGCCGCTCCCGGTAGCCGTTAAAACCGCCTTCGCCTGGCTCGGCCAAACCGATCCCGCCAAAGCCCTGGCCGCCGCAAGCAAAGCCTATGAAGGCGACGGCCTGACCACCGACGGTGAGCGCCGCGAAACCCCTGCACTCACCCGCCAATTCCCCGACTTCGCCACGCTCATCGCCAGCGAAGAATTCGAAGGCTGGGCCGAAACCCTGTATCGCCCATTGCTCAATGCACCCTGGCGATCGCTCAACAGTGAGGAGGCCAGCGCATGATGGGTAAACCTTTAGCCCTGGCCTTCCCGCTAAAAGGCAGCCAACTGATCGAAGCCAGCGCCGGCACCGGCAAGACCTTCACTATTTCCGCGCTGTACCTGCGCCTGGTGCTTGGCCATGGCGGCGACGAAGCCGGCTTCGGCCGCGAGTTACTGCCGCCTCAAATTCTGGTGGTGACCTTCACCGATGCCGCCACCAAAGAGCTGCGCGAACGCATCCGCGTTCGGCTGGCGGAAGCCGCACGTTTCTTCCGCGACGAAATCGAGCAACCGGACGCATTGATCGCCGACCTGCGCGACCAATACCTCCCCGAACAATGGCCCGCCTGCGCCAATCGCCTGGACATCGCCGCGCAATGGATGGACGAGGCCGCCGTCTCGACCATCCACAGTTGGTGCCAGCGCATGCTGCGCGAGCACGCGTTCGACAGTGGCAGCCTGTTCACCCAAACCCTGGAAACCGACCACAGCGACCTGCTCGGCGAAGTGCTGCGTGACTACTGGCGGCTGTTTTGCTACCCGATGCACGACGACGCGCTCAACTGGGTGCGCAAAAACTGGAGCGGCCCCGCCGCCTTGATGCCCCGCGTACGTGCGCTGTTCGGCAGCGAACGGCCCACTGGCGAAAGCCGTGAGCCCGCCGAGCTGATCAACGCGTGCCTGCAAGAGCGCCGCGAAGCCTTGGTAAGTCTCAAGGCGCCGTGGCAACAATGGGCCGCCGAACTGCGTGATATCTGCCTGCAAGCCGTGGCCGCGAAAGCCGTCGACGGCCGCAAGATGCAGGCGCGTTACTTCGAGCCCTGGTTTGAAAAAATCAGTGCCTGGGCGGCTGACGAAACCCTCGAACAACTGGACATCGGCACCGGCTTCACGCGCCTGACGCCCGACGGCATGGCCGAAGCCTGGAAGGGCGAGCCGCCGAATCACCCCGGCATCGACGCCATGGCCACTCTCAAAGCCAGCCTCGATGCCTTGCCAACACCCGACGCCGCGGTGCTGCAACACGCCGCCGGCTGGGTGGGTAAACGCTTCGAAGAAGAAAAACGCCGCCGCGCCGAAATGGGTTTCGACGACATGCTGATCCGCCTCAACGCCGCCCTGCAGGCCGACGGTGGCGAACGTCTTGCCAGTGTGATCCGCGAGCAATTCCCGGTCGCCTTGATCGACGAATTCCAGGACACCGACCCGGTGCAATACAGCATCTTCGACAGCATCTACCGCATCGAAGAAAACCACCTCGACAGCGGCCTGTTCCTGATCGGCGACCCCAAGCAGGCGATCTATGCCTTCCGCGGCGCCGACATCTACACCTACCTGCGCGCCCGTCAGTCCACCACTGGCCGTCACCACACACTGGGCACCAACTTCCGCTCCAGCCACGCAATGGTCGAGGCGGTGAACCACGTGTTCCAGCGCGCCGAAAGCGGCCGGGGGGCTTTCCTGTTCCGCGAGCCGAATGGCGACAACCCGGTGCCGTTCCACTCGGTGCTGTCCCAGGGCCGCAGGGAGCAACTGCAAGTCGATGGCCACACGTTGCCGGCAATGAACCTCTGGCACCTGCCCACCGATCAGCCGATTTCCAACGCGGTGTATCGCCAGCAACTGGCGGCTGCCTGCGCCACCCAAATCGTCGCGTTGCTCAATGGCGGGCAGCAAGGTACCGCCGGTTTCCTACACGCGGACGCCAGCTTCAACGGCGTCCTTCCGTCAGACATCGCCATCCTGGTACGTGACGGCAAAGAAGCCCAAGCCGTGCGCGCCGAGTTGGCCGCTCGGGGCGTGCGCAGCGTGTACCTGTCTGACAAAGACTCGGTCTTCGCCGCCCAGGAAGCCCACGACCTGCTCGCCTGGCTCAAGGCCTGCGCAGAGCCCGACGTCGAGCGCCCGCTGCGTGCCGCGCTGGCCTGCGTGACCTTGAACCTGTCACTGCCGGAACTGGAGCGTCTGAATCAGGACGAACTGGCGTGGGAAACCCGCGTGATGCAGTTCCGTGGCTACCGCGCGATCTGGCGCACCCAAGGCGTGCTGCCGATGCTGCGGCGCCTGCTGCATGATTTCAAACTGCCGCAAACCCTGATCGCCCGCAGCGATGGCGAACGCGTGCTGACCAACCTGTTGCACCTCAGCGAGTTGCTGCAGCAGGCCGCGTCAGAGCTGGACGGCGAGCAAGCGCTGATCCGTCATCTGGCCGAACACTTGGCCCTCTCTGGTCAGGCCGGTGAGGAGCAGATTCTGCGCCTGGAAAGCGATGAGCAATTGGTCAAGGTAGTGACCATCCATAAATCCAAAGGCCTGGAGTACGACCTGGTCTTCCTGCCGTTCATCTGTTCGGCCAAGCCCGTGGATGGCAGTCGCCTGCCGCTGCATTACCACGACGAACAGGGCAAATCGCAAGTCAGCCTGCGGCCCACCGCCGAATTGATTGCCCAGGCCGATGATGAGCGCCTCGCCGAAGACCTGCGTTTGTTCTACGTGGCGCTCACACGGGCCAAACATGCGTGCTGGCTGGGCATTGCCGATCTCAAGCGTGGCAATAACAGCAGCTCGGTCCTGCACCTGTCCGCGCTCGGCTATTTGCTCGGCGCCGGTGCGTCGCTGGGCGAGTCTGCCGGCCTGGCGCGCTGGCTGCTGGATTTGCAGCAAGGCTGCGCCGCGATCCACTACGGCCATGTCCCGGACGCGCAAGACACGCTGTTTCACCCGCCGCGCAACGCAGCCACGTTGCTCGCGCCGTTGCTGCCCAAGCGCAAGGCCGCCGAAAACTGGTGGATCGCCTCTTACAGCGCATTGCGCATCGGCGACAGCATGAGCGCCGCGCCCCTCGAAGCACCGGAGAGCCCACAAGCCCAGAAGCTGTTTGACGACGAGCGTCTCGACCCCGACGCACCGCGTGAAGTGGCGGCGTCTGGTGGCGACATACACCGTTTCCCACGCGGACCAAACCCCGGCACCTTCCTTCATGGCTTGTTGGAATGGGCGGGCGAAGAGGGTTTCAACGTCACCCCCGAAGCCATCGAAAAAGCCGTAGGCGCGCGCTGTAACCGGCGCAATTGGGAAGGCTGGATCGTCACCCTCAGCGCTTGGCTCGGCCACCTGCTGCAAACGCCGCTGCCGGTGGATAACGATCAGCTCACCCTGAGCAGCCTGCAGCAGTATCAGATCGAGATGGAGTTCTGGTTCGCCAGCCACAAAGTCGACGTGCTGGCCCTCGATAAACTGGTGTGCCAGTACACCCACAACGGCGTGTCCCGCGTCGCCGCCGAACCGGTGCTGCTCAACGGCATGTTCAAAGGCTTTATCGACCTGACCTTCGAACACGACGGCCGCTACTACGTGGCTGACTACAAATCCAATTGGCTCGGCCCTGACGATTCGGCCTACACCTTAGAGGCCATGGAACACTCGATCCTCGAGCATCGGTACGACCTGCAATACGTGCTTTACCTGCTGGCCCTGCACCGCCAGCTGAAGGCGCGCCTGCCGGATTATGACTACGACCGCCACGTCGGCGGTGCGCTTTACGTGTTCCTGCGCGGCACGGAGTCGGTGAGCAAAGGCGCGTATTTCACCCGGCCGCCACGTGAACTGATCGAAGGCTTGGACGCGTTGTTCCAGGGCAAACCCATACCGCCCAAGGTTGAGCCCGCCTGGGAACAAGGAGTGCTGCTATGAGCCTGTCGCCGTTACCGCTTGAAGCGCTGATGCCGCTCAACCGCGCCGCCGACCTGCTGCAACTGCTCGAACGCTGGGTTGACCGGGGTTGGCTGCGCGCGTTGGACAAGGCTTTTGTGGGCTTCCTGCACGAACTCGATCCGCAGGCCGACCCTCTGGTGTTGCTGGCCGCGGCCTTAACCAGCCACCAATTGGGCCATGGCCATGTGTGCCTCGACCTGTTCGAAACCCTCAAGGCGCCGGATTTCGCCCTGTCGTTGCCGCCCGAAGGCGACCTGCAGACCGGCGCGATGCTGCTGCCGTCGCAGCTGCTCGACGGCCTCGACGGCGCCCACTGGTGCCACGCGTTGGCTGCCAGCCAATTGGTCGCCCTGGCGCTTGATGGCAGCGAAGCCGCGCAGAGCCGCCCATTGGTCTTGTCCGGCAAACGCCTTTACCTGCGCCGCTACTGGACGTACGAACGGCGCATCGACACAGCCTTGCGCCTGCGCCTGGCCACCCAGGAAGACATCGCCGCCGATTTGCCGCAACGCCTCAACAGCCTCTTCAACCAACCGCCGCCCGACGGCGTGATCGACTGGCAAAAGCTTGCCTGCGCCTTGGCCACGCGCGGTGCTTTCAGCATCGTCACCGGCGGCCCCGGCACCGGCAAGACCACCACCGTGGTGCGCCTGCTCGCGCTGTTGCAGGCGCCGGCCGTGGAAGCCGGCAGCCCGTTGCGCATCCGCCTGGCTGCGCCCACCGGCAAAGCTGCCGCACGCCTTACCGAATCCATCAGCCAGCAAGTGCAGTCGTTGACCGTGCCCGACAGCGTGCGGGAAAAAATCCCGACAGAGGTCACCACTGTCCACCGTTTGTTGGGCAGTCGCCCGGGCACGCGGCACTTCCGCCATCACCTGGGCAACCCGTTGCCGCTGGACGTGCTGGTGGTGGACGAAGCCTCGATGATCGACCTGGAAATGATGGCCAACTTGCTGGACGCCTTGCCGCCCCACGCACGCTTGGTATTGCTGGGCGACAAGGACCAGCTTGCCTCGGTCGAGGCCGGCGCCGTACTGGGCGATTTATGCCGCGACGCCGAAGCCGGCTGGTACAGCCCCGACACGCGCCAATGGCTGCAAGCGGTCAGTGGCGAAGACCTCAGCGCCAGTGGCCTTCACGAAGACCTCGACGCCAGCCATCCGCTGGCCCAGCAAGTGGTGATGCTGCGCTATTCGCGACGTTTTGGTGAAGGCAGCGGCATCGGCCAATTGGCACGCTGGGTCAACCAGCAAAACGCCGAAGAAGCGCGCCAACTGCTCGCTGCGCGCAGCCACGATGACCTGTTCTGCCTCAGCCTCAAAGGCGAGCATGACCACGCCCTCGAACGGCTGATATTGGACGGGCAGGGTGGCGACGCCCAAGGCTATCGTTATTACCTTAACTTGCTGCAAAGCGCACGCCCGGCCCTCGACACCCCGCGCGAAGACCTCGCCTGGACGCACTGGGCGCAGCAACTGCTGCAAGCTTTCGACGCCTTCCAGTTGCTCTGCGCTGTGCGCAAAGGCCCGTGGGGCGTAGAAGGGCTGAACCTGCGCATCACCGCGGCCTTGCGCAAAGTGCGGTTGATCGAAGGGGACGAGCAATGGTACGAAGGCCGCCCGGTGCTGCTGACCCGCAACGATTACGGCCTGGGCTTGATGAACGGCGACATCGGCATCGCGCTCAAACTGCCCGAAAGCGATGGCGGCCCCCACGTGCTGCGCGTGGCCTTCCCACGTAACGATGGCCAGGGCGGCGTGCGCTTTGTACTGCCCAGCCGCCTGAACGATGTGGAAACCGTGTACGCCATGACCGTGCACAAGTCCCAGGGCTCGGAATTTACCCACACCGCGCTGATCCTGCCGGATGCGCTGAACCCGGTGCTGACCAAAGAACTGATCTACACCGGTATCACCCGCGCCAAACGCTGGTTCAGCCTGATCGAACCGCGTGGCGGCGTGTTTGAAGAAGCCGTGCGGCGTAAGGTCAAGCGCTTGAGTGGGTTGATGCTGGATTTGGACGTACCGGCTGGAAAAACTGACTGATTGGTCATGAAATATTTCTGATTCAGTCGTCTGAATTTTCTGGAAAAATAGCGGACTCCGCGAAGGCCCAGCTTCGCGGGGCCTTCCGCCGCTGTGCTATCGTTGCGGCATCACCCTGAAAAACCTGAAGAGAATCGCTGCATGAACGTGGCTGTCTCGCCCACAGAGCGCAGTTTGAGCTGGAGACGCATGTTACTGGTGGCACTTCTGTGCGTGCTCGCCCCGCGAGCATTTGCCCAGGCCCCCGGCCCGGCAGATCAGCGCGCCCAGGCGGTGACGCAAGTGGTGCTCGGCATCCTCAGCTATGCACGCTGGCCGGTGGAGCCTGCGCAACTGCGCTTGTGCATCGTCGGGCCCACCCAATACACCGATGACTTGGTCAAAGGCACTACCCAGGCGACCGGTCGTCCGGTGGTGGTGCAGCGTTTGCTCGCCGATCATCCTGATATCGTCAGTGCCTGCGACGCCGTGTACATCGGCAAACTCAGCGCCGATGAACGCTCGCGGTTGTTTACCTCACTGATCGGCCACCCGGTGCTGAGCATCAGCGAAGGCGGCGACCAATGCACCGTGGGCAGCCTGTTCTGCCTGCGCGTGGGCGATGAGCAGGTGTCATTTGAGGTCAACCTGGACTCCGTCGCCCGCAGCGGCGTGCGCATTCACCCCAGCGTGTTGCAGTTGTCCCGCCGTCGAGCGCCTGCGTCATGAGAACCCCGAAAGCGCGGCCGACCTTGCGCTCGGTCATCGGCCGTGGGCATTTGATCCTGGCGTTGGTGGCCGTGACCCTGGCCAGTGTGTCCTTAACCCTGCTCGGCGTGCTGGCGCTGCGCGTGTATGCCGAGCACAACCTGCACCTGATCGCGCGGTCGATCAATTACACCGTGGAAGCGGCTGTGGTGTTCAACGACAGCGCCGCCGCCACTGAAGCACTGAGCCTGATTGCCTCCACCGAAGAAGTGGCCCAGGCCGAAGTCTTCGATGCCAGCGGCAAACTGCTGGCGCAATGGGTGCGGCCGGAAACCGGCATGCTGTCCCAAGTCGAACTGGCACTGGCGCATGCCTTGCTCGAACAGCCCATCAGCCAGCCGATCCTGCACCAGGGGCAAACCGTGGGCAGCATTCACGTGGTCGGCCACGGCGGTAGCCTGCTGCGCTTCCTGCTCAGCGGCCTGGCCGGCATCGTGATTTGCACCGCCCTCAGCGCCTGGGTGGCGTTGTACTTGGCGCGGCGCCTGCTGCAGGGCATCACCAAACCGTTGCAAAGCCTGGCCGCGGTGGCCCACGCCGCCCGTAGCGAGCGAGACTTTGACCGACGCGTGCCACCGGCGCAGATCGCCGAGCTCGACAGCCTGGGCAGCGACTTCAACGCCCTGCTCGGCGAGATGGAAGCCTGGCAGAGCCACCTGCAAAGTGAAAACGAAACCCTGGCTCACCAGGCCAGCCACGACAGCCTGACCGGCTTGCCCAACCGCGCGTATTTCGAAGGCCGGCTGATCCGCGCGTTGCGCAGCGCCGCCAAGGTCAATGAACGGGTCGCCGTGTTGTTTCTCGACAGCGACCGTTTCAAAGACATCAATGACAACTTCGGCCACGCCGCCGGCGATGCAGTGCTGGTGGCCGTCGCCGAGCGGGTGCGCGCGCAGTTGCGTGAAGATGACCTGGTGGCGCGCCTGGGCGGTGATGAGTTCGCGGTGCTGCTGGCGCCATTGCATAAAGCGGAGGATGCCCAGCGTATTGCCGACAAGATCATTGCCAGCATGGACACGCCGATCCGGGTGCCCGGCAACACCGAGGTGTTGACCTCCCTCAGTATCGGCATTGCCATCTACCCCGATCATGGCGCCACTCCCGGCACCTTGCTCAATGCCGCCGATGCGGCGATGTACCAGGCCAAACGCTTGTCCCAGGGCGGCCAGCAAACGGCGGATTCGGAGCCCACCGCCGCAAACGTTATCCACAGGAGTTGATCCCTTGTTCTCGACCGCGCGTTTCATGTTTATCACGTTACTGGTGGCATTCCTTGCCCTCGGTGGGTGCCAGACGGCCCCACCCAAAGGCCTGACACCGGCGCAAATTGCAGTCCTCAAACAGCAGGGTTTTGAACTGACTGACGAAGGTTGGGCGTTTGGCCTGTCGGGCAAAGTGTTGTTTGGCAGCGACGTTGAAAGCCTCAACAAAGCCAGCACCGATATCGTTGAACGCATCGGCAAAGCCCTGTTGGGCGCCGGGATCGAACGCGTGCGCGTCGACGGCCACACCGACGCCTCGGGCAAAGAAACCTACAACCAGCAACTGTCCCTGCGCCGCGCCAAAAGCGTGAGCAACGTGTTGACCGGTGTGGGCATGAAGGAAGAAAACATCCAGCTGCGCGGTTTGGGCAGCAGCGAGCCGGTGGCGCCGAACACCACCGTAGCGGGCCGCACCGAAAACCGGCGCGTGTCGATTGTAGTGATCGCGGACTGAGCGGGTTCACCCCTCTCAATCTGAAATGCCATCAAACTGTGGGAGCGGGCTTGCCGGCGATAGCGGTGTATCAGCAGCAAATAAGCTGGCTGACCCACCGCCATCGCAGGCAAGCCAGCTCCCACACTAATTTGTGCCTGACGCAAAATTTCCACCCGGCACAGTTCAAAAATGTGGGAGCGGGCTTGCTCGCGAATGCGGTGTATCAGCAGCAAATAAGCTGGCTGACCCACCGCCATCGCAGGCAAGCCAGCTCCCACACTGATTTGTGCCTGACGCAAAATTTCCACCCGCCCCAGTTCAAAAATGTGGGAGCGGGCTTGCCCGCGAATGCGGTGTATCAGCAGCAAATAATCTGGCTGACCCACTACCATTGCAGGCAAGCCAGCTCCCACACTGATTTGTGCCTGACGCAAAATTTCCCGCCCACCACAGCCCCAAATGTGGGAGCGGGCTTGCCCGCGAATGCGGTGTATCAGCAGCAAATAATCTGGCTGACCCACCGCCATCGCAGGCAAGCCAGCTCCCACACTAATTTGTGCCTGACGCAAAATTTCCACCCGCCACAGTTCAAAAACTGTGGGAGCGGGCTTGCCCGCGAATGCGGTGTATCAGCAGCAAATAATCTGGCTGACCCACCGCCATCGCAGGCAAGCCAGCTCCCACCTACATTTGCGCCTGACGCAAAATTTCCCACCCACCATAGTCCCAAATGTGGGAACGGGCTTGCCCGCGAATGCGGTGTATCAGCAGCAAATAATCTGGCTGACCCACCGCCATCGCAGGCAAGCCAGCTCCCACCTACATTTGCGCCTGACGCAAAATTTCCCACCCGCCACAGTTCAAAAATGTGGGAGCGGGCTTGCTCGCGAATGCGGTGTATCAGCAGCAGATAATCTGGCTGACCCACCGCCATCGCAGGCAAGCCAGCTCCCACACTAATTTGTGCCTGACGCAAAATTTCCACCCGCCACAGTTCAAAAAGTGTGGGAGCGGGCTTGCCCGCGAATGCGGTGTATCAGCAGCAAATAAGCTGGCTGACCCACCGCCATCGCAGGCAAGCCAGCTCCCACACTAATTTGTGCCTGACGCAAAATTTCCACCCGCCACAGTTCAAAAAGTGTGGGAGCGGGCTTGCCCGTGAATGCGGTGTATCAGCAGCAAATAATCTGGCTGACCCACCGCCATCGCAGGCAAGCCAGCTCCCACACTGATTTGTGCCTGACGCAAAATTTCCCGCCCGGCACAGTTCAACTGTGGGAGCGGGCTTGCCCGCGATGGCGGTCGTTCAGGTAATGATGTATTGGCTGATCCAGCGCATTCGCGAGCAAGCCCACTTCCACCTTTATGCCGCAGTGTTCGCTTAACTGCCCGGCGTCATCGCTTGCGTCAGGTCATCCACCACGGCTTTGCCCATCTCACACAGGTAATGCGCGGCCCAGGCGTATTGCTCGCCGCGCACGTCCATGGCGGCTTCCATCGCGAGTTTCTTGGAGTAAAAAAGCAGGGTGGAGGCGTGTTCCAGGGCTTGCTCAATCGGCATGCCGGCGTTGACGCGGAACAGGGGTTGTTGGTTTTCGCCGTAGTCGCCGAACGTGACGACGCCGAGGGTGGTAATGGAGGAAAGCGGTGGATCGGGGACGATTTTTGACATGATGTTTCCCAAATTTGCAGTAGGGGTCACCACGGCATGTCGCTAAACATGAAGAGGTGGCAGCTGTACACGGGTTAGCGAACCGGTAAATTTGGGAACCCGGCAGACCCGAAGGTCTCCCGCGTACAGCCGCCATAAAACGGTAAAGACAGGTCAAACGCCTGGCAATACTTTGGCATCACATCCCCAACTAATCCGAGTCGCTAAACCCGATCGCTGATGAGCAGCGAAGTCAGGAGGCTAGTGACCCAAACGGTAAGGCGCAATGGGGTAGAGAGTCTCTAGGAAACGTCCTGCAAATTAAAGCGAATCGTCATTGATGGCCCTTTAATCCGCGAACGTTATCTCCCGCGTTTCCCCCATCAACAACCCGGTGTTCTGCTCTGTCACCTCTCGGATGTAATCCCACAACAACGTAATCCGCTTCAACTTGCGCAAATCCTCCCGGCAATACATCCAGAACTGCCGCGTGATCGAAATCTGCTCCCCCAATACCGGCAACAACCGCGGATCCTGCGCCGCCAAAAAGCACGGCAATATCGCCATCGACCGACCCTGCTGCGCCGCCACGTACTGCGCGATCACGCTGGTGCTGCGCAAACTCGCGCTGGCGCCGGGCACTACATTCGCCAGGTACAACAGCTCCGAGCTGAACGCCAAGTCATCCACATAACTGATAAACGGATGCTCAGCCAAATCCGCCGGGCGTTGGATGGGCGGGTGTTGGTCGAGGTACTCCTGGGTCGCGTACAGCTGCAGTTTGTAGTCGCACAGCTTGCAGCATACATAGGGCCCGTGCTCCGGGCGTTCCAGGGCGATGACGATGTCGGCTTCGCGCTTGGACAGGCTGATGAAGTGGGGCAGGGGCAGAATATCCACCGAAATCGCCGGGTACGTGTCGACAAAATGGCTGAGCTGCGGGGTGACAAAAAAACTGCCGAAGCCTTCGGTGCAGCCCATGCGCACGTGGCCGGACAGCGCCACGCCGGAGCCGGACACCTGCTCGCACGCCATGTGCAGCGTGCTTTCGATGGACTCCGCGTAACCCAGCAAACGCTGGCCTTCGGCGGTGAGCACGAAGCCGTTGGTCCGGGATTTTTCGAACAGCAGCGTGCCTAGCGACACTTCCAACGAGCTGATGCGCCGCGACACAGTGGTGTAGTCCACCGCCAGGCGCTTGGCGGCGACGCTGGCCTTGCGGGTGCGGGCCACTTCGAGGAAAAACTTCAGGTCATCCCAGTTCAGGGAGCCCAAGGACGTGATGTTTTTTTGCATATTGGACCGGCTTTTATGTGCGTTCTTATTAGAGATTTGCACATCTATACTCCAAAAACAGTCCGAACGCCTCATTCCCAAGGCGATTCACGCGCCTTGTCTCTGCATAACTACAAGATTGGAGACCACATGAACGCTTCTGCCGACATTTCCGTGCAACAGGTCAAGTTGCTGATCAACGGTGAATGGGTCGAGTCCAAGACCACCCATTGGCAAGACATCGTTAACCCGGCCACCCAGCAAGTGCTGGCCAAAGTTCCTTTCGCCACCGCCGATGAAGTCAACGCGGCCATCGACGCTGCCCATCAAGCCTTCCAAACCTGGAAGCTGACGCCGATCGGTGCGCGCATGCGCATCATGCTCAAGCTGCAAGCCTTGATCCGTGAACATTCCAAACGCATCGCTGTAGTCCTCAGTGCCGAGCAGGGTAAGACCATTGCCGATGCCGAAGGCGATATTTTCCGTGGCCTGGAAGTGGTCGAACACGCGTGCTCCATCGGCACATTGCAGATGGGCGAATTCGCCGAAAACGTCGCCGGTGGCGTCGACACCTACACCCTGCGCCAACCTATCGGTGTGTGCGCCGGTATTACCCCGTTCAACTTCCCGGCGATGATTCCGCTGTGGATGTTCCCGATGGCGATTGCCTGCGGTAACACCTTCGTACTCAAGCCGTCCGAGCAAGACCCGCTGTCGACCCTGTTGCTGGTGGAGCTGGCGCTGGAAGCCGGTGTGCCGGCCGGCGTGCTCAACGTGGTGCACGGCGGCAAGGATGTGGTGGATGCGCTGTGCACCCACAAAGACATCAAGGCTGTGTCCTTTGTCGGCTCAACCGCCGTGGGCACTCATGTGTACGACCTGGCCGGTAAACACGGCAAGCGCGTGCAGTCGATGATGGGCGCCAAGAACCACGCCGTGGTGCTGCCGGACGCCAACCGCGAACACACGCTGAATGCCTTGGTCGGTGCCGGTTTCGGCGCGGCGGGCCAACGTTGCATGGCCACCTCGGTGGTGGTGCTGGTGGGCGCGGCCAAGCAATGGCTGCCGGATCTGAAAGCGCTGGCGCAAAAACTCAAGGTGAATGCCGGCAGCGAAGCCGGTACGGATGTCGGCCCGGTGATTTCCAAACGCGCCAAGGCGCGCATCCTGGAGCTGATCGAAAGCGGCGTGAAAGAAGGCGCCAAGCTGGAGCTGGACGGTCGCGACATCAAGGTGCCGGGCTTCGAGCAAGGCAACTTCGTCGGCCCCACCCTGTTCTCGGGCGTGACCACGGACATGCAAATCTACACCCAGGAAATTTTCGGCCCGGTGCTGGTGGTGCTGGAAGTTGCGACCCTCGATGAGGCCATCGCGCTGGTCAACGCCAACCCATTCGGCAACGGCACCGGCCTGTTCACCCAAAGTGGTGCGGCGGCGCGTAAGTTCCAGAGCGAAATCGATGTAGGCCAGGTCGGCATCAACATTCCGATTCCGGTGCCAGTGCCATTCTTCAGCTTCACCGGTTCACGCGGTTCCAAGCTCGGCGACCTCGGCCCCTATGGCAAGCAAGTGGTGCAGTTCTACACCCAGACCAAAACTGTCACGAGCCGCTGGTTCGATGACGACACGGTCAATGATGGCGTCAACACCACCATCAACCTGCGCTGATTCGGGAGACGACCATGAAGATTGCATTTATCGGCTTGGGCAACATGGGCGCGCCCATGGCCCGGAACCTGATTAAGGCCGGGCACGCGCTGAACCTGTTCGACTTGAACCAGACCGTGCTCAAGGAACTCGCCGAACTGGGCGGCACCATCAGCGACTCACCACGCGATGCCTCAAAGGACGCTGAGCTGGTGATTACCATGCTGCCGGCCGCCGCCCATGTGCGCAGCGTGTGGCTGAATGAAGACGGCGTACTCGCTGGAATTGGAAAGGGCGTGCCCGCGGTGGATTGCAGCACCATCGACCCACAAACCATCCGCGATGTCTCTGCGGCGGCGGCCAAGCAAGGTGTTGCAGTGGCTGACGCGCCGGTCTCCGGTGGCACCGGCGGCGCACAGGCTGGGACGCTGACCTTTATGGTCGGCGCCACCCCGGAGCTGTTCGCCACCCTGCACCCGGTGCTGGCGCAGATGGGCCGTAACATTGTGCACTGCGGCGACGTCGGCACCGGCCAGATCGCCAAGATCTGCAACAACCTGCTGCTCGGCATCAGCATGGTCGGCGTCAGCGAAGCCATGGCGTTGGGCGATGCGCTGGGCATCGACACCCAAGTGCTGGCCGGTATTATCAACAGCTCCACCGGGCGCTGCTGGAGTTCCGACACCTATAACCCCTGGCCGGGTGTGATTGAGACCGCGCCGTCATCGCGGGGCTACACCGGTGGTTTCGGCGCCGACCTGATGCTCAAGGACCTGGGCCTGGCCACCGAGGCTGCGCGTCAGGCCAAGCAACCGGTGATTCTGGGCGCCGTGGCCCAGCAGTTGTATCAATCGATGAGCCAGCGCGGGGAAGGCGGTAAGGATTTCTCGGCGATCATCAATAGCTATCGCAAACCCCAGTAGAGTGCCAAGCCCGCTTGCCGTAGCAAGCGGGCTTTCTATGGCAAATGGGCTTGTATGGCAAATGGGCTTTTTGTGGCTGGCAGACTTGTTGTGGCGAGCGGGCTTGCCCCGCGTTGGGCTGCGCAGCAGCCCCAATAAAGTCAACGCATTTTCCCAGCCAAACCGCGGTGCCTGGACCAGGGGCCGCTACGCAGCCCAACGCGGGGCAAGCCCGCTCGCCACAAGGAAGTAGTCCGAGTTAGGTTGCTCAGGCAAACACAAAATACTTACGCACCGTCTCAACCACTTCCCACGTGCCCTTCATCCCCGGCTCCACCACAAAGATATCCCCAGCCCGCAGGTGAATCGGCTCCAGGCCTTCCGGGGTGATCACGCAATAGCCTTCCTGGAAATGGCAGTATTCCCACTTCACGTATTCCACGTACCACTTGCCCGGTGTGCAGATCCAGGTGCCCATGATCTTGCTGCCGTCTTCGCTTGTGTAGGCGTTGAGGTTGACGGTGTGCGGGTCGCCTTCGAGTTTTTCCCATTTGCAGGCATCCAGGACCGGCAGTGGGTGGGTGTCGCGCAGTACGGTGATGGGCTTGGACATGGTGGCTCCGAGGCAGGGGGACGAGAGTGGAACCCTATAGCGTCGGCGATCGGGTCAGTGGTCTGAACTCGACATCGGGATGCCCAGAAGCGCAGGCGAATGCGATTGCTCTGACACCCATGCAGTCCCTGTGGGAGCGGGCTTGCTCGCGAAAGCGGTGGCTCAGCCCGCACATGTCTTGACTGGCACACCGCCTTCGCGAGCAAGCCCGCTCCCACATTGGATCTCCAGTGTTTGAGCGGCTTTGGTCAGAAAAAATATTCGGGCGCCAATCCGGCATTTCCTCGCAGTAGCTGCGAAAGAATTCCCGCCTGGCGCTGGAATTAGCAAGAAAATGCACGGCCGGCCCTCGTATCATTCACCCCAGAACGAGTGAGAGCCTTGAAATGAACCCAATAAAAACGTGGTGGGATATCAGCCCGCCCTTGAGCACGGCGACCCCGACCTGGCCGGGCGATACGCCGTTTCAGGAAGAGCGCGTGTGGCAGTTTGGCCCCGAGTGCCCGGTGAATGTGGGCCGCGTGACGTTCTCGCCGCACACCGGCGCGCATGTAGATGCCCCGCTGCATTACAGCGCTGACGGCGCGCCGATCGGCGAAGTGTCGCTGGACGTGTACATGGGCCCGTGCCGGGTGTTGCATTGCCTGGGCAGTGGCGCGCTGGTGCAGCCGCATCAGTTGGAAGGCCGTGTGGATAACTTGCCCGAGCGTGTGTTGCTGCGCACTTATCCACAAGCGCCCCTGACCGAATGGGATTCGAACTTCACCGCCATTGCGCCGCAAACCATCGAGCTGCTCGCCAGCCTGGGCGTGCGCCTGATCGGTATCGACACGCCGTCCCTGGACCCGCAACAGTCCAAGACCATGGATTCGCACAATGCCGTGGCCCGCCATGGCATGGCGATTCTCGAAGGCATCGTGCTTGATGACGTGCCGGAGGGCGACTATGAATTGATCGCGCTGCCGCTGCGCTTTGCCAACCTGGACGCGAGCCCGGTCCGCGCCATCCTCCGCCCGCTCAAGGAGCCCACGCGATGAGCCAATGCCCCTTCTCACCTGATTACCAGCCCCCGGAAGAATGGCATAACGCCGAGCTGAATTTTTCCGAGTCCATGAGCTACGGCGACTACCTGAACCTGGGCAAGGTCCTGAGCGCCCAGCACCCGCTGTCGCCCGACCACAACGAAATGCTCTTTATCATCCAGCACCAGACGTCCGAGCTGTGGATGAAACTGATGCTCCACGAACTCAAGGCTGCCCGCGAACACGTGCGCCTGGGCGAGCTGCCGCCGGCGTTCAAGATGCTGGCGCGGGTGTCGCGGATCTTCGATCAACTGGTGCACGCCTGGGCGGTGCTGGCCACCATGACGCCGTCGGAATACAAGGCCATTCGCCCGTTCCTGGGGCAGTCGTCGGGGTTTCAGTCGTTCCAGTACCGTGAGATCGAATTTATCCTCGGCAATAAAAGCGCGGCGCTGTTGCGGCCTCACGCGCACCGGCCGCAGTTATTGAACGAGTTGAAAGTGGCGATTGCCACGCCGTCGCTGTATGACGAGGCGGTCAACCTGATGGCGAAAGCCGGTTTGGCGATTGACCCCAAACGCGCCGAGCGCGACCCGACAACGGCCACGGTTCACGATGAGTCGGTGGAAGCGGCCTGGCGTGAGGTGTATCGCGACCCGAACCGGTATTGGGATTTGTATCAGTTGGCCGAGAAGTTTATCGACCTGGAGGATTCGTTCCGCCAGTGGCGCTTCAGGCATGTGACCACGGTTGAGCGGATCATCGGCTTTCAACCTGGTACGGGCGGCACCGAGGGCGTGGGGTATTTGCGCAAGATGCTCGACACGGTGCTGTTCCCCGAATTGTGGCGAGTGCGTTCCACGCTATAAAAAAAGCCCCGGAATCCCGGGGCTTTTTCATGAGCAATCCAATCAAGTGTGGGAGGGGGCTTGCCCCCGATGGCAGCGTGTCAGCCACCGCATCCGGTGTCTGACTCACCGCCATCGCGGGCAAGCCCGGCTCCCACAGGGATCAATGTGCATTCACCACAGCGCTACCCTTTTTGACCCGCATCCGGTAGGCCATGTAGATAATCCCCACCCAAACCGGCATCGCATACACCGACTCACGAATGCCATCGATCGCCAGCATCACGCTGACAATCATCGCCATGAACGCCAGGCACAGGTAGTTGCTGAACGGGAACCAGAAGGTCTTGAACGACGGCGTCACGCCTTGCTCGCCCATGGCCTTGCGGAACTTGATGTGAGTGATGCTGATCAGCGCCCAGTTGATCATCAGCGAGGCAACCACCAGTGCGAACAACAACTCCAGGGCGCTCTTGGGCGCGACGTAGTTGACCACCACGCACAGCATCGTCACCAGTGCCGAAATCGCCAGGGCGCGCAGCGGCACGCCTTGCTTGTTCAGCTTCATCAGCGCTTTGGGCGCATCGCCTTGCTCGGCCAGGCCGAACAGCATGCGGCTGTTGCAGTACACGCCGCTGTTGTACACCGACAGCGCCGCGGTCAGCACCACGAAGTTGAGGATGTGCGCGGCGGTGTCGTTACCGATCAGCGAGAAGATCTGCACAAACGGGCTACCGCTGTAGGGATCGCCCGACGCGCCGAGGGTTTGCAGCAGTTGGTCCCACGGGTACAGCGACAGCAGCACGGTCAGTGCGCCGACGTAGAAAATCAGAATCCGGTAGACCACCTGGTTGATGGCTTTGGGGATCACTTTGCGCGGCTCGCTGGCCTCGGCAGCGGTGATGCCCACCAGCTCCAGGCCACCAAACGAGAACATGATAAAGGCCATCGACATCAGCAGCCCCATGCCGCCATTGGGGAAGAACCCGCCGTGGCTCCACAGGTTGCTCACCGCGGCTTGCGGGCCGCCGGTGCCGCTGAACAGCAGGTAGCAGCCGAGCACGATCATGCCGACAATCGCGACTACCTTGATGATCGCGAACCAGAATTCGGCCTCACCGAAGAACTTCACGTTCAGCGTGTTGATCAGGTTGACCGCCACAAAGAACACCAGCGCGCTGACCCAGGTCGGAATTTCCGGCCACCAGAACTGGATGTACTTGCCCACGGCGGTCAGTTCGGCCATGCCCACCAGCACGTAGAGCACCCAGTAGTTCCAGCCCGCCAGGAAGCCTGCGTAGCCGCCCCAGTATTTGTGGGCGAAGTGGCTGAAGGAGCCGGCCACCGGCTCTTCGACGATCATCTCGCCGAGCTGGCGCATGATCAGGAACGCGATGAAACCGGCAATCGCGTACCCCAGGATCATCGACGGGCCCGCCGACTTGAGCACCCCGGCCGAGCCGAGGAACAACCCCGTGCCAATCGCCCCTCCCAAGGCAATCAGCTGAATATGCCGGTTCTTCAGGCCACGCTTGAGGCCTACCGGGTTAACCATGTCATCCGCCATTAACATTCCCTTCTACTTGTTTTTCTCAGGGTTGATTGCACGCCGCACCCGCCCCTCAAAAGTACTGAGGGGTCAGATATTACTCTGCGTAAACTTTTCGTAATACAGCTGAACGCCAACAAGTGCCTGATCCAGCAGCCATTGTTGGATGGATTCGACCATCGGAGGGGGGCCGCACACGTACATATCCGCCGATTGGTCCCGCAATTCGGCCAGGTCGAAATGCTCGGTGAGGTAACCGCGCTTGCCGGGCCACTCGGGCGATGGGTCACTCAGCACTTGGGTGTAGCGAAACCCCGGGATTTTCGACGCGTAGGCTTCAATGCGTGTTGCTTCGCACAAGTCCTCGGCGCCCCGTACGCCGTAGTACAGGTGCACCGGCTGCTCGCAACCGTTGGCCGCCAGCTCATCGAGCATGCCGAGCAACGCCGACAACCCGGTGCCGCCGGCCACCAGCACCAGCGGTTGGGTGACATGCCGCAGGTAAAACGCGCCCAACGGTGCTTCCATCAACACTTCATCACCGACCTGGCAGCGCTCGCGCAGGTAGTTGCTCATGACGCCATCGGGCAGCAGGCGCACCAGAAACTGCAGCAGGTTACCCGGTCGGTTGGCGAAGGAATACGAGCGCCAGCTGTCGGTGCCGGGCACCGACAGGCGAGCGTATTGGCCGGGCAGGAAGTCCAGCGGCGCCTCCAACTGCACGTGCAATATGGCCGTGCTGGCCGAGACCAACTGCACCGCACTCACCAATCCGCGTACCTGCACCGGCCCCGGCGCATTGCACAGGCTCGAATCGAAATCGAAGTAAAACGTTGCATCGGATTTGACCCGCGTTTGGCAGCTGAGCATTTTACGTTGCTGCAGGTCGAGGCTGGAGAGCGCTTCCTCGTCGACATAATCCTGGCTGTAGTCGCCCGACTCGCAACGGCCCTGGCAGGTGCCGCACACACCTTCACGGCAATCCAGCGGGATCTTGATGCCGTTGCGCAAGGCCGCGTCCAGCAGGATTTCGTTGGCGCCCACCGGGAAAAACAGGGTTTTGCCGTCGGCAAAGCTGAAGGCCACTTTGTGATTCATCCGCATAACTCCGCGTATCTGATTGGATGGCTGACGAGTGAGCTTTTGTGGCGAGCGGCCTGTTGTGGCGAGCGGGCTTGCCCCGCGTTGGGCTGCGAAGCGGCCCCAATAAGGTCACTGCATTTGTGCAGTCAAACCGCAGTGGCTGGGCCAGGGGCGGCTTCGCGCCCCAACGCGGGGCAAGCCCGCTCGCCACAACAAGCCTTCTCGCCACAACCGGCCCGGTCGCCACGCCAGGCACGGTCAAAGGTGATAAAAATCCAGCACCGAATTGATGGTGTCGTTGAGCAGCAGGGCGTGCTTGCGGGTGATCAGCCAGCTGTCGCCGTGGGCTTTCAGGCTGTAGGTGGCGCTGCCATAGAACTGCTCCGACATGGCCAGCCGATAGAACAGCGTGTGCCAGTTCAACTTCACTTCCAACAGCCCGCCGGGTTGCTCGGCAATCCGCACATTATTGATCAGGTGCAAGGTGCGCGGCATTGGCGTGGCCGACGCCGCCTTGCCGGTGCGCAGGCGGAACACGCGGTCTTCCAGGCCCGAACGGTTGGCGTAATAGATCAATGACATCTCGCGCTTGGGGTCGCGGGTGTAGACGTGTTCCGAGTCCCATTGCGGCAGGTGAAACTCACTCTGCGGGTCGAACAACTGCACATACGCGTCCCAGTCCTGGGCGTCGCACAACTCGGATTTACGGTAGAAAAACTGCTCGATCTGGTACTGCAATTGCGCATTCATCACTTCACCTCCCGCAGCTTCAGCGCGTGTTGGTCCAGGCCGTTGAGCAGGAAGTACTGCCAGTTGCGGTGCTGGTTGACGTACAGGCCTTCGTGGGTGAACTCGGTGCCGGTCATCGCCGGTTGGATGCCGATGGCTTCGCTGTTCGGCGTAGGCCCGGTCTCCCAGCGATGGCTGCCGCGTGAGATATCGCTCCAGCGTTCCAGGCGGCCCTGGAAACCGCGCTGGGCTTCGCGAAATTCCACCAGGTCATCGGGTGTGCCCATGCCCGACACGTTGAAGAAATCCTCGAACTGGCGGATGCGGTTTTCGCGGTCGGCGTCGGACTCGTTTTTCACCCCCAGGCACTGACTGATAATTTCGGTCTTGTTCCACGCCACCGGGCGAATAATCCGCAGCTGCGAGCTGATCTGGTCGAGGAAGAACAGGCTCGGGTAGATGTTCAGGTTGCGCAGGCGGTGCATCATCCACTCGGCCTTTTGCTGCCCGTGTTCTTCCACCAGGCGGGGCATGATGGTGGCGTAACCGGAGCGCACGCTCGGGTTGGGCATGTCGCTGAACAACAGGCTGTGGCCGTTGTTGAAGGCGAACCAGCCGTCATCGGTGTTCGCATCGCCCGCGCCGAGCTTGCTGTAGTCCAGCGTGCTGGCGGAGCCGCTGCCGTTTTCGGTGTTCACCTGCTGACGATGCTGCACCGTGGCCACGTAGTTGTAGTGCACGGTGCTGACGTGATAACCGTCCAGGCCGTTTTCGTTCTGCAGTTTCCAGTTGCCGTCGTAGGTGTAGGCGGATTTGCCCGGCAGCACTTCCAGCTCACCGGTAGCGGACTGCGCGACCATCATGTCGAAGAACACTTTGGCGTCGCCGAGGAAGTCCTCCAGGCTGTCGCTGCCATTCACGTCCAGGCTGATAAACACAAAGCCCTTGTAGCTTTCGATGCGGGCTTTCTTCAGGCCGCGCGTGGCTTTGTCGAAGCCTTCCGGGTATTCCCCCGGCGCCTTGACCTTCACCAGCCGGCCATCGCTCTTGTAGCACCAGGCATGGAACGGGCAAGTAAAGGTGGATTGATTGCCTTTGCCGACGCGCGTCAGCGTGGTGCCGCGATGCTGGCAGGCGTTGATCAGCGCATTCAGTTGGCCCTCGCCATCGCGGGTGATGATCATCGGCTGGCGCCCGGCGCGCATCGTCACGAAGTCGTGGTTATGGGCCAGTTCGCTTTCGTGGCAGGCGTAGATCCAGTTTTTTTCGAAGATCAGTTCCATCTCCAGGTCGAACAGCTCCGGCTCGGTGAACATGTCCCGGGCGATGCGGAACACAGCGTCCGCCGGGCGAAAATCCAGGCAGCTTTCGATAAACGTTTTCCACTGCTCGACGCTTTTTGCACCACTCATGGGAGGCACCTTTTTGATAGGGGCTAATCGGTGGTTCATTAGAGGCAGCGCGGCAGGGTGCGGGCTATCCGCTTAATGGGCAGAGATGGGCCGCATAGTTGGGCCATATAGTTGGGCCGCATAGTTGGCGCGCGTCATTGGGCAGCAAATACCCAGTTCGGTGCAGCGAGGTGACGCGATGCGCTACTGTCATACCAAGGGAAAGTCGCAAAAACCTGCGGCTTATCCACATAGTCGATCGTTGCTATCCACCCCGTTGCATTACGGCGCGCGTGGCGTAGAACTTGCTGTCGATTGTCAACGACGCGCCGCCAGAGCGCGCAACCGCCTAACCGCCGTGGGTGCACCCTGATGAGTAGCCATACACGCGAAATCCATATTCGACGCTTCGACCTCGAAGGCGCCTGCAGCTGGATGTCCGGCATTTGTGGGCCGCACCGCCTGGCGACGTCGACGCCCGAGCGCCTGCGCTTTCACCACAGCGCCAATGTGTTCAAGTCCCGCGCTACCACCTTGGGCGTGATCGAGTACGGCACGGACGTGACCATCGGCATCGAAGACGCCGAGCACTTCAGCAGCTACAGCCTGAGCCTGCCATTGGTGGGCGAGCAGGAATTGAGCAAGAACGGCGAGCGGCTGAGTTCCAATCGCGACCAGGGCGTGATCCTGTCGCCCAACGAGCATCAGGTGCTGGCAATCTCCGGTGATTGCCGCAAGTTGCAGGTGGTGATCACCCGCGCGGCGATGAGTGAATCCCTGGAAGGCTTGCTGCAACGGCCGATTGAGGCGCCGCTGCGCTTTGAGTCGGTGATGGACGCGGTGGAGGGGGCTTCAGCGTCGTGGTGGCGCATGGCGCGGTATTTCATTGCCGAGCTTGAGCGCAGCAGCGAGTTGTATGAGCAGGCGGCCTTTACGCGTGACTTGGAAAGCTCGTTGATCAAAGGCTTGATCCTTGCCCAGCCCAATAACTATTCAGAAGAGCTGCGCGACGTGCTGGGCGTGAAGCTGCCGCATTACCTGATTCGTGCCCGGCAGTACATCCACGACAACGCCCGCGAAGCGGTGCATCTGGAAGACCTGGAAGCGGCTGCGGGCGTGTCGCGGTTCAAGCTGTTTGATGCGTTTCGCAAGTACTTTGCGCTGTCGCCCATGGCGTACTTGAAGAAGTACCGGCTGGGCGCTGTGCGCCAGGAAATCCTTGAGCAGGGCTCTACTCGGACCATTTCCGAGATTGCCCTGGGTTGGGGCTTTACCCATTTAGGGCGATTTTCGGCAGAGTACCGCAAGCTGTTTGATGAATCGCCCAGCCAGACCCTGCAGCGCAAGCGCCTGCGCAGTCTCTAAACCTTATGAAGATCAGAATGTGGGAGCTGGCTTGCCTGCGATAGCGGTGGTGAATGTTCCACCGCCATCGCAGGCAAGCCAGCTCCCACAGGGGATTTGTGTCGTTTGGGAGATCTCAGATCAACTCTTCCACCAACTGCAAACAATGACTGAGCCCCGGCGACTGATCATTCACCCGCCGGCTGAGAATGATCGGCGAGGTCGCGGTGGTTTCCACAATCGGCGTGTAGCCGATATCCGCGCGGTGCAGCACCTGCACCGAGGCCGGCACCAGCGTCACGCCCATGCCGGCACCGACCAGGCCGATGGCGGTCTGCAATTCGTTGGTCCACTGCGCCACCTTGAGGCTCAGCCCGTGGGCGTCGAACAGTGCGATCACATGGTCGGCATAGCTGGGGCGCGGGTTGCCGGGGTAAAGCACAAACGGCTCGGCGGCCAATTGGGCGAGGGTCGCGGGCGCACCCAGCAGCGGGTGGCCGGCGGGCAGTACGGCGACCAGTCGATCCTCCACCAGCACACGCTGGACGATGGCCGGGTCGTCGATGCGAATGCGCCCGAAGCCCACGTCAATGCGGCCGGCTTTCAGCGCGTCGACCTGCTGCAAGGTGGTCATCTCCGACAAGCCCAATTCCAGCTCCAGCACGGCGTGGTTGCGCAGCCGCCGAATCAACTCAGGCAGCACGCCGTACAAGGTCGACGGCGCAAAGCCGATGCCCAGCCAGGTCTTTTCGCCCTGGCCAATGCGGCGCGTGGTGTCGCAGACCTTGCCCAGTTGCTCGAGCAGCACATTGGCGTGTTCATAGAAAAACCGCCCGGCTGCGGTCAGCCGCAGCGGTCGGCCACGCTCGAGCAGAATTACCCCCAGTTCGTCTTCCAATTGCTGGATCTGGCGACTCAGCGGCGGCTGGGCGATGTGCAGGCGTTCGGCGGCGCGGGTGAAGTTCAGCGTTTCACCCAGCACCTGGAAATAGCGCAGATGACGCAGTTCCATGGCGGCTCCTTTCATACCTTGAAGGTATTGTGCGAGACCCATTCTATATTGGAAGCCACGAAAAATACGGCACAGAATCGGCTCAAACCTATAAAGAACCCCACGGGTATAGCCATGCCGATTTGCGCCATCGAGTCGATTGAAACGGTCATCGTCGACCTCCCCACCCTGCGCCCGCACAAGCTGGCCATGCACACGATGCAAAACCAGACGCTGGTGATCATCCGCCTGCGCTGCGCCGACGGCATCGAGGGCATCGGTGAGGCCACCACCATCGGCGGCCTGAGCTACGGCAACGAAAGCCCTGACAGCATCAAGGTCAACATCGACCGCCACTTCGCGCCGCTGTTGATTGGCCAGGACGCGAGCAATATCAATGCGGCGATGTTGCGCCTGGAGCGCAGCATTCGCGGCAATACCTTTGCCAAGTCCGGCATCGAAAGCGCGTTGCTCGATGCGCTGGGCAAACGGCTTGACTTGCCCGTCAGCGAGCTGCTCGGTGGGCGGGTGCGGGATGCCTTGCCGGTGGCCTGGACCCTGGCCAGCGGCAACACCGAACAAGACATTGCCGAAGCGGAAAAGATGCTCGACCTGCGCCGTCACCGCATCTTCAAATTGAAGATCGGCGCCGGTGAGGTTGGCCGCGACCTGGCCCACGTGATCGCGATCAAAAAAGCCCTGGGCGAGCGCGCCAGTGTGCGCGTTGACGTCAACCAGGCGTGGGACGAAGCCGTGGCCCTGCGTGCGTGCAAGGTGCTCGGCGACAACGGCATCGACCTGATCGAACAACCGATTTCGCGCAACAACCGCAGCGGCATGGCTCGGCTGAATCTATCGAGCCCGGTGCCGATCATGGCCGACGAGTCCATCGAGTGCGTGGAGGATGCCTTCAACCTGGCCCGCGAAGGCGCAGCCTCGGTGTTCGCGCTGAAGATCGCCAAGAACGGCGGCCCGCGCGCCGTGTTGCGCACCGCTGCCATCGCCGAAGCCGCCGGTATTGGCCTGTACGGCGGCACCATGCTTGAAGGCGGCATCGGCACCCTGGCCTCGGCGCATGCCTTCCTGACCTTGAACAAGCTGGCGTGGGACACCGAACTGTTCGGCCCGCTGCTGCTCACCGAAGACATCCTCACCGAGCCGCCGGTGTACCGCGATTTTGCGCTGCATGTTTCCACTGCACCGGGCCTTGGCCTGGCTATCGATGAAGAGCGTCTGGCGTTCTTCCGTCGTGACAACCACTAAGAGGCGCCTGCCATGTTGTTCCACGTAAAAATGACCGTGAACCTGCCCCTGGACATGAACCCTGAGCGCGCGGCTGGCCTGAAAGCCGAAGAAAAAGCCCTGGCGCAGCGCCTGCAGCAAGAGGGCAAATGGCGCCACCTGTGGCGCATCGCCGGGCATTACGCCAACTACAGCGTGTTCGACGTCGGCAGTGTGCAAGAGCTGCACGACCTGCTGATGCAGCTGCCGCTTTTTCCTTACATGGCCATCGAAGTGAATGCCTTGTGCCGCCACCCTTCGTCGATCCATGAGGACGACCGCTGAGCCTGTTTTGCACCCAATAATGACAAGATGAGGATTGCACCATGTCCATCCGACTTTCCCAGACTGCCCACGCCCAAGCGTTTCTCGAAGAAGCCAGCGGCAACCACAATGACGCTGGCAACCCGCGCGCCAAGGCGCTGATCTACCGGATCCTGCGCGACACGGTGAACATCATCGAAGACCTGGAAGTGACCCCGCAAGAGTTCTGGAAGGCGGTCAACTACCTCAACGAGCTGGGCAAACATCAGGAGGCCGGTTTACTCGCTGCCGGCTTGGGCCTGGAGCATTACCTGGATTTGCTGATGGACGCCGCCGACGAAGAAGCCGGCAAATCCGGCGGCACGCCGCGCACCATCGAAGGCCCGCTGTATGTGGCCGGGGCGCCGCTGAGCCAATACGAGGCGCGGTTGGACGACGGCAAGGACGACGCGGTGCCGCTGTTTATGCGCGGGCAAGTGCGCGGCACCGACGGCAAGCCATTGGCGGGTGCCATTGTGGATGTGTGGCAGGCCAATACCGGTGGCACCTATTCGTGGTTTGACCCGACGCAGTCGGAGTTCAACCTGCGCCGGCGCATCGAGACCGATGCCCAGGGCAACTACCGTTTTCGTAGCATCGTGCCATCCGGCTACGGCTGCCCGCCGACCGGGCCGACTCAACAGCTGCTCGACCAACTGGGTCGCCATGGGCAGCGGCCGGCGCATATTCACTTCTTTATCTCGGCGCCGGGGCATCGGCATTTGACCACGCAGATCAACTTGTCGGACGACCCGTACCTGCACGATGACTTTGCCTATGCGACACGCGATGAATTGATTGCTGAGATTCGCTTCAGTGACGATCAACAACTGGCGCGGGAGTTTGGGGTGGAAGGGCGCTTTGCGCAGATTGATTTTGACTTTGAGCTGCAACGGGCTGATGCGCCGGTAGAGCAAAAACGCATGCAACGCGTGCGCGCCCTTGAAGACTAAACACGGTTAAAAAATGTGGGAGCTGGCTTGCCTGCGATGGCATCAACTCGGTGTAACTGTTGCACCGAGGTGTCTGCATCGCAGGCAAGCCAGCTCCCACATTTGAATGGAGGCGTTTTGGCTATTTGCGCAGGACCAAGTCCAACACTTCATCCCGATCCTTGATCTTCTGCAACACAATCTCCGAGCGAATATCCATCACCCCCGCCGTACGGTTCAGGTGGTTCACGATAAAGTCCGAAAAGTGCTTTAAATTTCGCGCCTGCACCCGCAGCACATAATTGCTCGCGCCGGTAATCACGTACGCGCTGGCCACCTCCGGCCAGCCTTGCACCTTTTTGATGAACGTCTCGTGCCAATCCTCCACGTCCTGGCGCAAGGACAGGTGCACGATGGCTTCCAGCTCGATTCCCAGCTGCTCGGCATTCAGCACCGCGCGGTAGCCGCTGATGATTCCCTCGCTCTCCAGCAGGCGCAAACGGCGCAGGCAGGCGGAGGGCGACAGGGCGACTTTTTCGGCCAGTTCCTGGTTGCTGATGCGGCCATCCTGTTGCAGAAAATGCAGGAGGCGCAGGTCGGTGGCGTCGAGAATCATGCTTAGAATAAATCCGCGTGTTTTGGGGTTAAATTCGAATTTCCTACAGCTTAATTAGCCTGTTACCCACCACTTTGCACGAAAATTCTCTAAAGCTTCGTTCATTATTTGCTGCATCTTCACTATAAAAACCAGGACAGCCCATGACCACCCGAAGCCACTGCCAAGCCCTCGACGCTCAGGACCCGTTGGCGCCACTGCGTCGTCAGTTCGCCTTGCCTGAGGGCGTGATCTACCTCGACGGCAACTCCCTCGGTGCGCGCCCGGTGGCGGCGTTGGAGCGGGCGCAGCAGGTGATCGCCCAAGAGTGGGGCAATGGCTTGATTCGCAGCTGGAACAGCGCCGGTTGGGCAGATCTGTCCCAGCGCCTGGGCAACCGCCTGGCGCCCTTGATTGGCGCGCGCGACGGCGAAGTGGTGATCACCGATACCACCTCCATCAACCTGTTCAAGGTCCTCAGCGCCGCGTTGAGCGTGCAGCGCCAACGCCAGCCGGGCCGTAAGGTGATCGTCAGCGAGGCGAGCAACTTTCCCACCGACCTGTACATTGCCGAAGGCCTGGCCGAGTTGCTGCAGCAGGGTTATTCGTTGCGACTGGTGAACAGCCCCGATGAACTGCCGCAGGCTATCGACCAGGACGTGGCGGTGGTGATGCTCACCCACGTCAACTACAAAACCGGCTACATGTACGACATGCAGGCGCTCACCGCCTTGAGCCACGAATGTGGCGCGCTGAGCATTTGGGACCTGGCGCATTCGGCGGGCGCGGTGCCCATCGACCTGCACAAGGCGCGGGCCGATTATGCGATTGGCTGCACCTACAAATACCTCAATGGCGGGCCGGGTTCCCAGGCGTTTGTGTGGGTCAATCCGCTGCTGGTGGACGTGGTGCGCCAGCCGTTGTCGGGCTGGTTCGGACATACCCGGCAGTTTGCGATGGAAGCTCAATACGCGCCGAGCGCCGGCATTGCGCGCTATCTGTGCGGCACGCAGCCGATCACTTCGCTGGCCATGGTCGAATGCGGCCTGGAGATTTTTGCCCAGACCGACATGGCCAGCCTGCGGACTAAATCCCTGGCGTTGACTGACCTGTTTGTCGCGCTGGTCGAAGCCCGCTGCGCCGCCCACGGCCTGGTGTTGATTACCCCGCGCGAGCACGCCAGGCGCGGCAGCCATGTGAGCTTCGAGCACCCCGAAGGTTACGCGGTGATCCAGGCGCTGATCGCCCGAGGGGTGATTGGTGATTACCGCGAGCCGCGCATCATGCGTTTTGGTTTTACGCCGTTGTACACAAGCTTCACCGAGGTATGGGATGCCGTGGAGATCCTCGGCGACATTCTTGACAACGGCACCTGGGACCAGCCGCAGTTCAAGGTCCGCAACAGCGTCACCTGATTCACGCCGATTAAAAATGTGGGAGCGGGCTTGCTCGCGAAAGCGGTGGATCAGCCAGCACGTGTAGTGACTGGCACTGCGCATTCGCGAGCAAGCCCGCTCCCACAGTGGATCTGCGTCTATATCCAAACTGTGCAATCACAATAATAAAGGGGCACACCACGTGACCACACCCGACAACGGTTTTGCAGAGATCACCCATCGCGAACTGGGCCTGAGGCGCCAGCTCACTTCCGGCCAGATGAGCATGATCGCCATCGGTGGCGCCATCGGCACCGGACTGTTCATGGGCAGCGCCTATGCGATCGGCTATGCCGGGCCCAGCGTGCTGGTGAGCTACGCTATCGGCGCGCTGATCACCTTGCTGTTGATGGGCTGCCTGGCGGAAATGACGGTGGCGCATTCCACCTCGGGCTCATTCGGCGCGTACGCTGAGTTTTATATCAGCCCGCTGGCCGGGTTTCTGGTGCGTTACGCCTACTGGGCGGCGATTGTGCTGGCGGTGGGCGCCGAGGTCACGGCGGTGGCGATGTACATGAAGTACTGGTTCGCCAACGTGCCGGAGTGGGTGTGGATTGTGTCGTTTTCCAGTGTGCTGATCCTGCTCAATGCCATCAGCGTGAAGACCTTCGGCAATTTCGAATACTGGTTTTCGACGATCAAGATCAGCGCCATCGTCGGCTTCATCATCCTGGCGGTGTACGTGGTGTTCGGCTCCGGCAACCCGCAGTACGGCGTGCAGAACTACACCGCCCACGACGGCTTTTTCCCGCATGGCTTGAGCGGCATGTGGATCGCGGTGATCGTGTCGATCTTCAGTTACCTGAGCGTGGAGATGATCGCGGTGGCCGCCGGTGAAGCCGCCGACCCGGAACAGGCAGTGAAGAAAGCCTTTCGCGCGACCATCGTGCGGCTGGTGGTGTTCTACCTGCTGACCCTGGCGCTGATGCTGGCCATCGTGCCGTGGAACCAGGCCGGTCAGACCCAGAGCCCGTTCGTCACGGTGATGCAGACCATCGGCATTCCCGGCGCCACCGGGGTGATGAATTTTGTGATTCTGATCGCCGCGCTGTCGGCGATGAACAGCCAGCTCTACATCACCACGCGCATGATGTTCAGCTTGTCGCGGGCAGGCTTTGCGCCCAGGTCGATGGGCGCCTTGAGCAAGAGCGGCATTCCGCTGAACGCCTTGCTGCTGTCCAGTTCCGGGATTGCCCTGGCGACCTTGCTGAACGTGGTGTACCCGCAAAGCTCGTTCACACTGATGATGGCGATCTCGATGTTTGGCGCGATCTTCACCTGGTTTATGATCTTCCTCACGCACCTGTTTTTCCGCCGCTACCGCAAGCGCCATGGCGGGGCGAAGCTGTCGTTCCAACTGCGCCTGTTTCCCTACAGCACGCTGTTGGGCCTGGTGCTGATGGGGGCGGTGATGATCACCACGTATTTCACCGAGGCGTTCAAGATGACGCTGGTGTTTGGCGTGCCGTTCCTGCTGATTCTGTCGGCGGTGTATTACGGGTTTTTCCGCAAGGGCAGGGCGAGGGCATCGAACAAAGCCTTGGCGTAACCGGGCAATTGTTCGAAGGACCGCGCGCATAACAGCAGCGTGCGGCGGGCCCACTCTTCGTGCAGCGGTTGGGCTTTGAAGCGGCGCTGCAGCGGCCAGCGCTCCAGTGCCGCTTGGGGCACGATGCCCAGGCCGGCGCCGCCCGCGACCATGCGAATCAACCCATCAAAACCATCGGCGCGGATACGGGTTTGCAGGCGAAAGCCGGCGTGCAGCGCCTGTTCCTCCAAATACACCGCCAGCGCGCTGTTGGCGGCCAGGCCGACGTAGTCGTATTGCAGGCTGTCGATGAAACTCGCTGTCGTCAGCGGATGGTCGAGGGGCATGATCAGTACCAGCGGGTCATCGCGAAAGGGCAGGGTTTGCAAGCCGTGGGTGTCCACTGCGTCGGAAATGATGCCCAAATCCGCGGTGCCCTGACGCAAGGCCCGGGTGATGCGCAGGCTCGGCAGTTCTTGCAGGTCGATATCGAGGTTGGGGTGTTCGCGCAGAAAATCGGCAAGCAATTCCGGCAGGTATTCACTCAGGGCGGTGGTGTTGCACAGCAGGCGCACCTGGCCTTTGACGCCGTTGGCGTATTCGGCGAGGTCTTGTTGCAGGTGTTCGGCTTGTTGCAGCAGCAAGCGCGCGTGGCGGGCCAGGGCTTTGCCCGCTGGCGTCGGTGTGACGCCACGGCGGCCGCGCTCAAGAAATTCGATGCCCAATGACGCTTCCATCGCACGGATGCGCGCACTGGCGGCAGCCAGGGATAAATGGCTGCGCGCCGCGCCGGCGGTGATGTTGCCGGTGTCGAGAATGTGCAGGTAGAGGCGCAGGTCGATCAGGTCAAAGTGCATGGCTGAAGCTCTTCGGTGACTGGGCTGGCGCCTTCGCGAGCAAGCCCGCTCCCACAGTTGAAACGCATTCCAAAGGTGGGAGCGGGCTTGCTCGCGAAGAGGCCTTCAGCCTCACACAAAACAAGAGGCTGCCTCAGTATATGGCGAATTTGCGACCTCATCGAAATACACCACAATCCTGGCATGACTACTTTCATGGCGTTCTACCAAAACCTCGGCCCCGCCCTGACCCTATTGGTCATCGGCACCTTCCTGCTGGCCGGCACCGTCAAAGGCGTCATCGGCCTGGGCCTGCCGACCGTGGCCATGGGCATGCTCGGCCTGGCTATGCTTCCGGCGCAGGCTGCAGCATTGCTGATTATTCCGTCGACGGTCACCAACCTGTGGCAACTGGCATTCGGCGGCCACTTGAGCGCGTTGCTCAAACGCCTGTGGCCGATGCTGCTGCTGATTTTCCTCGGCACCGGGCTCGGCACGCTGTGGTTGGGCATGGACGGCGGCCATTGGGTCGTTCGCGCGTTGGGTGGCGCGCTGCTGGTGTATGCGTTGAGTGGGTTGTTCCTGCCCACGTTCAAGGTGCAGCCTCATACCGAGCGCTGGCTGGGACCTCTGTGCGGGCTGATCACCGGCATCATCACCTCGGCCACCGGCGTGTTCGTGATTCCCTCCGTGCCGTATCTGCAAGCCTTGGGCTTGAACCGTGATCAATTGGTGCAGGCGCTGGGGCTGTCGTTCACCGTTTCCACATTGGCGCTGGCGGCGGGGCTGGCATGGCGTGGCACCCTCGGCGGCGGCGAAATAAATGCCTCCATACTGGCCCTGCTGCCTGCGCTGTTGGGCATGTGGCTGGGTCAGGCACTGCGTCAGCGCATCAGTGCGGTGCTGTTCAAACGGGTATTTTTTATCGGCATGGCGCTGCTGGGCGGCCATTTGCTGATCAGCGGTTAAATCAAGAGTACGGCGTTATTCGTGCGTTTTGATCAAATGTATTTTGCCGCACCGCTGCTTATTCCGAGGGTTGAATGTCGATAGCCTGCCGGCAGACATTTCTAACCCTTTGGATTCGCTCCCATGAAAAAAGTACTCCTGCTCAACGGCGGCAAGAAATTCGCCCATTCCGACGGCCGCTATAACGCAACCCTGCATGAAGCCGCCGTGGCGGTGCTGGACCGCGGCGGTATCGACGTCAAAGTCACCCACATCGACGAAGGCTACGACGTGGCCGAAGAAGTGGCCAAATTCCTCTGGGCCGATGTGATCATTTACCAGATGCCCGGCTGGTGGATGGGCGCGCCGTGGATCGTCAAAAAGTACATCGACGAAGTCTTCACCGAAGGCCACGGCAGCCTCTACGCCAGCGATGGCCGCACCCGTTCCGACTCGTCGCAAAAGTACGGCAGCGGCGGCCTGATCCAGGGCAAGCAGTACATGTTGTCGCTGACCTGGAACGCGCCGCAGCAAGCGTTCGACGACCCGACCGATTTCTTCGAAGCCAAGGGCGTGGACGCGGTGTACTTCCCGTTCCACAAAGCCAACGAGTTCCTCGGCATGACCGGCCTGCCGACCTTTCTGTGCGTGGACGTGATGAAACGCCCAGCCATCGAGGCGGATGTGGCGCGCTACGAGCAGCATCTGGCGCAGGTGTTTAACCTGTCGGTGTAAGCTGCTACCCACCGATCAAGAAGGACAGCCTGTGAAAGCCCGATCCGATGAGTTACAGATCTTCGTCAGCGTGATTGAGTGCGGTTCGATTTCCGCCGCGGCGGAGCAGGTTGGGCAGACGCCGTCGGCGGTCAGCCGCACCCTGTCGCGCCTGGAAGCCAAGCTCGACACCACGCTGATCAACCGCACCACGCGGCGCATGGACCTGACCGAAGAGGGTAAGTACTTCTTCGAGCAGGCCAAGGTGATCCTGGCGCAGATGGATGATCTGGAAGAGCGCCTGTCGTCACGCCAGAAAAACCCGGCCGGGCGGCTGCGCATCAACGCCGCCGTGCCCTTCATGCTGCACGGGATCGTGCCTTACATCGCCGAGTTTCGCAGCCTCTACCCGGAAATCCAGCTGGAGCTGAACAGCGATGACTTGATCATCGACCTGCTGGAGCAGAGCACCGACATTGCCATCCGTATCGGCGCCCTGGCCGACTCCACGCTGCACGCGCGCTCGCTGGGCTGTACGCCGCTGCATATCCTTGCCAGCCCCGACTACCTCAAGCAGTTCGGCACGCCGACCACGGTGGCCGAGTTGGCGGACCATACATTGCTGGGCTTCACCCAGACCGAAACCCTTAACCATTGGCCGTTGCGCCATGTGGAAGGCGACCGTTGGCTGATCCAGCCGAGCATCGCCGCCTCCAGTGGCGAAACCCTGCGCCAGTTGGCGCTGGAAGGGCAGGGCATTTGCTGCCTGTCGAACTTCATGACGGTCGAAGACATCAATGTCGGGCGGCTTGTGCCGGTGCTGGAGGCGTTTAACAGTGGTTATCGCCAACCGATCCACGCAGTGTTCTATCGCAACTCGCAATTGGCGTTGCGCATCCAGTGTTTCCTGGACTTCATTCAGACCAAGCTGGCGCGGTATGCCTGCTGATTCGTGACCTGTGCGCAAGATTGAATTGGGCAATAGGCTCTTATTCGACAGGGATGAGTCCTCGATACTGGACCCATCACTTACCCAGTCAGGAGCACACTCCATGAATGTATTCGTTACCGGCGCAGCAGGTTTTATCGGCGGCTCCATCGCCACTGGCCTGGTCAAGGCTGGCCACACCGTTACCGGCCTGGTGCGTAGCGCCGAGCAAGCCGCTGAAATGACCGCCCTGGGCATCACCCCCGTGATTGGCACCCTGGATGACGCTGGCATGCTGACCGAGCAGGCCTCGAAGGCCGATGCGGTCATCAACGCCGCCAGCAGCGACCATCGCGCTGCCGTGGAAACCTTGCTGGCCGCCTTGAAAGGTTCGAACAAGCCCTTCCTGCACACCAGCGGTTCGAGCATCGTTGGCGATGCGTCGGGCGGTAAGGCCAGCGATGTCATCTATTTCGAGGACACGCTGCCGGCGCCAACCGTCGACAAGGCTGCACGCGTGGCCATCGACAACCTGATTCTGGCGGCGGCCAAAGACGGCGTGAATTCGGCGGTGATCTGCAACACCCTGATTTACGGCCACAGCCTGGGCGTGAAGCGTGACAGCGTGCAATTGCCACGACTGCTCAAGCAGGCGCGCAAAAGCGGCGTGGTGCGCCATGTGGGCACCGGGCAGAATATCTGGTCCAACGTGCATATCGAAGACGTGGTGGCGCTGTACTTGCTGGTACTTGAGAAGAATGTACCGGGCACTTTCTACTTCGTGGAAAGCGGTGAAGCGGCCTTTGTCGACATGACCACCGCCATCGCCGAAGCGCTGAAGCTGGGCAAGCCGCAGGATTGGCCGTTGGCCGAGGCTGAAGCCGAGTGGGGCTATGAAATGGCCAACTATGGCCTGGGCTCCAACAGCCGCGTACGTGGCAAGCATGCCCGTGAGTTGCTGGGCTGGGCGCCGAAGCGTACGTCGGTGGTGGAGTGGATTCGCAACGAAATGGTCTGACCCCGTAGCTGGCCCGGCATCCACGAATGCCGGGTCGCGTCGTTACGGCAGGCTATAGGTCAGCAGCAGTACGCCGAAACCGATAAAGCAAAGCCCAATCACCCGGCTCGCCAGGGTCGCGATTCGCGGCTGGCTCAGCAGCCTGACCATCTTGCGCGAAGCCAAGCCGTAACCTTGCAGCGTCAGCAGCGACAGCAGCATGAAGATTCCCGTCAACACCACAAACTGCATGCTCAAGGATGAGGTGGGCTTGATGAACTGCGGAAACAGTGCGGTGAAAAACAAGATGGGTTTGGGGTTGCTGATGGAGAGCAAAAATGACTCCTTGAACAGCGCGCCAAACGACCGCGCCGCAGCAGGGCTTTCTGCCTGCGCTCCAAACAGTTTCTTTTTTGCGATCAATTGCTGCACGCCCAGGTAGAACAGGTACAGCGCCCCTAAGGTTTTCAAGGCAGTGAATACCCATGGGTTAGTCTTGAGCAGCAAACCCACCCCGAGCATGGCCGCCAGCGACAGAAAAAACAGCCCGCAGATATTGCCCAATGCGCCGTACAGCACAGCCCCCGGACCTTGCCGCAGGCTGTTTTTTATCGCCAGCACGACCGCAGGGCCGGGGCTGGCAATGGACAGCCAGGCGATCAGGGAAAAAGTGAGGATCTGTCGTATATCCATATCGCCTCAGGGTCAGTCTTTTTTGGCCAGGACTGCGCGGTGCAGGCTGGGTGTTCCGTGATTGGCAATCAGCTCTTGGCGGATTCGGCAGATTCGCCATTCGCCCTCGCGCTTGGCCAGGTCAAAGAAGTAACGGCCGTAGGAGTGGAAAAAACCCGTCTCGCCCTGGCAGTTTGCGGTACGGAAGCGATAAATCTGGTAGTTGCACTGCGCACTGGCGTTATCCCCGCTGACGCTGACCAGGAGATTGGAGAAATTATGCTGCATCTTAAGCTCGCTCAGGGCTGCTTGGCGCAGGGCGATGTAGGCCTCACGCGTGATGAGCCCCGGCGGTTCGTCCCTGAAACTTGAATAATCAACGTGCAATTGCTCCCACAGGCAGCCCTCCATGCGCTGCCAGTCCAGCAAATCGAAGGTGGTTTGGAACTGGCAAAGCCGGTCATGAATGGCGAGCCTTTCAGCCAGTAACCTGTCGTTCATTCAACGGCCCTCACGTATGGTCACAGACGGTGCGCACGACGGTGTCCAGCGCCTGTTGCAGGTTGTTGGGAACGCAGGTCAAGGGCGGCATGATCTTGATCACGCGGCTCTGCCCGCCGCACTGCTCGACCAGGATGTGTTCGTTGCGCAGTTGTTCCAGCACCTGTTTCGCGGTGGCGGTATTTTCCAGTTCGATGCCGTGAATCATGTGGCGACCCCGCACCGGACAGCGCCCGGCAAGCTCGGCCATTGCCTGGCGCAAGATCTGTTCATTGCCCGTGAGCTGTTGGCGAAACGTGCTTGAAGCGAACATATCGAGCATGAAGCACGCTGACTGTACCGCCAACGTATTGCCCCTGAAGGTGCCGCTGTTTTCGCCAGGGTTCAAGGTGTCCAGTTCTTTTTTGACCAGCACCAGGGACATTGGCAGCCCAAAGCCGGAGAGGCTTTTTGCCAGGCAGATGATGTCGGGATAGGTCTGCGAGAGGGCTTCAAAGCTGAAGAACCCACCCGCGCGGCCACAGCCGACCTGGATTTCATCGGCAATGGTGACGATGCCTTTTCGCGCGCATAGCGCCAGCAGTCCTTCATACCAGGCGCCGGAGCAGGTGTGCAGGCCGCCTTCGGCCTGGATCGTTTCAAAGATCACGGCGGCCGGCAGGCCGTAGCCCGAGCTTTCGTCGTTGAGCAACTGTTCATACAGGGCGATGGCATCGACGTCTGTGCCCAAGTAGTGCTCATACGGCAGGCGCAGTACCGAGGCGAGATCGGTATAGGCGGACTTGCGCTTTGTAGCATTACCGGTCAATGACAAAGCGTTGTACGAAAGACCGTGGAACGCGTTGGTGAAGCACGCCACTTCGCGCCTGCCGGTGGCGTTTCGTGCGTATTTGATGGCCGCCTCGATGGCCAAGGTGCCGGCGGGCGGTGCGAAGTAGTAGTGGTAATAGCCCCGGTAGCGCTGCGGCAGGACAGTGGTTTCGAACAAGTGAATGAAGTCGGCCTTGGCGCTGGTGAAAAAGTCCAGGCTATGCACCGGCCCATCCTGCTGCAGGTAATCCATCAGGCGTGCTTTGATCGTGGGGTTGTTGTGCCCGAAGTTGGCCACGCCGGCAGATGAAAACAGGTCGAAATAGGCTTCGCCATCGGCAGTGAAAAAGTATTCATTGCGGGCCCGGACTATCTGTTTACCGAACGGTGTGCCATAGGCGTTGACATTAGATTCCATGGTTGACGTCCTTGTTGACCAAGCGGTGGTAGAGATCTTTTATGGCGGTGCGCGGGTTGCTGCCGTCGAACACAAAACCCCGGCTTTTGTTGTCGTTGTAATGCGGGTCGATCTCACTGAGCGCCTGGTCTGCGACAGCACTGTATTTCCAGTGCAGACGCGGATGCAGGTGATGCAGCAAATGGTAGGAATCGGTCAGTGGGCATACCAGTGTGCGCATCAGCAAGCCATTGAAGTGACCATACTCGGTGCGTTGGGTGACCTGTTTGTCATGCGCAGACTTGTCGTTGCCCGACGCGGTGTACGGCATGAACCAACGGTGTTCCACCAATAACGACCACCAGGAATACAGCGGGTAGAACACCAACAAGGCAACCACGTAGGCACAAAGGGCGTAAGGACCGGCAACAAGGTAAAGCACCGACAGGATCAGGCCATTCACCCCCAGGCGGGGCCACTGACTGTGCGAGCCTGCGCAGCCGTCCCTCATGATGGTCAGGGTTTCACGCAGGCCACTGGGTGTGAGCGGGTGGAAGAACAAGCGCCAGAACCGTGCCGGGCTGATTCCCGGTACCAGGCCGATTCTTCTCAGCCGTGCCACGTTCGGGTCTTCTTCGGTGGCGGCATGCGGGTGATGAGCGACGCAGTGGCTCTGATAACGGGCGCTGGAGTCCGCGCGAAAGGTCGGAAAATTGCCCAAGTAATCGGCGATGCGAAATTGCAGCTGCCGGTCTGTGCCGAACCCCATATGCAGGGCCGTGTGCCCGATTTCCTGGAGCACGCGAAAGCGTCCCCCCATGAACACGGCAGCCGCCAGGGCCATTACCGGGTGCGGCCACCCGTGACACAAACCGGCCAACAGGGCTATTTCCAGCCACACGGCGCTGAACGAGAGCACCTCGTACCAATGGTCATGGGCGAGCACTGTATTGGGCCGTTCGCCCGCCAGGATGGCTTCGCGCACCGGGCGGTCGTCGCGGTAGCGACGCCACTCCAACAGCCTAACCAGCGCCCAGGCGATCAGGATCATAGACATGGCGTGCTCCCTAGGCCCTGAGTGTCTTGAGCAGTTTGTCGACGCCACGCATATCGCGGCTCATGCTGGTTGACGTGGTGCTGAAGTGCGCGTGGACACCGTGCGCGGCGAGGATCGTTTCGTACATGCTGAAGTCATGCAGCAGAAAGCTGTCACGGGCATGCTCGATGGCATCGCTGAGAAAGTTCGCTTGTTGCGGTTCAAGGGCGTGCAACAAATCGTGGGTGGCTTCAATGAATATCAGCGAGTGAATGGCCTCGTCGCGGTTGTGCTGGTCCACCAGCGCGCGGTTACTCTCCTTGATGGTGGTGCAACGCGACAGGGTTTCCAGGAACGCATTGATACTGACTTCAGCCACTGCCGCATAGGCGACGATGATCAGTTCGCGATTGAACGGGTCCGGCTCCTCCTGCAGCTGTGCCTGCATCGTCTTGACCGTGACTGAAAGGGCCGGTGAAAACGCCAGTGCGTAGCGCTTCAAGGCGTCGTCGATAGCCAGGGTATGAAAGTAAGTGTGGTACTGCTCGTCGGTGGCGGTCTGCATCAAGCCGCGCTTGACGGTGGTGCGTAAACCTTTTTGGCTGACAAGAAAGCGAATCGCCGGCAGGGCGATATGTTCTTCGGCCTGGATAGTGCGCCAGTTGTAGTTGAGCCACAGTCCAGTGGCGATGGAGGCGCGCTGGGCTTCAAATTGTTCCAAGTCGGGCGTTGTAAACGCCGGCAGCAGTTCCAACGGGTAGTCGGGCTTCTCATCCGCGATGAACTCGGGGTACCAGTGGCGTACGGAGGCCTTGTTCTTCCAGTGGGTCAATGCAGTGTCGATCTTAGACATTGACGTTTCCCTCCAGGATCGACAGGTAAGTATCGACGCTGATCTTGTGGTGGGGCGACGGCGGAAAGACATTGGCCGTCGCCAACGTCAGCAACTTTGAAATGCAGGTATTGATGAGTTCATCGGTGTAATGCGTGGTGACTTTGTCGCGCTCGATCATGGCGGTCGGCGGAAAGAAGATCGATTCCCGCCCGGACTTGACCACCGCGTCCCATACATTCAGCGATTGCCCGGAAAAGCGCGCCTTGCCGGAGAAGATTGAGTAGGGGATTACGCCGTTGTCCAGGGCATGGCGGGTCAGGATCTGGTTGGCGATTTCGGTGACGCGCTCGAAGATGACAAATCGCGCACCGGCGGCAATACCCTGGTCGAGCAGCTGTTTGAGCCGGCCGATTTCTTCAGCGTCATTGCCGTAGACACGGTTTTCGTTTTTTTGCGGCGTATAACCGATATGGATCGCCCACTCATGGTGCTGGCTACCGACTTCAAGCAATGGCCATAGATCCGCCTGCTCAAGAATTTCCAGCTTGATGATGTCGGCGCCGGCCTGGATGTAATCCGCAGTAATCGCCAGGGTTTCCTTGGGGGTCAGGCCTCCGGGGATGTCGGCCATGAGGGCCGGTTTGGGGATGTTGTATTCGTTTTTGTCTATTTCCTGGCGCACCTCGGCCACCAGCCCAGGCAGCAGGGTCTTGGACAGCGTCAGGTCCTGCTCACTGAGTTGGGTGGTGTGGCGACCCAGGTGTGTCATGAAGTAGGAATCACCGACCATTACCGACTCGACATTCTTGAGCTTCAAATCGGCGATGGCGCGGGCGACCGCTTTGTATTCGAAGTCGCGGTAAAGGTTGATTTTCAGACCGCAGGCTGCATCTGGCGAGGTTCTTGAGTTGAGCATTGTGGTGATCATGTCAGTTCTCTCGGGCAATCAGGGAGGTCAACAGGGCAAGGCATTCCTTCAGACGTTGCGGGGGTTCCGAGGTGAAGCACAACCGGACATAGGAAGCGTAATGCGCACCGAACAATCGGCCGTCGACCACACCGATACCGGCATTGAGCAGGTCTTCCAGGGTGAGTGCGCCAGGCAGGGGCAGGAACGCAAAGAACCCGCCACTGGGTAACGGGCAGTGGCCGTTCAGTGCCGCGCGGGTGAGGTGCAGGTTCTCGAAATACAACCTGCGGCGCTCGCTGATCAGGTGTTTTTCCAGCAGGAAGTGATGGGCGATGGTCTGCGAGAAACTGTTGAGTGTGTAGTTGGTGTTACGGTATAGCCTTTCCAAGTGAGCGGCATGGGTTGCGCTGCTGTGGATAAAGCCGAGCCGGGCGCCGGGTATGCCCATCAGTTTGCTGAAGGTGAAGACGTTGCTGACCCTCGCGTGCTGGTACAGATCAGGCAGTGGCGCAAGGTGCTCGGTGTCGGTGTCGCGCTCACCGAAACCGAAATACGCGTGGTCGACGATCAGCGCGATATCGTGGCGTTCGCACAGGCCAATCAAGTGCATGACAAAGTCGTCGCTGGCGTAGTTACCCAATGGGTTGGCAGGCACCGCCAGGTACAGCGCCGCCGAGTCGCAGCCCAATCGTGATTCGATCAATGCCAGTAACTGTGGCTCAGGCACCAAGGCGCCGTCGTGGAGGGCCGCTATTTCATCCATTTGCCCGCCCGCCTGCTCAATCACACCGGGCAAGTACATCCAGTACGGACTGATCACGTGCACACGGTTTTTCCCAGGGTGCACGAACAGGTTGAAACACAGGCTTAGGCCGTGGGTTCCGCCGTTGCACAGGACGATTTCATCGTGCCGGCCTGCCTGCGCCAGAAAGACCTCGGCGAGCTTGCGCTTGAGCGGTTTTTCACCGCCCTCGATGGAGTGTTTCCCCGGCGCGATCAGCGGGGCGGGGATGTTCTTGAGGGTCTCGATCAGGTCGGGGTTTTTATACAGCTTGCCCTGATGCAGGGAATAACTGTGCGCAAGCAGGGATAGCCTGGCTTCCAAGTCGGCGAAAATGTCCATATTGCCCCTTCCATATCCATTGGCTGAGTGACTCGAATGCCTAAAACTGCATTTCAGATTCAGAGGTCACTACGGGGACAAATCCTTTCCACGACCCTAAGTGCAATACGTGCTGAGAAAGAATTGGATCCAATTAATGGCGCGCTTTGAGTTCTAGCTAATCGAAACCCGATCGCCAGTACAATGGCGTATTCGTCGTTATTCTTGGCGTATATGGCTTGCAAATAGGTCGTTGATGGGCGATTACCGATTGCTGGTCGGCATCACGTCAATTCCGTAAGATTCGCCACCTTCCTTTTCACCGCTGTTCGCCTGGTAGACCCATGAACCTGACTCGTCTGCGCGCCGATGCCCTGGCCGGCCTCACCACGTCCTTTGCGCTGCTGCCCGAATGCATTGCCTTCGCCCTGGTCGCCCACCTCAACCCGCTGATGGGGCTCTACGGCGCCTTTATCATCTGCACCCTCACCGCGTTATTCGGTGGCCGCCCCGGTATGGTTTCGGGCGCCGCGGGTTCGATGGCGGTGGTGATCGTCGCGCTGGTGGTGCAGCACGGCGTGGAGTATTTGCTGGCGACGGTGTTGCTGGGCGGGCTGATCATGGTCGCATTCGGTCTGTTGCGCCTGGGCAAGCTGGTGCGCATGGTGCCGCACCCGGTGATGCTCGGTTTCGTCAACGGCCTGGCGATCATCATCGCGCTGGCGCAATTGGAGCATTTCAAAAGCGGCGAAAGCTGGCTCAGCGGCGAGCCGTTATACGTAATGATCGGCCTGGTGGCGGTGACCATGGCGATTGTCTACTTGCTGCCGCGCCTGACGCGCGCTGTGCCGCCCGCGCTGGTGGCGATCCTCGGCGTCGGTTTGGCGGTGTACCTGCTCGGCTTGCCGACGCGCACCCTCGGCGATATGGCCCACATCGCCGGTGGCCTGCCGACCTTCGCGCTGCCGCAAATCCCCTGGACCCTGGAAACCCTCGGCATCATCGCGCCCTACGCGTTCCTGATGGCGATGGTCGGTCTGCTGGAAACCCTGCTGACCTTGAACCTCACCGACGAAATCACCGAGACCCGTGGCTACCCTGACCGCGAAAGCGTGGCCCTGGGCGCGGCGAATATGGTCTCGGGCCTGTTCGGCGGCATGGGCGGTTGCGCGATGATCGGGCAAACCGTGATCAACTTGAGCTCCGGCGGGCGCGGGCGTTTCTCCGGGGTGTTTGCCGGGGTGATGATCCTGTTGTTCATTTTGTTTCTGTCGCCGCTGATCGAGCGGATTCCGCTGGCGGCGCTGGTGGGCGTGATGTTTGTGGTGTCGCAGCAGACCTTTGCCTGGGCGTCGTTGCGGGTGATCAACAAAGTGCCGGTCAATGATGTGCTGGTGATTCTGGCGGTGACGGTGATTACGGTGTTTACCGACCTGGCCACGGCCGTGCTGTGCGGCATTGTGATTGCGGCGCTGAACTTCGCCTGGCAACAGGCGCGCGAGCTGTATGCCGATGAACATCTGGAAGCCGACGGCAGCAAGCTGTACCGCCTGCATGGCACGTTGTTCTTTGCCTCGACCACGCCGTTTCTGAACCAGTTCGACCCGGCCAACGACCCGGCTCAGGTGACGCTGGATTGTCGTCACCTGAGCGTTGTCGACTACTCGGCGATTGCCGCGCTGATGACCTTGCGAGAACGCTACCGCAAGGCCGGCAAACATCTGCGGGTGCTGCATTTGTCCGAGCGCTGCAAGAAGCTGTTAAAGCGTGCGCGCGTTCATCATGAGTAACTGATCATGGCCCGACCAGGTCTTCGAGCTCCTGCGCGCGGGTCTGGGTCATGTCCAGCACGCAGCCGGAGCCGTTGACCTGGTCGATGGTGCCGCCCGTGGCACTGCCGGCGAAGGCGCAATTGGCGTCACGGTATTTGAGCCACAGGCGCTGCACGTCCTGCAGCTTCTGCTTGCGGTCGCCTTCCTGGGCGGCCAGGGCGGTTTTATAGGCTTTGTTCAGGCGATCGTCCTGAACCTTGGTTTCCTTGACGTTGCAATTGACCATGTCGACGGTGGTGTTGGCGCTGTCCATGCATTTTTTCAGCGCCGCATTCTCGGCGGCCGAGGCGCTGGTGCAGAACGCCAGCAACAGCGCGCTGGCGGCGAAAGGAACAAGCAGGGTCTTGCGATTCATTGTCGGGATTCCTGATCGACGGTAGGGCTGCCCTCTCAGACTCGGCCCTTATGGTTGAGTTTCGGCGCGGCAAAAACTTCATGTAAGAACACCCCGCGGATTTTCATCGGCTGGCGCTGGGCATGTCCCCAAGCGACAGCACTTATCCGTGGGCGAAAATTACTTTCATAAAAATTGAAAATTTAGTCGAGGAATGATTTATGAGTTTCACAACCAATTCGACGTGACCCTTTCCAAGGAGTACCGCATGGCCGCACCACTGGGCTTGGGGCTGTTGGCATACGCTGCCATCGCCATCATTGCATTGATCGTGCTGATCGCACGTTACCGACTCAACCCGTTTATCGTCATCACCTTGGTGTCCATCGGCCTGGCGCTGATGGCCGGCATGCCGGCAGACACGATCATGGGCTCGTACGAGGCGGGCGTGGGTAAAACCCTGGGGCACATTGCTCTGGTGGTGGCGCTGGGCACCATGCTCGGCAAGATGATGGCCGAGTCCGGCGGCGCCGAGCAGGTGGCGCGCACGCTGATCAACCGCTTCGGCGAGCGCAATGCGCATTGGGCGATGGTGTGCATCGCGTTCCTGGTGGGGCTGCCGCTGTTTTTTGAGGTCGGTTTTGTGTTGCTGGTGCCGATCGCCTTTACCGTGGCGCGGCGCGTTGGGGTGTCGATCCTGATGGTCGGCTTGCCGATGGTCGCCGGTTTGTCGGTGGTGCATGCGCTGGTGCCGCCACACCCGGCGGCGATGATGGCGGTGCTGGCGTATAACGCCTCGGTTGGGCAGACCGTGCTGTACGCAATTTTGATCGGTATTCCCACGGCCATCATCGCCGGCCCGCTGTACGCGAAGTTCATCGTGCCGCGCATTCACTTGCCGGCGCAGAACCCACTGGAACGCCAGTTTATCGAGCGCGAGCCGCGCACCCGTCTGCCGAGCTTTACGTTGACCATGGGCACCATCCTGTTGCCGGTGGTGCTGATGATGATCGGCGGCTGGGCCAATGTGATTTCCACCCCCGGCACTGGCTTTAACCAATTCCTGCTGTTTATCGGCAACTCGGTGATTGCGCTGTTGCTAGCGACCTTGGTGAGTTTCTGGACCTTGGGCCTGGCCCAGGGTTTCAACCGCGAGGCGATCCTCAAGTTCACCAATGAATGCCTGGCACCGACCGCCAGCATCACCTTGCTGGTGGGCGCGGGCGGCGGCTTGAACCGCATTTTGGTGGACGCGGGCGTCACCAACGAAATTCTCGGCCTGGCCCACGCCTTCCATCTATCGCCGCTGGTGATGGGCTGGTTGTTTGCTGCGCTGATGCGCATCGCCACCGGTTCGGCCACGGTGGCCATGACCACGGCCTCCGGTGTGGTCGCGCCCGTGGCAATGGGCCTGGGTTATCCACACCCTGAATTATTGGTGTTGGCCACCGGCGCGGGTTCGGTGATCTTTTCCCACGTCAACGACGGCGGCTTCTGGCTGATCAAGGAATACTTCAATATGACGGTGATCCAGACCTTCAAGACCTGGACCGTGCTGGAGACGTTGATCTCGGTGGTCGCGTTCGGTCTGACTTACGGTCTGTCTCTGGTTCTATGAGCCTTATTGTGTAACCCGGAGCCCCGATGGACATCCTCTACCAGATCCGCGCCCGCCAGGATTCCTTCAGCGCCGGCGAAGGCCGTATCGCCAAGCTGATGCTCGATGACGTGGGCTTTGCCGCGTCGGCCAGCCTGGAAGAGTTGTCCCAGCGCGCCGAGGTCAGCACGGCGACCTTGTCGCGATTTGCCCGCAGCGTCGGCTGCCGCGACTTGCGCGATTTACGCTTGCAACTGGCCCAGGCCAGCGGGGTGGGCAGCCGCTTCCTGGACCCGGCGGGGTTGCCGGAGCAGTCGGCGTTCCATCGACAGATTCTCGGCGATATCGAATTGACCTTGCGCCAGCATCTGTCGGGGTTCAACCAGGCGAGTTTTGTCGATGCCGTCAGCCTGTTGGGCAAGGCGCGGATGATTCACGCCTTTGGCATGGGCGGCCCGTCGAGCCTGTGCAGTGAAGAGTTGCAAGTACGACTGGTGCGCCTGGGTTACCCGATTGCCGCTTGCCGCGACCCGGTGATGATGCGCGTCACCGCCGCGACCTTGGGCCCTGAACAGGCGCTGATCGTGTGCTCGCTCTCCGGCCTTACGCCCGAGTTGTTGGACGTGGTGAGGCTGGCGCGCAATTACGACGCGCCCATCGTCGCCATCACCCTGGCCGATTCACCGCTGGCGCAGCTGGCGGATGTGTTGTTGCCGCTGCAGCCGGCCGAAACCAGTTTTATCTACAAGCCCACCGCGGCGCGCTACGGAATGCTGTTGGCCATCGACCTGCTCGCCACTGAGCTGGCGCTGGTCATGCCGGACGAAAACCAGGAACGCCTGCGTCGGATCAAGCTGGCTCTGGACGATTATCGCGGCGGCCCCGATAGCCTGCCGCTTGGAGATTGATATGAAGTACGACACGCTGATACGCCAGGCGCTGATCATTGATGGCAGCAACACACCAGGTTATGTCGCCGATGTAGGGCTGCGTGACGGGCGTATCGAGACAATCGGCGATCTGTCGAACGCCCAGGCTGAGCATGAAATTGATGCAGATGGCCGCGTCTTGGCCCCCGGTTTTATCGACGTACACACTCACGATGACACGGTGGTGATCCGCCATCCGCAGATGCTGCCCAAACTCAGCCAGGGCGTGACCACGGTGATTGTCGGCAACTGCGGCATCAGCGCCTCGCCGGTGAGTCTGCGCAGTGATCCGCCGGACCCGATGAACCTGCTGGGCACGCGTGAAGCATTCGCTTACCCGCGGTTTGCCGATTACCGTGCTGCCGTGGAAAGTGCTCACCCTGCGGTCAATGTCGCGGCGTTGATTGGCCATACAGCGCTGCGCAGCAACCATATGGACGACCTGCACCGCACGGCCACACAGGCTGAAATCGCCGCCATGCGTGTGCAGCTGCGAGCAAGTCTTGAGGCTGGCGCGCTGGGTTTATCCACAGGCCTGGCCTACGCCAGCGCGTTTAATGCCGAGACCGATGAAGTGCTGCAACTCAGTGAAGAACTGACGGCGTTTGGCGCGGTGTACACCACGCATTTGCGCAGCGAATTCGAGCCCGTGCTGGAGGCGATGGACGAAGCGTTTTTGATCGGCCGACATGCCAAGGCACCGGTGATTATTTCCCACCTCAAGTGCGCCGGTGCAGGCAACTGGGGGCGCAGTCCGCAGCTGTTGGCGTCGCTGGAACTGGCGGCGAAAACCCACCCGGTGGGCTGTGATTGTTATCCCTATGCGGCCAGCTCTTCGACGCTGGACCTCAAGCAGGTCACTGACGCATTTCGCATCACCATTACCTGGTCGACGCCACACCCGGAAGTCGGCGGGCGCGACTTGCAGGACATCGCCGCCGAGTGGGATGTTTCGTTGCTGGACGCGGCACGCCGCCTGCAACCGGCGGGTGCGGTGTACTACGGCATGGATGAAGCAGATGTGCGACGCATCCTCGCGCATCCGCTGTCGATGGTGGGCTCCGATGGCTTGCCGGAAGACCCGTTCCCGCATCCACGCTTGTGGGGCGCGTTCCCACGGGTGTTGGGGCATTTCAGCCGCGATGTGGGGTTGTTTCCGCTGCACACGGCGGTGCACAAGATGACCGGGCTGTCGGCGGCGCGCTTTGGCTTGGCTGAGCGTGGGGAAATTCGTCAAGGGTATTGGGCTGACCTGGTGTTGTTCGACCCATTGCGGGTGCGCGACGTGGCGGACTTCAAGGAGCCCCAACGCGCGGCGGAGGGCATTGATGGCGTGTGGATCAACGGCGTGTTGAGCTACAGCGACGGGCAGGCCAATGGTCAGCGGCCAGGGCGGTTTTTGGCGCGCAATGGGGATTTGCGTGGTGGGTTTTCGACTCTATAGTGGGCGCTTTCATACACGGAGCTGTGGTCATGCACTTAGGAAAAGTCACCCCCATTCTGCGGATATTCGACGAAGCCAAAGCGTTGGAGTTCTACGTCGACTTCCTCGGGTTCAAGGTCGACTGGCAGCATCGCTTCGAGGCGAATTTCCCGTTGTATCTGCAGGTGTCGCTGGGTGAGTGCGTGCTGCATTTGTCCGAGCATCATGGCGATGCGTCGCCGGGGTCAGCGGTGCGGATTCAGGCGCAAGGCGTGGACGCGTATCAGCAGCAATTGCTGGCCAAGGATTATCGGTATGCCAAGCCTGGCGTTGAAGAAACGCCTTGGGGCTCGCGGGAGATGAGCATCGGCGATCCGTTTGGTAATCGGCTGGTGTTTGTCGAGGAAGGCGAGGGCTGATCGGTCAATTGCAGGCAATAAAAAACCGCCTTAGTAGGGCGGTTTTTTATTGCAAACCCAGTGAGTGGCTGGGGTTGCTGTCTCAAAGGACGCATCGACCCGCGGGTGGATACTACCTGCCAGTCACATCGTCACGCAAGACGGAAAGGATGGTCGGCAGGGAGCGCTTTTCGGACTTCATCCCTGGACAGATTTGATCGCAAAAGCTTGCAATGAATCTATCGATAAATGCTGGATGTTTGACCACTGTTGGACACACCTCCGGCAGGAATGTTGGTTAGGCTCTTCCTCGTTCTGCGTTTGTCGCTTTTCAGGTGAGCCGGGTATGCGCGCGAATTCTGGACCGACCGCCACGGGCTAGTAATCCGTGCCGGATTGATGCGGAAGGACCACTAGCCCGGCCACCTCAAAGGACGCATTGACCCGCGTCCAAAGGCTCACGTGTTCCGGTAAGTGCGCTGGAGGTAAGGCCCAACGCTTGGAGGGCCGAGTATGTCTAAGTTTGCACGACGTACGTGGAACCTCGTAGTGAGTGCCCTGCGTGTTTATCACGTGTGGACATTCCTGCGGGACAGCTTCGATGACCTGTAAGGTCTGAGAAGTGGAGCCGCCTCGATTTCGGCCGAGGCGGTTTTTTGGTTTTTTAAACCCGGAAGTGGCTGACCATCTGCTGCAATTGGCTGCCCAGACGCGCCAGTTCCACGCTCGACTTGGCCGTCTCGTCGCTCGCCGTTGCGGTCTGTTCGGACACATCACGCACGTTCACAATGCTGCGGCTGATCTCTTCGGCCACGGCACTCTGCTGTTCGGCCGCGGCTGCAATCTGCTGGTTCATCGATTGGATGTTCGACACGGTGCGGGTGATGTTTTCCAGCGACACGCCGGCCTTGCGCGTCAGCTCAACGCTGCTGTCGGTGAGGCTGCGGCTGTTGTTCATCACGGTGGCCACTTGCTGAGTGCCGTTCTGCAGGCCGGCGACCAGGCCTTCGATTTCTTCGGTGGATTTCTGTGTGCGCTGGGCCAGGCCACGCACTTCGTCGGCGACCACGGCAAAGCCGCGACCGGCTTCACCGGCACGCGCCGCTTCAATCGCGGCGTTGAGTGCCAGCAGGTTGGTTTGCTCGGCCACGGCCTTGATCACGTCCATCACGCTGCCGATCTTGTTGCTCTCTTGCTGCAGGTGCGTCATGGCGTCGGTGGAGCGCGCCACTTCAGCCGCCAGGCGTTCGATCTGGGCGATGGCCTCGGCCACCACTTTGTCGCCTGCGCGGGCTTGACCATCGGCATCGGCGGCGGCCAGGGACGCTTGCTCGGCGTTGCGTGCGACTTCCTGCACGGTGGCCGTCATTTCGTGCATCGCCGTGGCGACTTGATCGGTCTCGATCTTCTGGCTGTTGACGCCGGCACTGGTCTGCTCGGTTACGGCCGACAGTTCTTCGGCGGCGCTGGCGATCTGGGTCACGCCATCGCGAATACCGCTGATCAATTCACGCAGGGTGGTGCCCATGCGCTGGATGCCTTGTTGCAACACGCCCAGCTCGTCACGACGGGTCACCTGGATGTTGTGGCTCAGGTCGCCGGAAGCGATACGCTCCACCACGGCCAGGGTGTCCTGGATCGGGCGAGTGATTTGGCGGGTGATCACCAGTGCAGCAATGATGCCGACCAGCAGGGCGAGCAGCGTGCTGATCAGTTGCAGGCTGCGGGCCTGGGTACTTTCGGCGTCACGACGGTCTAGTTGAATGTCATACAGTTTGTCGCTGATGGTGACGATATCGGCGCCTTGAGTGGTCATTTCGGCGCGGGCGCTGACGATGTTGGCGTTGGCCGCCTTGTAGCTCTGCACGGCGCTGCGATAGGCGCCCAGGGCGGCTTCCAGCGAGGTCAATGCGCTTTGCTGGCTGGTGCCGAACGCCGCGCTGAGGCCTTTCAAACCGCCGATGGCTTTCTCGATTTGCGCAGTGGCGCGAGCTTCGGTCTCGGCATTGACGGTGTTGGTGTAGCCGCGCACCTCGTAACGGGCCAACTGGAACTCTTCCTTGGCGTGAGTCACGGCCTGGTACTGGGTGAAGCGCTCCGGGCTGTCGGGCATCTGCTGCACGCTGTTATCCAGTGCATCGATCTGTGCGTTGGCGATGTCGGCTTTGTCGCCCATGACCTGGCGCGCGGTGTTGCCATTACGGTAGGCCTCACGCATTTTGTTCAGGGACTGCTGATACGCGGTGATGACGGCCTTCTGCTCGGTGAGCAGCTTGAGGTTTTCCGGGCTCTTGAAGCTGTCCAGCAGTTTCTGTTGCTGTGCGGCGAAGGCGTCGAGACTGGTCTGTACGTTCTGTGCCACGGCTTCGTCGCCGTTGGCCAGCATGTATTGCAGGCGCACGATGCGCAGCTTGGTCAACGAGGCATTGAGCTGGGTGATGTCGCTCATCCAGTTGCTGCGGTCGATCAGGCTGCCCAGGCTGGTCCAGCCGGTCAGTGCCAGGATCGACGTGAGGACCAGCACCAGGCCGAAGCCCAGGCCGAGTTTGAGGTTGACGCTGATGTTGCCGAACCAGCTATTCATCGAATGCTCCGCAAGAATGATGTGTGTCTGCTGGACGGTGTTTTTTGTTTGAGCCAGCCAAAGTGTGTAGGGCTGTATCGGCGAAGGCGGGGGATTCTGAAATGTTTTTAATCTGGGTGCGACAAAGTGTCGCCATCGCCGCGGAGCAATCCATTCCCTGCCTGCCCTCAGAGGCCGGGGATGGGGGGCTCATCATCGGCCGGTCTTGTGTGCTAGTCTGCTGGCCCTTTTAGTTCAGGGCCGCCACGCAAAACAGCGTTTTTCGTAATGGCCCTACAGCGGAGCCTCTTCATGTCCGAAGTTAATCTGTCCACCGACGAAACCCGCGTCAGCTACGGTATCGGCCGTCAGTTGGGCGACCAACTGCGCGACAACCCGCCACCGGGCGTGAGCATCGACGCCATCCTGGCTGGCCTGACCGACGCGTTCGCAGGCAAACCAAGCCGCGTTGACCAAGAGCAAATGGCGGCCAGCTTCAAAGTTATCCGTGAAATCATGCAAGCCGAAGCGGCTGCCAAGGCTGAAGCCGCGGCTGGCGCTGGCCTGGCGTTCCTGGCTGAAAACGCCAAGCGTGATGGCATCACTACCCTGGCTTCCGGCCTGCAATTTGAAGTATTGACTGCCGGTACAGGCGCCAAGCCGACCCGTGAAGACCAAGTGCGTACTCACTACCACGGCACGCTGATCGACGGCACTGTGTTCGACAGCTCTTACGAGCGCGGCCAGCCTGCAGAATTCCCGGTTGGCGGCGTGATCGCCGGCTGGACCGAAGCCCTGCAACTGATGAATGCCGGCAGCAAATGGCGTCTGTACGTGCCGAGCGAACTGGCTTACGGCGCTCAAGGCGTTGGCAGCATCCCGCCGCACAGCGTTCTGGTGTTCGACGTCGAGCTGCTCGACGTTCTGTAAGACCTGAGAGCACTGGCATCGGCTTTATGTGGGAGCCGGGCTTGCCCGCGATGCGACGACTCGGTCTGACGTCTTACCGAGTTGAGGCTATCGCAGGCAAGCCAACTCCCACATAGGGCCTGTGTGTTGGCTCGCTCATGGATGGAACTTGCCATTGAGCTCCGTCGCCGGGCGCAACGCTCGGGCATAGCAGAACAGAAACAGATTACGCACCACTTCCTTCAGCACCCCAGGTTCACTGGAACTCAGGCCATTCACGTCCAGGTCGCCCTGGTCCTGCAGTTCATTCAGCGCTTCTTCTTCCAGCACTGCACAGACTTCCCCGGTTTCCCGATGCAGGATTCGCAGGTAGGGGTGTGGGCGGTCCAGCCAGGCATCTATCAAATAAGTCATGAGTCGTTCTCCTTGATGAGTTTCAATGAGAATAATTCTTATTCGTAGAATAGCAAGTGCCTATTGGCGGTTTCCTGGTTTTTCTGTGTGGATATTGCGCGTGATCAACGCTGAGGGCGAAACGCCATCCCGCGGCGGGCGCGGGATGGATGCAGCAGATTCAGACTTTACGGACGAACTCGGACTTGAGTTTCATCGGGCCGATGCCGTCGATCTTGCAGTCGATATCGTGGTCGCCGTCGCACAGACGGATGTTCTTGACCTTGGTGCCGACCTTGACCACCAGCGACGTGCCTTTGACCTTGAGGTCTTTGATCACGGTAATGGTGTCGCCGTCTTGTAGGACGTTGCCTACAGAGTCTTTCTTCACGGTTTCATCACCGGCTGCTTCGGCCTCGCCATCGGCGGACCACTCATGGGCGCATTCCGGGCAGATCAGCTGGGCGCCATCTTCGTAGGTGTATTCGGAATTGCATTTTGGGCAGGGTGGCAACGTGCTCACTAAAGCTCCTTGAAAGTCAGGAATGGCTAAAGTCGCACATTATATAGGGATTTGGGGCGCGAGCGGGGGAGTGGGTTGGCAGTGGGATCTGGATGTGGGAGCGGGCTTACTCGCGAAGGCGGTGGATCAGCTGGATATTTCTCACTGATCCACGGTTTTCGCGAGCAAGCCCGCTCCCACACAAGCCCACTTCATCAATCGTCTTCAGTGCGTACGCGCGACCGCGAACTCACTCAGTTCGACCAGGGCATCCCGGTATTCGCTGGCAGGCAGGGCTTCAAGGCACTTGATGGCGCGGGCGACGTAGTCACGCGCCAGTTGCGCGGTGTACTCCAGAGAGCCCGAAGCTTCAACGGCTTCGCGGATGGCCTCCAGGTTTTCGATCCCGCCTTTCTGGATCGCCTTGCGCACCAGGGCGGCCTGTTCTGGCGTACCTTCGCGCATGGTGTAGATCAGCGGCAAGGTCGGTTTGCCCTCGGCCAGGTCGTCACCGACGTTCTTGCCCAGGGTCTCGGCGTCGCCCTTGTAGTCGAGCAGGTCGTCCACCAACTGGAACGCCACGCCCAGGTGATCGCCAAAGGTGCGCAGGGCTTCGGCCTGTTCGGCAGTGGCGCCGCACAGGGCGGCAGCACTGTGAGTGGAGGCTTCGAAGAGCATCGCGGTTTTGCCGCGGATCACTTCCATGTAGGTTTCTTCGGTGGTGCTGGCGTCGCGGACCTTCGACAGCTGCAACACTTCACCTTCGGCGATGATGCGCGTGGCTTGTGAAAGAATCTTCATCACCGGCATCGAGCCCAGTTCGACCATCATTTCGAACGAGCGCGAGTACAGAAAGTCGCCGACCAACACGCTGGGGGCGTTGCCCCACATGGCGTTGGCGGTCTCACGGCCACGACGCATGCCGGACATGTCGACCACGTCGTCATGCAGCAGGGTGGCGGTGTGCAGGAATTCGATAGTGGCGGCCAGCAGGCGCAGGTCATCGCCTTCGCGGCCCAGGGCCTTGCCACACAGCAACACTAATAAAGGACGCAGGCGTTTGCCGCCCGCCGACGTAATGTAGTCGCCAATTTTGGAGACCAGCGGCACTTTAGAAGTCAGCTGCTGCTTGATGATGCCGTCGACGGCGCTAAAATCGTCCGCGACCGCGCGGTAGAAAGCTTGGGGTTGCATCAGCTACAGTCGCTCCAGAAGGGTTGCGCGGCATGCTAGGACCCTCACCCCCGGGTGTCAAGGCGCGATAGACGGCCTCTTGCAACGCTCCGTTGCCTTGCGTACAATCGCGCACCCTGAACTTCCTGGGCAGCACCTGCCTTACGCAATTGCATTCGGGACGTCCATCCCATGCAGCCATGCCAGCCAATACCTCTTCTTATAAAGCGCTGGGTGAGCAGGATTATCGGAGAAATACCATGTCGTACGCAGTAATTGTTACTGGTGGCAAGCAATACAAGGTCGCCCCAGGTGAATACCTGAAGATCGAAAAACTGGAAGTCGCCACTGGCGAATCCGTTACCTTTGATCGCGTTCTGTTGGTCGCCAATGGCGATGACGTCAACATCGGCGCTCCAGTTGTTGCTGGCGCTACCGTTGTGGCTGAAGTGATCTCCCAAGGTCGTCACGATAAAGTCCGCATCATCAAGTTCCGTCGTCGTAAGCACCACATGAAGCGTATGGGCCACCGCCAGTGGTACACCGAGATCAAAATCACCGGTATTCAGGCTTAATTTCAGCCTAATTCCTCACTAGGAGAATTGACTCATGGCACACAAAAAAGCTGGTGGTAGTACCCGTAACGGTCGCGACTCAGAAGCCAAACGCCTTGGCGTGAAGATGTATGGCGGCCAGAAAATCATTCCGGGCAACATCATCGTGCGTCAGCGCGGCACCCAATTCCACGCCGGTTACGGTGTTGGCATGGGTAAAGATCACACCCTCTTCGCTAAAATCGAAGGCGTGATCAAGTTTGAAGTAAAAGGCGCTTTCAACCGCCGTTACGTGAGCGTTGTCGCCGCTTAATTGCGCGATCGCTGGAAAAGCCCTGTCTCGCGACGGGGCTTTTTCGTTTGTGGAGTGAGTCTCTTGCAAAGCTGTTTGTAATGAGCTCAGGCGCTGGATAGGCGGTCATTGTTTGAGGTCGCTGCGCTCATTTTTGCAAGAGTCTTATGTCTTGGTTTCTTAAGCTCGTCCATGCGACGAGAGGCGTTTTGTTATGAAGTTCGTTGATGAAGTTTCCATCCGAGTAAAAGCAGGCGACGGCGGTAACGGTTGCATGAGTTTCCGTCGCGAAAAATTCATCGAAAACGGTGGCCCCAACGGTGGTGATGGCGGTGACGGCGGTTCCATCTACATGATGGCCGACGAAAACCTCAACACCCTGGTCGACTACCGTTACACCCGGCACTTCGATGCCGAGCGTGGCTCCAACGGCGGCAGCACCGACTGCACCGGTAAAAAAGGCGAAGACCTGGTGCTGCGCGTACCGGTCGGCACCACGATCATCGACTCGGCCACCCAGGAAGTGATTGGCGACCTGACCAAGGCCGGCCAGAAACTGATGGTTGTGCAGGGCGGCTGGCACGGTCTGGGTAACACCCGATTCAAGTCCAGTACCAACCGTGCACCACGCCAGACCACGCCGGGCAAGCCGGGCGAGCAGCGTGACCTCAAGCTGGAAATGAAAGTACTGGCAGACGTCGGCCTCTTGGGCCTGCCGAATGCCGGCAAAAGTACCTTCATCCGCTCGGTCTCGGCCGCCAAGCCGAAAGTCGCCGACTACCCGTTCACCACCCTGGTGCCAAACCTGGGCGTGGTCAGCGTGGACCGCTGGAAAAGCTTCGTGATCGCCGATATTCCAGGCTTGATCGAAGGTGCTTCCGATGGCGCCGGCCTGGGGATTCGCTTCCTCAAGCACTTGTCGCGTACCCGTCTGCTGCTGCACCTCGTCGACATGGCGCCGCTGGATGACACCAGCGCACCGGACGCCGCCGAAGTGATCGTCAGCGAACTGACCAAGTTCAGCCCGGCCCTGGCCGAGCGCGATCGTTGGTTGGTGCTCAACAAGTGCGACCAGATCCTGGAAGAAGAGCACGAAGAGCGCGTCAAGGAAATCGTCGATCGCCTGGAGTGGGAAGGTCCGGTCTACGTGATCTCGGCCATCGCCAAAGAAGGCACCGAGCGCCTGAGCCGCGACATCATGCGCTACCTGGAAGACCGCGCCGACCGCCTGGCGGCCGACCCGGTATTCAAGGCCGAACTCGCCGAGCTCGATCAACAGATCGAAGACGAAGCCCGTGCCCAGCTGCAAGCCCTGGATGACCAGCGTGCCCTGCGCCGCAGCGGCGTGAAGTCGGTCCATGACATCGGCGACGATGATTGGGACGAAGAAGACGTGGATGATGAAGACGGTCCGGAAATCATTTACGTGCGCGACTGATTCGTTGCAGTAAACTTAAGCGCCGCTCACTCGAGCGGCGTTTTGGTATCTGGGTATACGGGTAGTCACTAAAGTAGTCACGAATAACGTTATGGGCCGCGCTGGGTCGCGCAGCCCTCAATCTAAGGTTGAAGATGATGCGGAGCAAAGTGACAGGTGCGCAGCGCTGGGTCGTAAAGATCGGAAGTGCGCTGCTGACGGCGGATGGCAAAGGTCTGGATCGCGCAGCCATGAGCGTCTGGGTCGAGCAGATGGTGGCCTTGCATGAGGCCGGTGTCGAGTTGGTGCTGGTGTCGTCCGGGGCCGTTGCCGCCGGCATGAGCCGCCTCGGCTGGACCGCGCGACCCAGCGCGATGCACGAGCTGCAAGCCGCCGCTGCCATCGGCCAGATGGGCCTGGTGCAAGCCTGGGAATCCAGCTTTGCCGAACATGGCCGCCACACGGCGCAGATCCTGCTGACCCACGACGACCTGTCCGACCGCAAGCGTTACCTCAACGCCCGCAGCACCTTGCGCGCGCTGGTCGAGCTCAAAGTGATCCCGGTGATCAACGAGAATGACACGGTGGTCACCGACGAAATCCGCTTCGGCGACAACGACACCCTGGCTGCGCTGGTGGCCAACCTTGTGGAAGCCGACCTGCTGGTGATCCTCACCGACCGCGATGGCATGTTCGACGCCGACCCGCGCAACAACCCCGATGCCCAACTGATCTACGAAGCCCGCGCCGATGACCCGGCGCTGGATGCCGTGGCCGGCAGCGTCGGCGGCGCGCTGGGCCGTGGCGGCATGCAGACCAAGCTGCGTGCTGCACGCCTGGCCGCGCGTTCCGGCGCGCATACCATCATCGTCGGCGGGCGCCTGGAGCGTGTGCTGGACCGTCTCAAGGCCGGTGAGCGTATTGGCACGTTGCTGTCGCCGGAACGCGGCATGCTGGCGGCGCGCAAGCAGTGGCTGGCCGGGCACCTGCAAACCCGTGGCACGCTGGTGCTGGACGATGGCGCCGTGTCGGCGCTGTCCCAAGGCAACAAGAGCCTGCTGCCAGTGGGTGTCAAGCTGGTGCAGGGCAGCTTCCGCCGTGGCGAGATGGTGGTGTGCGTTGCGCCCGACGGTCGTGAGATCGCCCGTGGCCTGGCCAACTACAGCGCCCTTGAAGCGCAGAAAATCATTGGACAATCGTCTGACGCGATTGTCGGACTATTAGGGTACATGGCCGAACCGGAACTGGTTCACCGCGATAACCTGATCCTGGTCTAAATAAAGGGAATACACGATGCGCGTGATGAACGGAGTACTCGGTCTGTTGCTGGCCCTGCCGCTGCTGGCCTCGGCTGAAGAAATTGGCCAGGTGTCGACGGTGTTCAAGTTTGTCGGGCCTAACGACCGGATCGTGGTCGAGGCGTTTGATGATCCCAAGGTTGATGGCGTGACCTGCTACCTGTCGCGCGCCAAGACGGGCGGCGTCAAAGGCGGCCTGGGCCTGGCCGAGGACCGCGCCGAAGCCTCGATCGCCTGCCGCCAGGTTGGCCCGATTCACTTCAAGGGTGAACTCAAGGATGGCGACGAAGTGTTCAAGGAGCGCACCTCGCTGGTGTTCAAGACCATGCAGGTGGTGCGCTTCCTCGACAAGAAGCGCAATACCCTGGTTTACCTGGTTTACAGCGACCGTTTGATCGAAGGCAGCCCGCAAAACGCAGTCACGGCGATTCCGATTTTGCCGTGGCCGACCGCTCAGTAGCCGACAGGCGAGTTTTGTAATCGGCGTCTATGATTGCAGGCTTGCAGTCTGTAATCTCGAACGGCCGCAATGCGAAGAACATGGGATATCTGGAGTTCGTCATGAGTGCTTTCCACGACCTGAAACTCAAAGCTTTGGATGGTCAAGAGCTACCGCTGGCGCCCTTCAAGGGGCAAGTTGTGCTGGTGGTGAATGTGGCCTCCAAATGTGGCTTGACCCCGCAATACGCGGCGTTGGAAAACCTCTATCAGCAGTACAAGGGCCAAGGGTTTACCGTATTGGGCCTGCCGTGCAACCAATTTGCGGGCCAGGAACCGGGCACCGAGGAAGAAATCCAGGCGTTCTGCAACGTGAACTACGGTGTGACCTTCCCGTTGGGCAGCAAGCTCGACGTCAACGGCCACGATCGCCACCAGCTCTACCGTTTACTCGCGGGCGAGGGCGCCGAGTTTCCTGGGGATATCACCTGGAACTTCGAGAAGTTCCTGCTTGGCAAGGACGGGCGAGTGCTGGCTCGATTCTCGCCGCGTACCGCGCCGGATGATCCGACAATCGTGCAGGCCATCGAAAAAGCCCTGAGCTGAACGCCACCAAAGGTTTTTGTCGGCGAGTGCGCTTCTGTGACAAGCGCGCTTGTTGTGGCGAGCGGGCTTGCCCCGCGTTGGGTTGCCAAGCAGTCCCAAAACAGACACCGCCATTAAGCCGATCAACGCGCTGGCTTCACATGGGGCTGCTGCGCCGCCCAACGCGGGGCAATCCCGCTCGCCACGGTTTTTTTGGTGATTCACTTCCTGACTTTTACCCCTTAATCACCCAGATCAATAGTGCTTTCAGGCGCTGCACACTGCTCATATTATCCGCATCATAAATACCTCTTCCGCGGAATGCTCCCATGCCTGTCCAAGCCTTGTTCAAACCTTTCCAGCTCGGTGCACTGCAACTGTCGACCCGCGTGGTCATGGCGCCCATGACGCGTTCGTTTTCGCCGGGTGGCGTGCCCAATGCCAAGGTCATCGAATACTACCGCCGCCGTGCCGCCGCCGGCGTGGGCCTGATCATCACCGAAGGTACCGTGGTCGGTCATCAGGCCTCCAACGGTTACCCGAACGTTCCGCATTTTTACGGTGAGGCCGCGCTGGCTGGCTGGAAGAAAGTGGTCGACGCCGTACACGCCGAAGGCGGCAAGATCGTGCCGCAACTGTGGCACGTGGGCAGCGTGCGCCGTATCGGCACCGAGCCTGACGCCAGCGTCCCGGCCTACGGCCCGATGGAAAAACTCAAGGACGGCAATGTGGTCGTCCACGGCATGACCACCCAGGACATCCAGGACGTGATCAATGCCTTCGCCCAAGCCGCCAAGGATGCCCAGCGCATCGGCATGGACGGCGTGGAGATCCACGGCGCCCACGGTTACCTGGTCGACCAGTTCTTCTGGGAAGGCAGCAACCAGCGCACCGACGAATACGGTGGCAGTCTGGCCAACCGTTCGCGTTTTGCCATCGAACTGATCCAGGCCATCCGCGCCGCCGTAGGCCCGGACTTCCCGATCATCCTGCGTTTCTCGCAGTGGAAGCAGCAGGACTACACTGCGCGCCTGGTGCAAACACCCGAGGCGCTGGGTGAGTTCCTCAAGCCATTGTCCGACGCGGGTGTGGATATTTTCCACTGCTCAACCCGTCGTTTCTGGGAGCCGGAATTCGAAGGTTCCGACCTCAACCTGGCCGGTTGGACGCGCCAGCTCACCGGCAAGCCGACCATCACCGTTGGCAGCGTCGGCCTGGACGGCGAGTTCCTGCAGTTCATGGTCAACACCGACAAGGTCGCGCAGCCGGCCAGCCTGGAAAAGCTGCTGGAGCGCCTCAATAACGATGAGTTCGACCTGGTCGCCGTGGGCCGTGCCTTGCTGGTGGATCCGGATTGGGCGGTGAAGGTGCGCGAGGGGCGTGAGGGCGACATCCTGCCGTTCAGTCGTGAGGCGTTGACGACCCTGGTGTAAGAGGCGAAAGGGCGGGCACCGGGTGTCCGTCCTTGCACACGCCGCGTAACTGACGTTCGAACTGTTCGATAATCGCCGGCCAGCCCTGGCGGCTCGCATGTTGGCGAGCGTTCAGGCGCATACGGCGCAGGCTCTCTGCATCTTCCATCAACCAATTGGCGGCATCGCAAAACGCAGCCTCATCCCCTGGCATCGCCAGCACGCCGTTGTAGCCATGGCGGATATGCTGGGTTGCGGCCGCCTGATCGTAGGCCACCACCCCCAATCCCGAGGCCATGGCTTCCAGCACCACGTTGCCGAAGGTTTCGGTCAGGCTGGGGAACAGGAACACATCGCCGGAAGCGTAATGCCGGGCCAGTTCTTCACCGCGCAGGGTGCCGCAGAAAATCGCCTCTGGCAGTTCCTTTTCCAGCATCGTGCGTTGTGGGCCATCGCCGACGATGATCAGTTTCATCTGGCGCAACGGATAGGTGTCTTGCAAGGTTTCAAAGCAGCGCTTGAGCAACCCCAGGTTTTTCTCCTGCGCCAGTCGACCTACGTGCAGCACGGCGATCTGCTCAGCGTTCAATGCCCAACTTTCACGCAAGGCGTGGTCGCGTTTCGCTGGGTGGAACAACTGGCTGTCGACCCCGCGCGCCAACATTCCCAGACGCTCGAAATTCCGCCGCTCCAGCTCCAGGCGCTGACTGGTGCTGGGGACCAGCGTCAGCGTCGAACGGTTATGGAACCAGCGCAAATAGTGCGTGACCATGCGGCTGAGCAGGCTCAAACCGTACTGGTTCGAGTACTGCTGGAAGTTGGTGTGAAAGCCGCTGACCACGCTGATGCCCAGGCGCCGTGCCGCGCGCAACGCCGACAAGCCCAACGGCCCTTCGGTGGCGATGTAGAGCACGTCGGGGCGCTGACGGGTCCAGCGGCGCAGTAACTTATGCATCGACGACTGGCCCCATTGCAGGCCGGGGTAGCCTGGCAGCGGCCAGCCGCGGCACAGCAGCAGCGCGTCATCGCTGGGGCGGGTCTGATCGCTGCCCTGGCGTGGACGCACTAACTCGACCTGATGGCCGCGCGCGCGCAAACCTTCACACAGGCGGCCAAGGGTATTGGCCACCCCGTTGATCTCTGGCGGGAAGGTTTCGGTGATCAGGGTGATGTGAAGCGAAGCTGTCGTCATGACCCACAGTGTCACCGTGGGCCATGTCGTCATTGTGTCATTGGCATGATGGATTTATGACCGGGTCACTTTCTGCATCGCCATGGCCTCGGCGCCTTGTTCGCGCACCCAGAACAGCGTGGCCCCGGCCACCGCCGCTGGCATCATCAGCAGGTTGACCACCGGCACCAGCAGCACCAGATAGACGATGCCGCCGAAGCTCATGCTCTGCCAGCGCTTCTGGCGCAGCCAGGCGAGCATTTCGTTCCAGCCCAGCTTGTGGTTGTCTGCCGGGTAGTCAATGTACTGGATCGCCATCATCCACACGCCGAACAGCAGCCACAACGGCGCCGCGATCAGGTTGACCACCGGAATGAACGACAGGATAACCAGGCCGATGGCGCGTGGCAGGAAGTAGCCCAGCTTGCGCATTTCCCGCGCCAGCGTGCGGGGCACCATCGCCACCAGTTCGCCCCAGCTGAACGGCGGGAAGTCGTCGGTGCCGCGCACCACCACTTCAACTTTCTCGGCGAGAAAGCCGTTGAAGGGCGCCGCGATGATATTCGCCAGCATGGTGAAGGTGAAAAACACCATCAGCACCACCAGCACCACAAACAGCGGCCACAGGATGTAACTGAGGAAACTCAACCAGCCCGGCAGCGTCGGCATCAAGGTGTCGACCCACAGGCTGAACTGATGGCCGGCGAAGTAGATCAAACCGACGAACAGCACCAGGTTGATCGTCAGCGGCAGCACTACAAACAGGCGCAGGCCTGGGCTCAATACCAGTTTGAGGCCTTCGCGCAGGTACTGCGGGCCGGAAAGAGCAGGGGCGGGCATTGGAGAACTCCGAGCAGGATGACAAACGCGCCGACCTTACCGCCTTTGCATCTTGGGTGAAAGCAGCGACATCAGCGGTAACATCTAAGCACAATGGCGTCGATTAATCGGGTGGCAGGGATAGAGACCACCTATGAGCTGGATTGTTATTCCGTATTTCCTTAATCTTGCCCCCCTCTATACGCTGCACCCATTATTTTCAGGATCTGCGAGTTCAAGCCTTCCCCAAGTGCTTCGCGGTCCTTTTTTATTCCAGCCGTTCTGTAGTCCGGACGGTCGATAGGAGTGAGTCATGTCTGATACCCGTCATTCGCGAGTGATTATTCTCGGTTCCGGCCCTGCCGGTTACAGCGCTGCCGTTTACGCTGCCCGAGCCAACCTCAAGCCGCTGCTGATCACCGGCATGCAGGCGGGCGGTCAGTTGACCACCACCACTGAAGTCGACAACTGGCCGGGCGACGTCCACGGCCTGACCGGTCCGGTGCTGATGGAGCGGATGAAAGAACACGCCGAGCGCTTTGAAACCGAGATCGTTTTCGACCACATCAACCAGGTCGACTTCTCGAAAAAGCCTTACAGCCTGACTGGCGACAGCGGTGTGTACACCTGTGACGCGCTGATCATCGCCACTGGCGCCAGCGCCCGTTACCTGGGCCTGCCGTCGGAAGAAGCATTCATGGGCAAAGGCGTATCCGCCTGCGCGACCTGCGACGGTTTCTTCTACCGCAACAAGCCTGTTGCCGTGGTCGGTGGTGGCAACACCGCCGTGGAAGAAGCGCTGTACCTGGCTAACATCGCCAGCACCGTGACCCTGGTTCACCGCCGCGAGACCTTCCGCGCCGAGAAGATTCTGATCGACAAGCTGCACGCCCGTGTCGCTGAAGGCAAGATCATCCTCAAGCTCAACGCCACCCTCGACGAAGTTCTGGGCGACAACATGGGCGTGACCGGCGCTCGCCTGAAAAACAACGACGGCAGCTTTGACGAGCTGAAAGTCGACGGCGTGTTCATCGCGATCGGCCATACCCCGAACACCTCGCTGTTCGAAGGCGTGCTGGAAGCCAAAGACGGCTACCTGGTGGTGCAAGGCGGCCGTGAGGGCAATGCCACCGCAACCAACATCGAAGGCATCTTTGCCGCCGGTGACGTGGCTGACCACGTCTATCGCCAGGCCATCACCTCGGCCGGCGCCGGCTGCATGGCGGCCCTGGACGCCGAGCGTTACCTCGACGGTTTGAAGAACGCTTCGTTCTAAACCCGTTGAAATGAAAAAACCGGCTGCGAGGCCGGTTTTTTTATGTCTGCGATTTATGCAACACCGCCGTTCAAATGTGGGAGCGGGCTTGCTCGCGAATACGGTGTATCAGTCACCAGACGTATTGACTGACACTCTGCATTCGCGAGCAAGCCCGCTCCCCCATTTTGGTCTATGCCTGACTCAGGATTTGCGGGTCAGTGGCTGTGCGGCGAACTTCACACCCGCCAACTCATGCTCGATCAGCGCACGAATGTTGCCGTGATCGCTGCCTTCAGGCGTAGCCACCACCGAGCGGTAATGCTCGCCAAACGCCAGCAGTGCTTCCTGATCGCTCAAGCCTTCCAGCAACGCCAGGCCCAGGGTCTTGCACGACCCTTCGTTCTGCCCGGCAGCGTTTTCCACGTTGCCATTGGTGAAGGCTTGCGGCTGGTAGTCGTAACCCGCGGCTACAAAAGCCAAGGTGTCAGCAAAGGCATGTTCGCCGCTGTTGAGGCTGGCGCGCAGGGTGTTCAAATCAGTCATGGGTTTTTCCTTCGGCAAACGCCGCCTGTTGCTCGGCATTGGCTTCTTTCTGGTATTGGGCTTTCCACTCGGCGTACGGCATGCCGTACACCACTTCACGGGCGTCATCGAGGCTCAGCTCGATGTGGCGCTCATCGGCCTCGGCCTTGTACCACTTGGACAAGCAGTTACGGCAGAAGCCCGAGAGGTTCATCAGGTCGATGTTCTGTACATCCTTGCGGCTGTCCAGGTGTGCAACCAGCCGGCGGAAGGCGGCGGCTTCAAGTTCGAGGCGTTGTTGATCGTTCATGGTGGTCTCTTTGAGACAGCTTCAAGCGGGCGAGCTTCAAGCTGCAAGTTGGAGTGTGGTCGGCCTTTAGCTTAGCGCTTGCAGCTAGCGGCTTGCAGCTAGCGTTATCGACACCGACTCGGCAAAGCGCAGCGCGTGAGGCTTGTCCACTTCGACTTCGGCGTACAGCACCGACTCGTTGCTCATCACCAGGTCCAGCAGCTCCTGGGTCAGGCGCTCGAGCAGGGCGAAGCGGTTGCCTTCGACGTGGGCGATGATGGCCTTGGTGATGGTGCGGTAGTTCAGCGCGTGATCGATGTCGTTGTCGCGCACGGCTTCCTGGGCGGCGTACAGGATGGTCAGGTTGATCAGCACGTCCTGCTTGTTGAGGATCTCGTCCTCGTTGATGCCGATAAAGGTGCGCAGGCACAGGTCCTTGACCCGGATGCGCGCCATGCCTGGTTGAAGTTGTGGCATTGCTACTTGCTCCGTCCAATCAGTTGCAGGAACTCCATGCGGGTGGTGTTCGACTCGCGGAACGCGCCGAGCATCACCGAGGTGTTCATGGTTGAATTCTGTTTTTCCACGCCGCGCATCATCATGCACATGTGCTTGGCTTCGATCACCACTGCCACGCCGGCGGCCTGGGTGACCTGCTGAATCGCGTCGGCAATTTGCCGCGTGAGGTTTTCCTGGATCTGCAGGCGTCGCGCGTACATGTCGACAATGCGCGCCAGCTTCGACAGCCCGAGCACCTTGCCGGTCGGAATATAGGCCACATGGGCCTTGCCGATAAAGGGCAGCAAATGGTGCTCGCACAGCGAATACAGCTCGATGTCCTTAAGGATCACCATTTCGTCATTGTCGGACGCGAACAGCGCACCGTTGACGATTTCGTCCAGGTTCTGCTCGTAGCCGTGACACAGGTACTGCATGGCCTTGGCAGCGCGCTTGGGGGTGTCGAGCAAGCCTTCGCGTTCCGGGTCTTCGCCCAGGCCTTTGAGAATTTCGCGGTAGTGTTGGGGCAGGGACAAGGTCATACAACATCCTCACAAACGGCTTACTTGATATGCCGCCCGCCGTTGACGGTCAGGGTGGTACCGGTGACATAAGGGTTGTCCAGCAGGTAACGCACGCTCTGGTAGATCACCTCGGGCCCGGGTTCGATGCCCAGTGCCGATTTGGCCAGGACGTTGGCGCGGTAGGCCGCGTCGTCGCCCTCGTTGAACATCACCATCGCCGGCGCAATGCCATTGACCTTGATCAGCGGCGCGAACTGCGCAGCAAACGACAACGTGAGGCTGTCGAGCCCGGCCTTGGTGGCGCAATAGGCAATATGCTGGCGGCTGCCTTTGCGCACTACGTCGTCGCTGATATGCACGATATCGGCAGGTGAAGAGCGTTGCAGCAAGGGTGAACAATGCAGGTTGATCAGGTACGGCGCAAGCATGTGCACGCTGAACATGTCGGTAAACGCGCGGCTTTCGTCGCCGGGCGTTTCCGCGACCCACGCCGATGCGTTATGGATGATCGCGCGCAGGCTGTTGGTGTGGGTTTGCAGTTGGGCGATGAAGGCCAGAATCCCGGCTTCACTGGAGAAGTCGGCAAACACGGCGACCGCGCCACGCTCGCGCAAGGCCTCAACGCCTGGACGCTCGCTGCGGTAGCTGAAAATAACCGGCTGGCCCTCGTCCAGCAGGCGCTCGGCGCAATGCAGGCCGACACGCTGGCCGGCACCAGTGATCAGGATCGGGGCGTTCGTTGCAGTCATGGGAGGCTCAAGTCGCTGGCAGGCTGAAACTATACCAGCGACCGGCCGCCCCTGTACTCAAGCGGCAGCTTCGGCGACCTTGCGCGTCGGCGGTGTGGGGTGCAGCCAGTGCGCCAGCAGGTGCGTCGACAGGGGAATGAACCAGAAAACCATCAAGGGCGTGAGCGCCAAAGTGCTGACCAGCACGCGTGGGGCCAGGTCCAATTCGTTGAGCAGCGGCCCCAGGACGAAGTTGAACAGCAGCGACACCGGGAAAAACGCCAGCCAGATCGCCACAGCCTGTTTCCAACGCGGCGGCCGTGCACCCACGGCGCCGAACCAGCCATCGATGCCACTGACGCGATGCTCGGACGGGTCGGCGAACAGCTCGCTGCCACGGCTCAACCAGGCACTGCGCGAGGCGGAAAACTCCCAGGCGTGCAGGGTTTTTTCGTCGGCAAAGCGGAAGATGATTTGAAACTCGTCGTCATGGGGCGGCGGAGCCAGTACACCGGAACCCAGGTAACCGGGGAAGTCAGTGGCCAATTGCTCGCCTTCACGCAGCCAGGCCATCAGTTCTTCATAACGCCCTTTGGCCACGCGGCGCGCAACCATCAAGGTGACAGGGGAGGTAGACATTGTGTATCTCCAAATAATCAGGTGCGCTGAGCCGGGTAGACGGCGCACAAAGGTGGCGGCCGGGTAGGCCATCACCTGAAAAACAGGCAAGGATTATTCCTGTTTTGCAAAAATACGCCAGTGACATTGGTCAGAAGGGTGCGGGCCTTGAAAAGGAGAAGTGGAAAGGTGTTAAATGGGATCCAAATCTACATGGATGTTTTTTGATCCCCGATGCCCGAAATTACTGCTCCTGTTCACGAAATCGCCCACGGCAGCCTTGCCGATTCCAGCGAGCTTTTTCCGATTCGTGAAGTCTCGAGATTGACAGGTGTCAATCCGGTCACCTTGCGAGCCTGGGAGCGACGGTATGGCCTGATCCAGCCCGCGCGCACCGAAAGTGGGCATCGCCTCTACTCCAGGACCGATATTGAGACCGTCAACAGGATTCTCGATTGGATTGAGCGCGGCGTTGCGGTAAGCAAAGTCGGCAAGATCCTCGCCCGCGATGATCAGCAAGCCGATGTGGTTCGCGCCGAGCGAGACTCGATCGAGGACACGCAATGGCAAACGCGGTTGAGACAGGCCATCAGTGCTTTCGATGATCGCGCCCTTGAACACCTGTACAGCCAGTTGTCAGCGACCTACCCGCCGAGTGTGGCGTTTCAAGACATCCTCATGCCCCTTTGGAGCAACTTGCTGCGTCATCAAGGCCGCTTCGGCCAAGCCAGCGAGTGGTTATTTTTCGATGCTTTCCTGCGTGAGCAAGCCTGGCTGCGCTTGCAACTGGGCAGCGGCTCGCCCGGGTCCCTGGTCTTGCTGGCGGCGTTGCCCGGCGAATGCCGTAAGTTGGAATTGCTGGTGGCGGCGCTATTGGTCGGCCGGCAGGATTTGCCCATGAAGGTGCTGGAAGTGGGTCAGCCCCTGGACGAACTGACATTGGTCTGTGAAAAAATCCGGCCCCAGGCGCTCGTCATCTTCTCCAACCATTCACACAACCATGAGCTGGCCGAGCGCCTGAGTCGCTTGGCGATGACGCTCGATTGCCCACTGTTTCTGGCGGGCGCCGCGTCTGACTTCGCCGAAAAAGACCTGGCAGGTTCCTCGGTCGGCTGCCTGGGCAGCGATGGGCTTGTGATGCAGCGCCGCTTGCAACAGTTTCTGAGTGGGCAGCTGGATACCTGAAGTCAGGCGTGTACGTGCGGATGAACCAGGCGATGCTGGTGCAGGATGAACTGGCGCAGCCGCTCGATTTCATCCGCATCGCTTTGGCTCAGGCGGTAAGCGAATAAGCCGCGAGCCGTTTCCCGCTCCAGCGCGCCGCGCAAGGCAATGCGTTCGTAGCCGGACGGGCTGAACCACAGGGAAAAGGTTTTCGGCGGTTTGACCCGGCCACGAATCTCAACCAGCACGCCTTTGAATGACACCTCGTGAACCCATAACGCGGCAGGGTTGCCCTTGACGTTTTCCAGTGCCACCGGTGCTTCAAGGGCCAGACGCCACGGCCGGATCATCGGCCCGTCTTCAAAAATGCTCGGCACGCCCAGGCGCAGATGAACTGCGTGAAACTCGTCTTCTACCAGGTGCAGCGGGAACGTGAGTTGCTGGTTGTCGAACTGCGCCTGGATGGTGACGTGGTCGTGAGCGGCCAAGCGCGTGAGCAAATCACGAATCTGTGCACCGCCGTTGACCGTCAGGCTCGACCACGCATCCCGCAGGTTGAGCTGCGGGTTGTGCTGCATGTCCTGGATAAAATCCAGTTCGTCCTGCGTCAAAAGCGCGTCGCGGTGCATTGATGGAGCTCAACGATGAGACATTAAAAAGCCATTATCGCTCTAAAGACCGTGTTTTTTACACTTTGTTAATTCCGCTCGTCGCTTTGAGCGCCGCCAACTCGCCTTTAAGCTCGGCCACCTGTGCTTCCAGCTGGGCCACGCGTAGTTGTGCTTTCACCTGCGCGCTGACGTCTTTTTGCAAGCCCACAAAATAGGTCTGCTTGTCGGCTTCGTTGTAAACCGTCGACAGCGATAGCTCGTTCCAGAAAGGCGCGCCGTCCTTGCGGTAATTGCGCAGGATCTCCCGGCAAGAACCGCCGCTGTCGAGGGCTTCACGAATCGCCATCAAGGCTGGCTGGTCGCGGTCGCCCGCCTGCAGGAAGCGGCAATCCTGATACAGGATGTCGTCCAGTGCATAGCCGGTCATGCGCTCGAAGGCCGGGTTAACGTAGATCAGCGGCTTGTCTTTGCCTTCGCGTTCGGCGACGACGATGCCGTCGTTGGAGGCGTTGATGACCAGCTGCATCAGTTTGGCGTTAATCATTGAGCGGTCCATGGCTTGTTTTTAGAGCCTGCAGTGTATGGCATGCCCTGAATGTTGCGCGGCATGCGCCGAAATATTTGCGCCAGCTGCTAACATCCCACGCTTTGGCTCAACTACAGGATCAGATTGATGAAAGTCGCCATCCTTTCCGGCTCGGTCTACGGCACCGCTGAAGAAGTCGCTCGCCACGCGGCCGGCATCCTCAACGCGGCCGGTTTTGAAGCCTGGCACAACCCGCGCGCCACCTTGGCCGATGTGCAGGCCTTTGCTCCTGAAGCCCTCCTGGCGGTGACGTCCACCACCGGCATGGGCGAGCTGCCTGACAACCTGCAACCGCTGTATTCGAGCATCCGTGACCAACTCCCCGCCGCCTGGCGCGGGCTGCCCGGTGCCGTCATCGGGCTGGGCGACGCCAGCTACGGCGACACCTTCTGCGGCGGCGGCGAGCAAATGCGCGAGCTGTTCGGCGAGTTGGGCGTGCGCGAAGTGCTGCCGATGCTGCGCCTGGACGCCAGCGAAAGCGTCACCCCGGAAGCCGATGCAGAACCGTGGCTGGCCGAGCTGGTCACTGCACTGCGCGGTTGACCGGGAATTCACGCAGCAGCGCCAGCCAGGCCTGGGCGGCTTTGGACAGATAAGCGCCCTCACGCCAGATAAAGGCAATGTCCCAGCGCAGGAAGTCCGGCGCCTTGAGTGTCAGGCGCACCACGCCCGGTCGCACCAACCCGCGGGCGACCACGCTGGGCAACAGCACCACGCCCTGACCGGCCGCGACCAGGGCGACGAGAAAGTCCGCCTGGCCGCTGCGGCCGATCTCCTTCGGCGTAAAGCCCAATTGCTGACAAGCCTGCATCAGTCGGTCATTGAGCACAAAACTGCGTTGGTACATCAGGAAGGGCGTGTCCGCCAGTTCCTCCAGGCGTACCTGGGCATTCTCGGCCAATGGGTGATCCATCGGCAGCAAGGCATCCAGCGGCTCGTCGCAAAAGGGTTGCCAGGCAAAGGCCGGATCACTGGGCATCAGCGTGCCACCCACGTCCAGCTCACCACTGAGAATCGCCTGCTCGATCGTGCGGCTGCCGCCTTCGAGCAATTGGATGGTGACCTTGGGGTAACGCCTGCGGTACTCGGCAAACAGCCCGGCAAACAGCGTGTCGCCCGCCAACAGCGGCAAGCCCAGGCGCAGCTCGCCACGGGCCAGTTGCTGCATATCATCGAGCTCACTGAGCAGTTCTGTTTGCAGGCGCAACATGGCTTCGGCGCGCTGCAACACCACCTCGCCGGCGGCCGTCAGGCGAATGTGCGAGCCCGTGCGTTCCAGCAGCGGCGTGCCGAGGCTCTGCTCCAACTGTGCCACTTGTTTGCTGACGGCCGATTGGCTGATGTGCAAGGTTTTACCGGCCTGGGTAAAGCCGCCCCGACGGATCACTTCGACAAAACTGCGCAGCTGTTTGAATTCCATAGGCCTGATTCCAGTTTGGAATAGCTGGCAGTCTAACAATTCGCTGTGGGGATGGGGGAGGCGTCTTTAAACTGAGCGCCTGTGAGGATCAAACGCTTATGAATCGTTTCAGCTTCAAACATATCGCCCGCCTGCTGACTGAGCTGGTTGTGCTGCTGGCTATCTATTTTCTGGGTACCCAGCTTGCTGTGTGGTTGGCTTGGCCCATACCCGGTGGCGTGGTGGGCTTGGGCCTGTTGCTGGCGACATTCGCCACCGGCCTGGTCAAGCCGGCCGCCCTGCAACTGGGCGCCGGGGTGTTGATGGCAGAGATGCTGCTGTTTTTTATTCCCGCACTGATGAGCCTGCTTGATTACGGCGGCCTGGTGCGCAACGACGGCTGGCGCATCCTGCTGGTGATCGGTTTCAGCACACTGTCGGTGATGCTGGTGACGGCATTCACCGTAGAGATGGTCTGCCGCTGGAGCATGCGCCGTGAAGCTTGAGCTGATGCCGGTGTTCTGGCTCGCCCTGACCCTGGGCGCCTATGTCTTCAGCCGCTGGATCTATCGCCGCACCGGGCGCTACGTGCTGTCGCCCTTGATCCTCGTGCCGGCGCTGCTGTTGGCGGTGGCCGCGCCGATGCACACGGCGTACGCCGAATATGCCGCCGACACCCACTGGCTGATGCTGGTGCTGGGCCCGGTCACCGTGGCGTTTGCGGTGCCGATCTGGCAACAACGCCGCTTGCTGGCGCGTCATTGGTCGGCGTTGCTGCTGGGCATGGTCGCCGGCAGCGCGGCCTCCATCGGCACCTCGTTCGGGCTGGCCAAGGCGCTGGCATTGAACAGCTCGGTGACGATGTCGCTGTTGCCGCGCTCGATCACCACGCCGTTTGCCATGCCGGTTTCCTCTGACCTGGGCGGTGTACCGGAACTGACCGCTGTGTTTGTGATGTTCACCGGCGTGTTCGGCGCCATGCTCGGCGGCGTGCTGCTCAAGTGGTTGCCGTTGCGCACGCCCCTGGCGCGTGGCGCGTTGTTTGGTGTGGGCGCTCATGGCGCGGGCGTCAGCCGGGCGCAGGAAGTGGGCGGTGAAGAGGGCTCGGTTGCGGGCCTGGTAATGGTGTTGACGGGCTTGCTCAACCTGTTCGCCGTGCCTTTATTGGCGGCGCTTCTCTGACGCGGCGCCCGCTGACTTCAACTATTCTTGTTGCTGACTCGTTCGGTCATCAAGCTGGCTGCGAAGGCGACTACTTGCGCGATGGCGTCTGACTAGACTGGCCCTTCACTCAAAAAAACAATAAGAAAATGTGCCAAGGAGGTCGTTGCCGTGAGCCTAGCCCCCGTTCTATCGCCACAGAATGTCAAAGACCAGGTCAGCGCTGCCGAATGGCAAGCCCGTGTCGACCTGGCCGCCTGTTATCGCCTGGTCGCGCTGCATGGCTGGGATGACCTGATCTTCACGCATATTTCGGCCAAGGTGCCGGGCACCGATGATTTTCTGATCAACCCCTACGGGCTGATGTTTCACGAGATCACGGCGTCGAGCCTGGTCAAGGTCGACCAGGCCGGCAACAAGCTGATGGACAGCCCCTACGAGATCAACCCCGCGGGCTACACGATCCACAGCGCCATCCATGACGTGCGCCACGACGTGGCATGCGTGATACACACCCACACGCCCGCCGGTGTTGCTGTTTCGGCGCAGAAGCAAGGCGTGTTGCCGATCAGCCAGCAATCGTTGTTCGTGCTCGCAAGCCTGGCGTATCACGCCTACGAAGGTGTGGCGCTCAACCATGAAGAAAAGGCGCGCTTGCAGGCAGACCTGGGCGACAACAATTTCCTGATGCTGCACAACCATGGCCTGCTGACCTGCGGCGGCACCATCGCTGACACGTTCCTGATGATGTTTATCTTCCAACGCGCCTGCGATATCCAGGTGCTGGCGCAAAACGGCGCGGCTGAGTTGATTGCCATCGAGCCGCAGATTCTTGCCGGGTCCAGGGCTATGGTGGCCGCGGTCACCAAGAGCGCTCAGGGTATGGGCGGCGCGCTGGCCTGGCCCGCGCTGCTGCGTAAATTGGACCTGCAAGATCCCGGGTATAAAAGCTGATGCCACTCGCCGAAATCCCGCTCAGAGCCTGGCGCAAACGCGCTCAGGAATTCGTCTTCCGTGGTCGTACGATCCGTTACTGGGTGGCCGGGCAGGGCGAGCCACTGCTGTTGATTCATGGCTTCCCCACGGCCAGTTGGGACTGGCACTACCTGTGGCAGCCGCTGGCCCAGCGCAACCTGGTGATTGCCTGCGACATGCTGGGGTTCGGCGACTCGGACAAGCCGGTGGATCACGACTATTGCCTGTTGGAGCAGGCCGACCTGCAGCAGGCGTTGCTCGACCACCTGCGCGTGGAGCAACCGGTGCATGTGTTGGCCCACGACTACGGCGACAGCGTCGCCCAGGAATTACTCGCCCGTCATTACGAAGGCCGTTTTCAGATGGCCAGTTGCGTATTCCTCAACGGCGGGCTGTTCCCGGAAACCCATCGCCCGGCGCTGGTGCAAAAACTGCTGCTCAGCCCGCTTGGCTGGATGATCGGCCGTGCCTTCGGGCGCAATGCCTTGTCGAACAGCTTCAGCCAGATTTTTGGCCCGAATACGCGGCCCAGTGAAAGCGCGCTGGATGATTTCTGGAGCCTGATCAATTGCAATGACGGCACGCGCATCCTGCACAAACTGATTGCCTACATTCCCCAGCGCCGCCGCTTGCGGGAGCGCTGGGTGGACGCGTTGCAGCGCGGCGAGGTGCCGTTGCGCGTGATCGACGGCGAAGTCGACCCGATCTCCGGTGTGCATATGGTGGAGCGTTATCACCAGTTGGTGCCGCACGCCGACACGGTGTTGCTGGCCAATATCGGTCACTACCCGCAGATAGAAGCGCCGGTACTGGTGCTCAAGCATTACCTGGCGTTTCGCGAGCGCGTCGGCCAGCCCGCGCCACGGGTGGCCTATTCCTGAGCCACCCGTTGTGGCGAATGAGCTTGTTGTGGTGCGCCAGGCTTACATCAGCGAGCGGGCTTGTTGTGGCTGCGCCAGGTTTACATTAGCGAGCGGGCTTGTTGTGGCGAGCGGGCTTGCCCCGCGTTGGGGCGCGAAGCGGCCCTGAAACCTGCCACCGCGATACACCAGAACACTGTGCAGTAACCTTATCGGGGCGGCTTCGCCACCCAACGCGGGGCAAGCCCGCTCGCCACAACAGCCCGCTCGCCACAAGAGGCCTGCTGCTCAGCAAGCCTGCTTACCACAGAAGACTCGCTCGCCACTGAGAAGGCGACGCCCTGCGAAAATCTGGGACGCACAATCATCCCGCTGCCTTATCGAGCACCATTCAGCCTCGGCCGACTTTATTGTGACCGGAGGCTGTGTGCCTGACACTCACGCCATTGCCATTGTCGCCAGCGGAGTTCGGTATGAGTGAGTCAGTGCAGTTCCAGGATAAGGTCGTGATCGTTACCGGTGCCGGCGGCGGGTTGGGCCGGGCGCATGCGCTGCTGTTCGCCCGACACGGGGCCAAGGTGCTGGTCAATGACCTCGGCGGTTCTACTCAAGGCGAGGGCGCCAACGCCTCGGCCGCCGATCGCGTGGTCGCCGAAATCCGCGAAGCGGGCGGCATTGCCGAAGCCAACCATGACTCCGTCACCGACGGTGACAAAATCGTGCAGAACGCGCTCGATGCATTCGGCCGCATCGATGTGGTGGTCAACAACGCCGGCATCCTGCGCGACAAGACCTTCCACAAAATGGACGACGGCGACTGGGACCTGGTGTATCGGGTGCATGTCGAGGGTGCCTACAAAGTGACCCGCGCTGCCTGGCCGCATTTGCGTGAGCAAGGTTATGGCCGGGTGATCTTCACCGCGTCCACTTCGGGCATCTATGGCAACTTCGGCCAATCCAACTACGGCATGGCCAAGCTGGGCTTGTACGGCTTGACCCGCACCCTGGCGCTGGAAGGGCGCAAGAACAATATTCTGGTCAACGCCATCGCCCCCACCGGCGGCACGCGCATGACCGAAGGCCTGATCCCGCCGCAAGTGTTCGACCGCCTCAAGCCGGAGCTGGTCAGCCCGTTGGTGGTGTACCTGGGCAGCGAGGCGTGCCAGGAAACCTCCGGCCTGTTTGAAGTGGGCGGCGGCTGGATCGGCAAGACCCGCTGGGAGCGCAGCCTGGGTGTGGGGTTTGACCCCGAAGCCGGGTTTTCACCCGATGATGTGGCTGCGCATTGGGCGCAGATCTGCGACTTCGAAGGCGCCGCGCACCCCAAGGACAATATCGAGGCATTGAAGGAGATGATGGCCAACTTGCAGAAATTCAGCCTCTGATCGTTGCTCGAACACTATCGAATACCGCGGGGCGCTGATGGCGCCCCGTTTTCGTTCAGGCATAAAAAAGGCCGCTGCATAGGCAGCGGCCGAAGTAAGACGTTGGATCAAGGAGCGACAAATCAACGTCAGTGAACACGGGTAACAGATTGAATAAATTAGCCAATCCGTCGAAATTCAGCTGTTCTCCCCAGGTTGGGAGCGGGCCGTTTGCCCTGAGAGCGAGGTAAGAATAGTCGGTTGTAACAAATTGAGTAATAGCGGTTCAAGACAAGGACTGTTACCAAATTGGCAACAGTCGCGCCGCAGGCCATCCATTCCCCTGATAACGCGCTATCTACCCCAATCATGGGCCGGTCAAAACCCCGGCCAGAGCGGCTGCTAATCCTTTCGAGCGACACTGCGAATACCCCTTTGGTGCGCTTATCGCTCCTCGCGGGCGGCAGTAGGGTGGGGCCTTCTGTCACTCACCGGGGAAGACGCATGACAAAAACAACAATGCGCGCCATCTTCACGCCACAGGCGCTCGCCGCGGCGGTTGCACTGGGCTGCTGCGCCCAGGCACAGGCTGTTTCGTTCAACATTGGCGAGATCGAAGGGCAATTCGATTCTTCGCTGTCGGTCGGCGCCAGTTGGGGCATGCGCGATGCCGACAAAAAGCTGGTGGGCATTCCCAATGGCGGCACGGGTCAGGCGTCCACCGGGGATGACGGGCGGCTGAACTTCAAGAAGGGCGAAACCTTCTCCAAGATCTTCAAAGGCATTCACGACCTGGAGCTCAAGTACGGCGACAGCGGCGTGTTTGTGCGCGGCAAGTACTGGTACGACTTCGAACTGCAGGACGAAGACCGCGAGTTCAAGCAGATCAGCAATCACCATCGCGACGAAGGCGCGCGGTCGTCCGGCTATGAGCTGCTGGATGCCTTCGTCTATCACAACTATTCGATTGGCGACCTGCCCGGCAACGTGCGCGTCGGCAAGCAGGTCGTCAGCTGGGGCGAAAGTACGTTCATCGGTAACTCGATCAACAGCATCAACCCCATCGACGTGTCGGCCTTTCGTCGCCCCGGTGCCGAAATCAAGGAAGGCCTGATCCCGGTGAACATGCTGTTCGCGTCCCAGAGCCTCACCAACCAGCTGTCGGTGGAAGGGTTCTACCAGTTGAACTGGGAAAACACCGTGGTGGACAACTGCGGCACTTTCTTCGGCAACGACGTGGTTGCTCACGGCTGCAACAACAACTACACCGTCGGCAGCCCGGCGATTGCGCCGCTGCAGCCGGTGGCGGCCGCGTTCGGCCAGGGCTTTCAAGTCACGCGCGAAGGCGTGGTGGTGCAGCGTGCCAAAGACCGCGAAGCCCGCGATGGCGGGCAGTTCGGGGCGGCCTTGCGCTGGCTTGGCGATGACACCGAGTACGGCCTGTACTTCATGAATTACCACAGCCGCACACCCACCGTGGGCACGATCACCGCCAACACCAACCTGGCCACCATCGGGCGTATCGCGGCCACCGCCAACGCCATCGCGCCCGGCAGCGGCTCGGGCCTGGCCCAGAGCACCATGCTCGGTCGTGGCCAGTACTACCTCGACTACCCGGAAGACATCCGTCTGTACGGCGCCAGTTTCTCCACCACCTTGCCCACCGGCACGGCGTGGACCGGCGAGATCAGCTACCGCCCGAATGCGCCGGTGCAGCTCAACACCACCGACTTGACGCTGGCGTTGGTCAACCCGATTGCCGGCCAAACCGCCTCGCCGATCCGCAGCTCGTTCGGCTCGGATAACTCAGGCTACCGCCGCAAGGAAATCACCCAGATCCAAAGCACCATGACCCAGTTCTTCGATCAGGTGCTGGGCGCCGAACGTCTGACATTGGTGGGCGAGGCGGCCTATGTGCACGTCGGCGGCCTGGAGGCCAAAACCAAACTGCGCTACGGCCGCGACTCGGTGTATGGCGCCTATGGTTTCGGCGGCGATACCGACGGCTTCGTCACCGCCAATTCCTGGGGTTATCGCGCCCGCGCAATCCTGGATTACAACAACGTGTTTGCCGGGGTGAACCTCAAGCCCAACCTGTCCTGGTCCCATGACGTCAGCGGCTATGGGCCGAACGGGATATTCAACGAAGGCGCCAAGGCGATCAGCGTCGGTGTGGACGCGGATTACCGCAACACCTACACCGCCAGCCTGAGCTACACCGATTTTTTTGGCGGCGACTACAACACCCTCACCGACCGCGACTTTATCGCCCTCAGCTTCGGCGTGAACTTCTGATCTGCTTTAAGAAAGGACAACAACCTATGCGTAAGATATTTGCAGTGATGGCCCTGAGTCTGCTGGCCGCCCACGTGATGGCGGCGGTATCGCCCGAAGAGGCCGCCAAGCTGGGCACCACCCTGACGCCGGTCGGCGCTGAAAAAGCCGGCAACGCCGACGGCTCGATCCCGGCCTGGACCGGCGGCATCCCCAAAAACGCCGGCGCGGTGGACAGCAAGGGTTTTCTGGCCGACCCATTTGCCAATGAAAAACCGCTGTTCGTGATCACCGCCGCCACGGTCGACAAGTACAAAGACAAGCTCTCCGACGGCCAGGTGGCGATGTTCAAGCGCTACCCCGAAACCTACAAGATCCCGGTGTACCCAACCCACCGCACGGTCAACCTGCCGCCGGACATCTACGAGTCGATCAAGCGCAGCGCGCTCAACGTGCATGCGATCAACGACGGCAATGGCCTGGAGAATTTCACCGGCAACCGCTACTACGCGTTCCCGATTCCGAAAAATGGCGTGGAAGTGCTGTGGAACCACATCACCCGCTACCACGGCGGCAACCTCAAACGCATCATCACCCAGGCGACTCCGCAAACGAATGGCAGCTACACGCCGATCCGTTTCGAGGAAGAAGTGGCAGTGCCGCAAGCCATCCCGGACATCGACCAGGCCAAGGCGGCCAACGTGCTGAGCTTCTTCAAGCAATCGGTCACCGCCCCGGCACGTCTGGCGGGCAACGTGCTGTTGGTGCACGAAACCCTTGACCAAGTGAAGGAACCACGCCTGGCCTGGATCTACAACGCCGGCCAGCGCCGGGTTCGCCGCGCGCCGCAAGTCTCCTACGACGGCCCGGGCACCGCTTCCGACGGCCTGCGCACCACCGACAACTTCGACATGTTCTCTGGCGCGCCCGACCGCTACGACTGGAAGCTGGTCGGCAAAAAAGAGATCTACATCCCCTACAACAGCTACAAGCTCGATTCGCCGACCCTCAAGTACGACGACATCATCAAGGCCGGGCACATCAACCAGGACCTGACCCGCTACGAACTGCACCGCGTGTGGGAAGTGATCGGCACCGTCAAGCCGAGCGAACGGCACATCTACGCCAAGCGCCACATGTACATCGACGAAGACAGCTGGCAGGTCGCGCTGGTTGATCACTACGACGGCCGTGGCCAACTGTGGCGGGTTGCCGAGGGCCACGCGCAGTTTTACTACGACCATCAGGTGCCGGCCTACACCGTGGAAACGCTGTACGACATCATCGCCGGGCGCTACATCGCGCTGGGCATGAAAAACGAGGAGAAGAGCAGCTTCGTGTTCGGCTTTGCGGCCAAGGCGGCGGATTACACACCGGCAGCGTTGAGGTCTGAGGGCGTGCGCTGATCCGGGACCAAACTGGGATCAAAATGTGGGAGCGGGCTTGCTCGCGAAGGCGCAGTGTCAGTCACCGAATGCCTGGACTGATACACCGCCTTCGCGAGCAAGCCCGCTCCCACATTGGGTTTTGTGCATGGCTATAAATCACCCCGCTGAATACTTCTTCAACAACCTCCGACCACAGGACTAGGGTAGGCGCCAGGTTGCATAACAATAAAAAGCAGGATGCAGCAATGACCGCCATGACACGCTGCCTGGACCGTCCTGGATTCATGCCACGGCTGTCCGCCCACCATCTGTTGCGCCCGCGCCTGGCCGGGCCTTTGCTGGCGGCGCCGGTCAGGGTGAAGCTGCTCTGCGCGCCGGGTGGCAGTGGCAAGAGCGCGTTGCTCGCCGAGTGTGCGTTGCAGGCGCCGGCGGAGTGTCAGGTGTATTGGCTGGCGCTCAATGGCGCCGTGCTCAGCCCCGATGATTTTGGCGCGCGGCTGGCGCAACACCTCGGTTTGTCGTTCGTCGACGAAGCCACCTTGTTGCTCGACCTCAGCCGCTGGCACAGCCCGGCGTGGATATTTCTCGACGATTTCTGCCGCCTGCCGGCCCCCGAACTGGACGCCTTGCTCGACCGTTTGCTGAGCGCCGCCAGCCCGGCGCTGACCTGGTGGCTGGGCGCCCGGCGGCGCCCGCTGTGCAACTGGCCGCGTCTGCTGCTCGACGATGAGCTGCTGGAATGCAGTGAGTTGATGTTCAACCCTGCGGAAATCCAGCAACTGCTCGGGCCCACGCACACCGTCGACAGCGTGATGCAGTTCAGCGGCGGCTGGTGCGCCGGCGTGCGCATCGCCTTGCTCGGTGACGGGCACCCGGACAGAACCTTGCTCGACTACCTGCAACACGAACTCTTCGGCACCTTGCCCGCCGAGCTGGCGGAGGCCTGGCGTGTGTTGGCGCATATGCCGCGCTTCAACCCGGGCCTGTGTGAGCACTTGTTCGGCTTTGGTGACGGCGATCACTACCTGCGCGACCTGCAAGCGCTGGGCGCATTTATCCAGCCGTGGGAGGACACCACTGATTGGCTGCAAATTTTTGCGCCATTGGCGCAACTGATCCGCGATGAGCCCTGGCCGGCCAAGCGTTCCTGGCACCGTCGCGCCTGCCAGTGGTTCACCGCGCAGCAGGACTGGCAGGCCGCCTTTGAACAGGCGCTGCTGGCCGAAGCCTACGAAGTGGCGGTGAGCCTGTTGCAGCACTTCAGTTTTGAAGACTTGTTCCGTCAGCAGAACGCAGTGCTGCTGTTGCGTCTGCATGAGCAGCATGGCGATGAATTGATGCTCGGCTCGGCGCAACTGGTGGGGCTGGTCACGGCGGCGTTGCTGTTTGCCGGACGCTTCGACCAGGCAGCCTTGTGTATCGATCAATTGGCGCGGTTCGCCCCGCAACCGACGGCGGCGCAACAGCGTTATCTGTTGGCCCGCTGGCAGGCGCAATGGGGCTGGCTGTTGCACTTGAGCGGCGATGCCCAGCGCTCCCGCGAGCATTTTCTCGAGGCGCTGCAAGCCTTGCCCGACAGCGCTTGGACCTCGCGCCTGATGTGCCTTTCGGGCCTGACCCAGCAAGCTTTGCTGCGCGGTGAACTGGACGTGGGCCAGGCCTTGAACCGCGAAGCCCTGTGCCTGGCGCGTGCACAGGGTTCGTTGGTGCTGGAGGCATTGCTGGAGCTGGATCACGCGCAACTGCTGGAACAACGCGGCGCACCCTATCGGGCGCAGAGCCTGTTGGAGCATGTGCAGGCAATGCTGGTGGGGCAGCGGCTCAAGGCCGGCCCGTTGGTGGGGCGGATTGCCTTGCGGCGCGGGCATCTTGCGCTGCGACAAGGCCAGGATGCGCTGGCCACTGAGTGTTTCGAGGCCGGTTTGACGATGTGCCTGCACAGCCAGGACAAGCGCGTGCTGTACGGTTTTCTCGGCCTGGCGCTGCTGGCAGCGAACCGAGGCGATTACGCCCAGGCGTTTATCCAGCTGCGTGAGGCCGAGCGCTTGATGCAGCAGCGCCAGGTACCGGACACGGTGTATCGCGCGGTGCTGCTGTTGGTCAGCGGGCATTTCTGGTTGCAGCAGGGCCGCGCCGAATTGACGCTGGAAGCGATGCGCCGGGTGCTGCGCCACTTTCGCGGGCCCGATGCCAAGCAGGCGCCGCCGGCCACGCTGGAATTGATCCCGCGCCTGGAGTATTTGCTGGTGCTGGCCGAAGTGAAGCTGGGCTGTGCCGAGCAGCCGATTGCACGGCTCAACGATTTGCTCGACACCACTCGGCAGCGCGGCATGCTGTGCCTGGAAACCGAGTTGCAACTGGTGCTGGGCGAGGTGGCCTGGCAACTCGGTGATCCGCTGATGGCTCGTCGGGCCCTGGAGGCTGGGCTGGCGCTGGCCGGGCGCTGCCAGGTGCAGCAGGCGATTCGCGAACTGCGGTTGCGCTCGCCAGGGTTACTGAGTGAACTGGGCCTGGAGGCGCAGGCGGCGCCCAGCGGCGTGGCGGAAAATCCCCTGAGCCAGCGCGAGCTGCAAGTGCTGCAATTGATCGCCCTGGGCAACTCCAACCTGGAAATCGCCGACCGGCTGTTTATCTCGTTGCACACCGTCAAGACCCACGCGCGGCGTATCCACAGCAAGCTCGGCGTGGAGCGGCGCACGCAGGCGGTGGCGAAAGCCAAGACATTGGGGTTGATGGCGTAGGCGGCGGGATCATCCATAGGGTTTGAATGCCGTCTCATGCTTTCGTGGCGAGCGGGGCAAGCCCGCTCGCCACGGGTGCGGGTGTGCTGGAGGGGTTGTGTTTAGCCGTAGAAGGCTTGGCGGTAGTCGCCGGGTGTGGCCCCATGGCTTGGCGAAAGCGATGGGCAATGACGTCTCATGCTCTCGTGGCGAGCGGGCTTGCCCCGCGTTGGGCTGCGCAGCGGCCCTGTAAGGATATTGAGATTTTCCTCGTGGAGCACGGCGACTGTTTTTGGGGCTGCTGCGCAGCCCGACGCGGGGCAAGCCCGCTCGCCACGGGTACGGGCGGGCTGGAGGGTTGTGTTTAGGCGTGGAAGGCTTGGCGGTATTCGCCGGGTGTGGCCCTATGGCTTGGCGAAAGCGATGGGCAATGACGTCTCATGCTCTCGTGGCGAGCGGGCTTGCCCCGCGTTGGGCTGCGCAGCGGCCCTGTAAGGATATTGAGATTTTCCTCGTGGAGCACGGCGCCTGTTTTTGGGGCTGCTGCGCAGCCCGACGCGGGGCAAGCCCGCTCGCCACGGGTACGGGTGTGCTGGAGGGGTGTGTTTAGCCGTGGAAGGCTTGGCGGTAGTCGCCGGGTGTGGCGCCCATGGCTTGGCGAAAGCGGTGGGTGAAGTGGCTGGCGCTGGAGAAGCCGCACATCCAGGCAATGTCGCCCAGTGGGAGCGTGCCGGCACGCAGCAGGCTTTGCGCGCGGGCCAAGCGTCGCGCCAACAGGTATTGATGGGGTGGCAGGCCGAAGCTTTGGCGGAACATCCGCGCGAAATGGTATTCCGACAGCGCACACATCCCGGCCAATTGCCCCAGGCTGATCGGGTCGTCGAGGTGATGGTCGATGTAGTCCATCAACCGCCGGCGCTGATGCGCGGCCAATCCGCCTTTCAAACGCAGACCGTCGCGCGCGCCAACCTGGCTGAGCAAGGTGTGGCTGAGCATTTCATGGGCCAGGCTGCTGGTCAGCAGGCGTTCGGCGGGCTCGTGCCAGTTGAGCGCGATCAACTGGTGAAAGCGCCGGGCCTGGCTGGCGTCTTCAAGAAAGGTGCTTTCGCGCAATTGCAATGCGCGCGGTTCGCGGTCCAGCAGGGTGACGCAGCCGAGGGCAAATTGCTCGGGGCTGAAGTACACATGGGCCAGGCGGATTTCACCATTTATCACCCAGGCTGACTGATGCTCGGCCGGCAGGATGCAGAGTTTGTCAGGGCCACCTTTGGTGCCGGGCTGATCACGGCGAAAAGTCCCGGTGCCGCCGCCGATGTAGCAGGACAAGGTGTGGTGGGTGGGCGCCTGGTAGTCCTGAGCATCGTGATGGTTGCTCCACAACGCCGCAGACAGGCCGTCACCGAGCTCGGCGCAGGCTTCGAGGCGTGCGTTGGGCGAGCGGTTAAGGGCTTGAAAGACTTGCAGGGATTCCAGCTCTGGCATGGTTGTTCTCTCCGACGCCTTGCATCCTACTCCGCAGCGCGGGCGCTGTGATCCCGCCGCCCGACAAAAGCGCAAGAATGTGCAAGAGCGCGGGCCGGTCTGCGGGCAACACTGTGGCTCAATCGACGGAGCCCGCTATGAACCTTTTCCTGTACTTACTTACCGTGCTGATCTGGGGCACTACCTGGATTGCCCTCAAGTGGCAATTGGGTGTCGTGGCGATTCCTGTGTCGATCGTCTATCGCTTTGGCCTGGCGGCGCTGGTGCTGTTTGCGCTGTTGCTGCTCAGCCGCAAATTGCAGGTGATGAACCGGCGCGGGCACCTGATTTGCCTCGCCCAGGGCGTGTGCCTGTTTTGCGTCAACTTCATGTGTTTTCTGACGGCCAGCCAATGGATTCCCAGCGGCCTGGTGGCGGTGGTGTTTTCCACGGCCACGCTGTGGAATGCCCTCAATGCGCGGGTGTTTTTCGGTCAGCGGGTGGCGCGCAACGTATTGATGGGCGGCGCGCTTGGATTAATGGGGTTGGGTTTTCTGTTCTGGCCGGAGCTGGTCGGGCACACCGCCAGCCCGCAGACGTTGCTGGGCTTGGGCTTGGCGTTGTTGGGGACGATGTGTTTTTCGGCCGGCAACCTGCTGTCTAGCCTGCAGCAGAAGGCCGGGCTCAAGCCGTTGACCACCAATGCCTGGGGCATGGCCTACGGTTCGGTGATGCTCGCGACCTATTGCGCGGTGCGCGGGATACCGTTCGACATGGATTGGAGTGCGCGTTATGTCGGAGCGCTGTGGTACCTGGTGATTCCGGGCTCGGTGATTGGTTTTACCGCCTACCTCACGTTGGTGGGCCGTATGGGCCCGGAGCGCGCGGCGTATTGCACGGTGCTGTTTCCGGTGGTGGCGCTGAATGTGTCGGCGTTTGCCGAGGGGTATCAGTGGACGGCGCCGGCGTTGATGGGGCTGGTGCTGGTGATGCTGGGGAATGTGTTGGTGTTTCGTAAGGTCAAACCGAGCCAGCCTGTGGATCCGATGCTCAAGGCCAAGCAAATCTGATGGGGGCGCTGGCTTGCCGGCGATGGCGGTAAGTGGATGAGCCGGCAGGTACACCGCTATCGCCGGCAAGCCAGCTCCCACCTTGGAGCGAGTTGTTCCTGCGTTCAGGCTGGGTGATCGTTCTATTTGAGACCCAGACGCCTGGCCATGCGGCCGAGGTTGGCGCGGTCGAGGCCCAGTTCGCGGGCGGCGCCGGCCCAGTTGTGCTGGTGGCGCTCCAGGCAGGCGCTGATGACTTGGCGCTGGTAATGCTCGGTGGCCTGGCGCAGGTCGCCGGTGACCAAAGGGGCCACATCGGCCGGTGCTTCGATTGCCAGCGGCGCGCTGACATCGGGCAGGTCCAGGTCGTGGGCACTCAGGCTCAGGATCTTCGGACGTTCGCGACAGTTTCCCAGGGCTTTTAGCGCGCAGCGTCCGATCAAATGTTCCAGCTCGCGCACATTGCCCGGCCAGTTGTACGCCAGCAGCGCCGCTTGAGCGTCGCTGGTCAGGCGCAGACTGCCCAGGCCCATGCGTGAACGGTTCTGCTCGAGGAAGAAGCCCGCCAGCAGCAGCACATCACGGCCACGTTCACGCAGCGCCGGCACTTGCAGCGGGTACACGCTCAGACGGTGATAAAAGTCGGCACGGTAGCGGCCGTTGCGCACCTCTTCGGCCAGGTCGCGGTTGGTGGCGGCGATCAGGCGCACGTCCACTTGATGCTCCTTGTCCGAGCCCAGGCGCTGCAGTTGGCCGCTTTGCAGCACGCGCAACAGTTTGGCCTGCACGGTCAGCGACAGCTCGCCCACTTCATCCAGAAACAGCGTGCCGCCATTGGCCAGTTCGAATTTGCCGCGGCGCTCGTTCAGCGCGCCGGTAAAGGCACCGCGCACATGGCCGAACAGCTCGCTTTCCACCAGGGTTTCCGGGAGTGCAGCGCAGTTGAGGCTGATCAGGGGTTTGTCTGCGCGCGGCGACGCGGCGTGGATGGCCTGGGCGACCAGTTCCTTGCCGACGCCGGTTTCGCCGGTAATCAACACGGTCAGGTCGCTGCCGCCCACCAGCTTGATTTCTTCGACCAGGTGCTTGTGGGCCTTGCTCTGGCCAATCATTTCCTTGTGCTGCTGGCCGCTGGCCTGGCGATAGATCTCGGCGCGCTGGTGCTCATCTTCGGCGCGCAAGGCCAAGCGCTCCATACGTTCGGCGACGTTGACGGTAGCCGCTGCCAGGCTGGCGAAGGCCTGCAGGGCGTCGAGTTCGACACGCTCGAAGCGCTCGGTGTCCAGCGCGTCGAGGGTCAGCAGGCCCCAGGGTTTGTCGTCGATAAACAGCGGGCAGCCCATGCAGTCGTGCACTTGCAGGTGGCCGTGCAGGCCATCGACCAAACCATCGTAGGGGTCCGGCAGTTCGCTGTCGGTGTCAAAGCGGGTAGGGCCGGGGCTGCTCAGCAGCACCGCAAAGCGTGGGTGCTCGCTGACCTTGAAGCGTCGGCCGAGGGTGTCGGTGCTCAAACCGTCCACCGCCAACGGCACCAGCCATTCACCGTCCAGGCGCAACAGCGCGGCGGCATCGCACGGCAGCAGCGCGCGCATGGCTTGCAACAGGCGTCGGTAGCGCTCGCCTTCGGGCAGGTCGCGCGACAAGTCGGCAACCAGAGGCAGCAGGGTAGTGAGCAGCGATTGTGCAGTCATAATGACTCCTTGTAGTCCTTATGACTATAAAGTGTAGGAAGTCATATTGACTACTTTATATTTAACTTATTGAAAAATAACGGTTTATAAGTTGGCACGAATACTGAGTACGTAAGGGCAATCAGTAAAAAGACCCAGGAGTCTGCCATGCTTAGTGCCCAAGACCGTGCCATCGTCAAATCCACCGTGCCCCTGCTGGAAAGCGGCGGCGAAGCGCTGATCACGCACTTCTACCGCATGATGCTCAGCGAGTACCCGGACGTTCGCCCGCTGTTCAACCAGGCCAATCAGGCCAACGGCGACCAGCCCCGCGCCTTGGCCAATGGCGTGCTGATGTATGCGCGGCATATCGACCAGTTGGACCAACTGGGCGATCTGGTCGCAAAGATCATCAACAAGCACGTGGCCCTACAGATCCTGCCGGAGCACTACCCGATTGTGGGCACGTGCCTGCTGCGGGCCATTGCCGAGGTGCTGGGCAGCGAGATTGCCACGCCCGAGGTGCTGAGCGCCTGGGGCGCCGCCTATGGTCAGTTGGCCGATATCCTGATTGGCGCCGAAGCCGCCATCTACGACGAAAAAGCCCAGGCCCCGGGCGGCTGGCGCGGCGCGCGGCCGTTCCTGTTGGTCAAGCGCGTGGAGGAGAGCAACGAAATCATTTCGTTCTATTTTGCCCCGGTGGATAACGGCCCGATCCTGGCGGCCGCGCCGGGCCAGTACCTCGGCATGAAGCTGATGATCGATGGCGAAGAAGTGCGCCGCAATTATTCCTTGTCGGCCCTGAGCGATGCGGGTTTGTACCGCATCAGCGTCAAGCGCGAGGCCGGTGGGCGGGTGTCCAACTACCTGCATGACCAGATGCACGTCGGCGCGACCCTCGACCTGTTCCCTCCATCGGGCGAATTTACCCTGGTTGCCAGCGACAAGCCGCTGGTGCTGATCAGCGGCGGGGTGGGCATCACACCGACGCTGCCGATGCTCGAAGCAGCCCTGGCCACCGAGCGCCCGGTGCACTTTATCCACTGCGCGCGAAACGGCGGGGTGCATGCGTTCCGTGACTGGGTCGACGCCCTGGCGGCCAAGCACCCGCAACTCAAGCGCTTCTATTGCTACGCAGAAGACGATGGCGTGAGCCCGGCCGCAGACAAAGTTGGGATGCTGAGCCAGGAGCAACTGGCGGCGTGGTTGCCCGAACAGCGCGACCTCGACGCCTACTTCCTGGGCCCTAAAGGCTTCATGGCGGCGGTCAAGCGCCACCTTAAAGCCCTCGGTGTGCCGGACAAACAGGCGCGCTACGAATTTTTCGGCCCGGCCGCGGCCCTGGAATAAGGTTTCCAGGCACAGCACCGTTCAACCTGTGGGAGCGGGCTCGCTCGCGAAGGCTCAGTGTCAGTCGACTTATAAGTGGCTGATCCACCGCCTTCGCGAGCAAGCCCGCTCCCACAATTGGCTTTGCATGCCTCCCGATTAATCCGCCGTTAACCCCTTTCTGTTTTAACCATCCCCTGTGTGTAAACTTGCGGCCATCAGGCACAACCATAATCAGGCAAAGGGAAACGGGGATGAGTGACGAATTGCGTTTAGGCAGGGAGCGGCGCTTTCTGGTGTTGCTGGGCATCATCTGCCTGGCGCTGATCGGCGGTGCGTTGTACATGCAGGTGGTACTGGGCGAAGCGCCATGCCCGCTGTGCATCCTGCAGCGCTACGCCTTGCTGTTGATCGCGGTGTTTGCGTTCATCGGTGCCGCCATGCGCCGCAAAGGCGCGGTCACCTTCTTTGAAGGGTTGGTGGTCCTCAGCGCCTTGGGCGGCGTGGCTACGGCCGGCCATCATGTGTACACGCAGTTTTTCCCTGCGGTCAGCTGTGGCATCGATGTCCTGCAGCCGATTGTCGATGACTTGCCGCTGGCCAAAGTCTTTCCCCTGGGCTTCCAGGTCGATGGCTTCTGCAGCACGCCGTACCCGCCGATCCTTGGCCTGTCCCTGGCACAGTGGGCGCTGGTAGCGTTTGTGCTGACGGTGATCCTGGTTCCGCTGGGCATCTATCGGAATCGCCAACGCACGGCCTGAAGCGGCCCACTGAAACGCCCTGTTCTGGCTTAATGGAAGGACGGGGCGTTTTTGTATGTAGGGTTTTGTGAAAGGGACGTGACGAAGGGCAACTTGAGGTGCGCGCAGCGTGCGACATGTTGTCACACGGACACGGTCGCAGGACGTTTCTGACGCGCCGCGCCGGTCCATAAATTTGCATAAAACGGCCAAGATGTGCTGTCAGTTCGTCGATTGAGCGGTGCCGCGAACGTCGCACCGGTTGCCTCATTCGGTGATGTCCGAATGCCTTGTTTTATGGGGACTTGGATACGTTTTGCATGCCCTTACAAGGTGTAAGGGAAGGGCGCTGTCACGCAATAACACGGCAATTTTTGTGGTTTTTGTTGAGAATCGAACACGATAAGATCCCGAACCTTTACAAGATTGGTGAAGGATTGTTGCTGGAATCGATAAAAATTATTTCTTTATAAGACATGGTTTATACATCGCTAGCTAACTACAATCGCCCGCACTGAATGTCCGGTGCTGTTCAATCTTTGAGCATTGGAGCGGTCGAGGGGCAGATGGATGGCTCTGTGCGACCCCAGGTTCCGGCAGCCTTTCAACTATCCGCACCAAATGGAATTGGTCTGTAACAAGGCCTTTAGCCACGAAATCGAATAAGAACTCACCGCAGGTCCGTGCAACGTCCATGTATGGCGTGCCGGGCAGGCTCTTATTCAATCGAAGAGAAATGCCAACCCTTGGCAGGGTGAAGTGTTGGCGATCAAAACCCAACTGCATTGCGCAAGCTGCTTTAGAGGTCGTGAGATGAGTAAAAACAGGTACCCCCGATTACTAGGCTTTTTGCCGCTGCTTGGCATGTTGTTAATGCTGGGAGGCTGCAAGTGGACCTTGCTCGACCCAAAAGGACAGGTCGGTCTGGATGAACGAAACCTGATCATCACCGCCACCCTGCTGATGCTGCTGGTCGTGGTCCCCGTGATCATCATGACCTTCGCCTTCGCCTGGAAATACCGCGCGTCGAACACCAGCGCTACCTACGCGCCGAAGTGGTCGCACTCCACCAAGATCGAAATCGCAGTGTGGCTGGTGCCGGTCCTCATCATCATTGCCCTGGGTTATGTGACCTACAAGTCCACCCACGCACTGGACCCGTACCGTCCGCTGGAATCCGACGTCAAGCCGATCAACATCGAAGTCGTCGCGCTGGACTGGAAGTGGCTGTTCATCTACCCGGACCTGGGTATCGCCACTGTTAACGAAATCCAGTTCCCGGAGCACACTCCGCTGAACTTCAAGATCACCTCCGATGCTGTGATGAACTCGTTCTTCATCCCTGCTCTGGGCGGCCAGATCTACGCGATGGCAGGCATGCAGACCAAGCTGCACCTGATCGCCAACCAGAAAGCTGAAATGGAAGGCATCTCCGCCAACTATAGCGGCGCTGGCTTCACCGGCATGAAATTCAAAGCGATCTCGACGAGCCAGGAAGATTTCGACGCCTGGGTAGCCAAAGTCAAGGCCGCACCTAAACAGCTTGATCAAGCTGAATACGATGCTCTTGCCAAACCAAGCCAGAACAACCCAGCCACTCTGTACTCCGCGTACACGCCGGACCTGTTTCAGAAAATCGTCGACAAGTACGAAGGTATGAAGCCAGGCAAGCCGGTCAAGCACGAGAAGAAAGAAGTGGCCGTGGTTGAAGGTTCTGACACGGGCTCGCATTCAACTGCTGGGGCAGAGGAGTAAACGATGTTTGGTAAATTAAGTTGGGATGCGGTCCCGTTCCACGAGCCGATCGTGATGGTGACTATCGCCATGATCGCGCTGGGTGGTCTGGCACTGTTTGCTGCAATCACGTATTTCAAGAAGTGGACCTACCTGTGGACCGAGTGGCTGACCTCTGTCGACCACAAAAAAATCGGTGTCATGTACGTCATCGTTGCCATGGTCATGCTGCTGCGTGGTTTTGCCGACGCCATCATGATGCGTACCCAGTTGGCCATGGCCACCGAGGGTTCGCCTGGCTACCTGCCGCCTGAACACTATGACCAGATCTTCACCGCTCACGGTGTGATCATGATCATCTTCATGGCGATGCCATTCTTCACCGGCTTGATGAACCTTGCCTTGCCGCTGCAGATCGGTGCGCGTGACGTTGCCTATCCGTTCCTGAACTCCTTGAGCTTCTGGCTGCTGGTTTCCGGCGTGGTGCTGATCAACCTGTCCCTGGGCGTCGGCGAATTCGCCAAGACCGGTTGGGTTGCGTATCCACCGCTGTCGGGCATTCAGTACAGTCCGGGCGTGGGTGTGGACTACTACATCTGGGCGCTACAGTTATCAGGACTCGGGACGACACTGACGGGGGTCAACTTCCTGGCCACCGTCCTGAAAATGCGCGCCCCTGGCATGAAACTGATGGACATGCCGATCTTCACCTGGACCTGCACCTGGGCCAACGTCCTGATCGTGGCTTCGTTCCCGATCCTGGCCGCTACCATGGCGCTGCTGTCGCTTGACCGTTACCTGGATTTCCACATTTTCACCAATGAACTTGGTGGCAATCCGATGATGTACGTGAACCTGTTCTGGGCATGGGGTCACCCTGAGGTGTACATCCTGATCCTGCCAGCGTTCGGTATCTTCTCTGAAGTGATCTCGACCTTTACCGGCAAGCGCCTGTTCGGTCACCACTCGATGGTTTACGCATCGGGCGCGATCTCTATACTGGGCTTCATGGTGTGGCTGCACCACTTCTTCACCATGGGCTCGGGGGCCAGCGTCAACGCCTTCTTCGGCCTGGCGACGATGCTGATTTCCATCCCGACGGGGGTGAAGCTATTCAACTGGCTATTCACCATCTACCACGGCCGTCTGCGTATCACCAGCCAGGTTCTGTGGACCCTGGGCTTCATGGTGACCTTCGCAATCGGCGGCATGACCGGCGTACTGCTGGCCATCCCGGGTGCTGACTTCGTACTGCACAACAGCCTGTTCGTGATCGCTCACTTCCACAACGTGATCATCGGTGGTGCTGTATTCGGTTACATCGCTGGTTTCGGCTTCTACTTCCCGAAAGCGTTCGGCTTCAAGCTGCACGAAGGTTGGGGCAAGGCTGCATTCTGGTTCTGGATCTCGGGCTTCTTCGTCGCTTTCATGCCGCTCTATGCACTGGGCTTCATGGGCATGACACGTCGCCTGAACGCTACCACCAACCCTGAGTGGGTGCCGTACCTGTACGTTGCCATGTTCGGTGCGTTGATGATCGCTGCCGGTATCGCCTGCCAGCTGATCCAGCTGTACGTGAGTATCCGTGACCGTAAGCAGAACGCTTGCGAATCCGGCGACCCATGGAATGGCCACACCCTGGAATGGTCGACTTCGTCGCCACCGCCGTTCTACAACTTCGCTGTGATTCCTACTGCGAACACGATCGATGCGTTCACCGAAGCGAAGGAAAACGGTACTGCGTACCAGCAACCCAAGCATTACGAGCCGATCCACATGCCGAACAACACCGCCACTGGCGTGGTGATGGGCGCGCTGTTGACCGTGTTCGGTTTCGCGATGATCTGGCACATCTGGTGGCTGGCAATCGTGGGCCTGGTAGGCACCATCGGTTACTTCATCATTCACGCTGCCCGTGATGATCAAGGCTACATGGTGCCGGTCGAAACGATCGAGCGCATCGAAGCCGAGCAACACGCTCGCCTGGTAGCCGAGAAGAAAATCCCGGCCAACCGTGTAGAAACCTCGTTGGAACAGGCTTAAACCATGTCGAACTTAGTGACCAATGCTGGACACGCCCATGTCGATGACCATGGGCACGATGACCATCACCACGACTCGGGGCCAATGACCGTATTCGGTTTCTGGCTCTACCTGATGACCGACTGCATCTTGTTTGCGTCGATCTTCGCGGTGTACGCGGTACTGGTAAACAACGTAGCGGGTGGCCCATCGGGCCACGACATCTTCGAACTGCCTTACGTGCTCGGCGAAACCGCCTTGCTGTTGTTCAGTTCGATCACCTACGGCTTCGCCATGCTGGCCTTCTACAAGGGCAGCAAAAAGGGCGTACTGAGCTGGTTGGCACTGACCTTCCTGTTCGGCCTGGGCTTTATCGGTATGGAGGTCAACGAGTTCCACCTGCTGATCTCCGAAGGCTACGGCCCGCACCGTTCCGGCTTCCTGTCCGCGTTCTTCACGCTGGTAGGCACCCACGGTCTGCACGTATCTGCCGGCCTGCTGTGGATGGCGGTGATGATGTATCAGGTCAATAAACACGGCCTGACCAACACCAACAAGACTCGCCTGAGCTGCCTGAGCCTGTTCTGGCACTTCCTGGACGTGGTCTGGATCTGCGTCTTCACCGTTGTTTACCTGATGGGGACTCTGTAATGGCTAATGCACACTCCCATGACCATGACAGCCATGATGCGAGCCACGGCAGCGTTAAGTCGTACGCCATCGGCTTCATCCTGTCGGTAATCCTGACGCTCATCCCGTTTGGTCTGGTGATGTACCCGACCCTGCCGAAGTCCATCACGTTGATGATCGTTCTGGCATTCGCGGTGATTCAGGTTCTGGTTCACCTGGTGTACTTCCTGCACCTGGATCGTTCCAAAGAGCAGCGCGATAACGTGATTGCGTTTGTGTTCGCAGGCCTTGTGATCCTGCTGCTGGTTGGTCTGTCGATATGGATCATGTTCAGCATCCACACGTTCATGATGGCGAAGTGAGGTAAGACCCGATGTCGCTTAAGCACTTTATCCAAATCACCAAACCGGGGATCATTTTCGGTAACGTGCTTTCTGTGGCAGGCGGTTTCTTCCTGGCCTCCAAGGGACATGTCGATCTGGCCATCTTCCTGGCTGCAATGATCGGCACCTCCCTGGTGGTAGCTTCCGGTTGTGTATTCAACAACTGCATTGACCGCGACATCGATATCAAGATGGAACGCACCAAGAACCGCGTGCTGGTCCAGGGCCTTATCTCCCTGAAACTGGCACTGCTGTTCGCGACCGTCCTGGGTGTTGCCGGCGTCGTGTTGTTGTACAAGGTGGCCAACCCGTTGGCGGCGCTGTTTGCCGTGATCGGCTTTGTCATCTACGTCGGCCTTTACAGCCTGTACCTCAAGCGCAAGTCGGTTCACGGCACGCTGGTGGGCAGTCTGTCGGGGGCGATGCCGCCGGTGATTGGTTATGTGGCTGTGACCAATAGCTTCGACATGGCCGCGCTGGTGCTGCTGGTGATGTTCAGCCTGTGGCAGATGCCGCACTCTTATGCCATCGCGATTTTCCGCTTCAATGACTACCTGGCTGCTTCGATCCCGGTTCTGCCGGTCAAGCGTGGCATCCAGGTGGCCAAGAAACACATCCTGCTCTACATCCTGGCCTTCCTCGTGGCGACCTTGATGTTGACCTTCAGTGGCTATGCCGGCATGAGCTACCTCGCCGTCGCTGCCGCCATGGGCATGTACTGGTTGTACATGGCCTGGACCGGCTACAAGGCGGTGGATGACACCGTCTGGGCGCGCAAGCTGTTCGTGTTCTCGATCTTCACCATCACCGCGCTCAGCGTGATGATGTCCCTGGACTTCCAGGTACCGAAAGAGCTGTTGCTGACCTACGCACACTGAGTCATCGAGCAGTAAAAACCCCGCCTTCGCAAGAAGCGCGGGGTTTTTTTATGGAGTGGCCTTTAAACTATTGCCGAATTCTACAAATGCAGGAAGCAAACCGATGAGTAAAAAAGCCGTTATCGTATTCAGTGGCGGGCAGGACTCCACGACCTGTCTGATCCAGGCACTGCCGCTGTATGACGAAGTGCACTGCATTACCTTCGACTATGGCCAGCGCCATGTGGCAGAAATCGAGGTCGCCCAGAAGCTTGCCAAGCAGTTGGGCGCTACCGTTCACAAAGTCATGGACGTGTCCCTGCTCAACGAGTTGGCCATCAGCAGCCTGACTCGGGACAACATCCCGGTGCCGACCGTGAACAGTTCAGGCGACAGCCTGCCCAGCACCTTTGTGCCGGGGCGCAATATTCTGTTTCTGACCCTGGCGTCGATCTACGCCTATCAGGTAAAGGCGCAAACCGTCATTACGGGGGTGTGCGAAACCGACTTCTCAGGCTATCCCGATTGCCGCGATGAGTTCGTCAAAGCGCTGAACAAGGCGCTTGAACTGGGCATGGAGTACACGCTGCGCCTGGACACCCCGCTGATGTGGCTGAACAAGGCCGAAACCTGGGCCCTGGCGGATTACCATAACCAGTTGGACCTGGTTCAGCACCAGACCCTGACCTGCTACAACGGCGTCCTCGGCAGCGGTTGCGGTAACTGTGATGCGTGCAACTTGCGGGCTCGCGGCCTGAATGACTACCTGCAGAACAAGGCCGATGTGATGCACAGCCTCAAGCAGAAGTTGCAGCTGAACTAAATCAGCCCACACCCGCCTCGTCATACTCCTCTGTACGTGTTGTGCGAATCCAACACCCGCCTACAAGGAGTAGTCCATGGTCAGCGTAAGTCGTCGGTCCCTTCTCGCCATTGGCGCGGCCCTGCCGGTGCTGGGGCGCCTGGATTGGGCGGTGGCCAGCCCGCCGCCGGCACCCGCTGACAAGGTGCGGCTCAATTACAACGAAAGCCCCTACGGCCCCTCAGCCGCTGCCCGTGAGGCGATGCAGCGCGGGGTGGCCATCTCCGGGCTGTATCCCTATGGCCACATGTACGCCTTGGCTGGGCTGTTTGCCCAGCAGCAAGGCATCGCCGAAGAACAGGTCGCCGTGTTTGCCGGCTCCATGGCAGCGCTGCGCTACGCCGTGCTGGCGTTTACCAGCCAGACACGCGGGCTGGTGATGGCCACGCCGTCCTACGAAGTACCGCGCCAGGCCGCCGACTCATGGAAAGCGCCGGTGCGCGAAGTGAGCCTCAATGCCGAGCATGCGCACGACGTGCCCGCCATGCTTGCCGCCGATCCGCAGGCGGGCATGCTCTACCTGTGCAACCCCAACAACCCTACCGGCACCCTGACGCCAACCGAGGCGATCCGCCAGGCGTTGGCGAACAAGCCCAAAGGCAGCGTGCTGGTGGTGGACGAGGCGTACATCGACTTCTCTGATGCCCCAAGCTGTGTGAGTTGGGTCAAGGACCATGACGATTTGCTGGTGCTGCGCACCTTCTCGAAACTCTACGGCATGGCCGGCGCGCGTCTGGGCTTGGCGATTGGCCACCCGGCGCTGCTGGAACGGCTGGCGGTGTTCGGCGGCGACAACGTGCCAGCAGCCTCCACCTTGCTCGGCGCCCGGGCGAGCCTGGAAGACGTCAAGCTGCTGCCCCATCGCAAGGCGCTCAACGCTCGGTTGCGGGATGAGACCGTGGCGTGGCTGAAGGCGCGGGGGTTTGCCTGCACCGCGTCGCACAGCAACTGCTTCATGATCGACGTGAAACAACCGGCCCAGCAGGTCATCGAAAAGCTCGCAGCACACAATGTGTTGATCGGGCGGGTCTGGAAAGACTGGCCGCAATGGGTACGGGTGACGGTGGGCAATCAGCACGAGATGCAGCGGTTTCGCGAAGTATTTGCGGCGCAGGTGGCCTGAGCCAGGGCGCTCGGCAGCGCAAATGGCCATTGCGTGCTGATGGTCGGCTCGGTCCAGGAAGCACTGGACAAGCCCTGTACGGCATGTTTCATTCTTGTCTTTGTGTAGAGATATTTCCTACAGTATGGGTCGACTCTGACCAGAGGCTTCGGGATTGAAGCGTTCCCGTCAGAGCATTAGCCTCATACGTTGTCACTCATCAGGGACGATATTCATGCGAAGCGATGGCCAATCCAGCAACACCATGTCCATACAGCCCGCCGATGTGCGCCAATTGCTCGATGCCGAACTGACCCGGCGCGGCCTGGGGCACTTCGAGGTGTATCAGTGTGGGCCGACACTGGATGAAGCAGAGATCATCACCAACTACCCCGACGCGCTGGACCGCTCCGACTCGGCGGACGACTTTTACCAGCGTGGCCAACTGCTGTCCTTGTCCAAGGAGCGGGTCAAACCTTTTTTCTGGAGCGATGAAAACATCCTCGCGCCTGCCGCAGAAGCGGTGCCGGTGCCTGGGCCCTGTGCACCGGTGGGCGAGGGCGCAAGCTTTATCGTGCATGGCAACCGCGGTTTTTACTCGATCCTCAACCTGTGCAGCTTCGGCGAAGACCAGCAGTTTCGCGACACGGTGTTGGCCAACAAAAGTGAGCTGCAGATGCTGCTGGTCTCGGTCTACGACGAGGCCCTCGAAAGCTGCGCCACGGTCACGCCTGCGCCGATACAGGAAACGGTACTGACCCCACGAGAAACCGAAGTGTTGTCCTGGACCAGCCTGGGCAAGACCTACAACGAAATAGCCCTCCTGACCTCAATGAGCCCGCGTACCGTCAAGTTTCATATGAAGAATATCTTCAGCAAGCTGGACGTCACCAACGGCAAATCGGCGATTCGCAAGGCCCTGAACCTGGGGTACATCCGCGAACAGGCCTGATCTAGAGGCTTCCCACCTTATAAACGCTACGCTCGCCGGTGATTTTTCAGCGGCGAGTCTACGCGTGCGTCTCGTCGCAGCCTACCTGTCTAAAAGGGCAGCTTGTTCGCCATCGAGCGGTGCTTTAGTTTTTTTTGCAGCCGATGAGTCTAGCTCAGGCAAAAAAAACAATAGCCGCACCACCTGAAAAAAATCCTTTGCCCAGCAATGAGACGGGTGTTGCAGCGTGCCGCTTAATTATGGAGTGATTATGCTGGTCGATAAAAACAAAGAACCTGCTGGCGAATACGCCGCGGGCATTTCCCGTGAAACCTTTGGAATGCTCAAGCACCTGTGCAAAAAAGATAACTATCACTGGGCCATCGCGTTGGGTAAGGATTACGCAATCATTGCCTTTGCCATCTACCTCTCCTTGGGCATCAGCTACTGGTTCTACCCGGTTTCGCTGTTTCTGATCGGCACCACACAACGCGCCCTGGCGAATGTGCTGCACGAGTCGGCGCACAAGATGCTGGCCAAGAACCGCGTTATCAATTGGGTCTCCGGCACGTTTCTCTCAGGCTACCTGATCTTCCACCTGCATCAGTCCTACAGCACATCGCACATCAAGAACCACCACGTGCACCTGGGCGATCCGGAAAAAGACCCTGACTACGCCTTCCACTTGCAGTGCGGCCTGTACGACGTCCAGCAAAGTGAACGTGAGTTCTTCCTCAAGAACGTCTTGCTGGCGCTGTCCGGCTACCGGACCGTGCAGTACATCCGGTACATCATCAAAGACCGCGTCAAAGCCCAGGGTGCGGATAAAACCATCCGCAACGAACGCATCATGCTGTGGGCTTACTGGGCGGTAATCTTCGCCGTCGCCGCCTGGTTCGGGGTGGTCGCGCAGCTGTTGCTGTTCTGGCTGGTGCCGCTGTTCACCACCGCCGTGGCCGTGGGCTGGATCATCGAGTTGGCCGAGCATTACCCATTGCCGGCTGCTGAGACCGAGAAGCTGCTGCTCACCCGCAATCGCAAGGGCAACGCCCTGGAGAACTTCTTCTTCGGCCGACATGACGACAACTACCACCTCGTGCACCACCTGCACCCGGCCATTCCTCACTGGAACATGCGCAAGGCTCATGAGCTGCTGATGTCGCACCCGGAGTACGCGCGTTGGGACAACCTGTGGGCGGGGATCTTTACCCGTGACCGCCATGGCCGCCACAAGGAAACCATGCTCAGTTACGCGGCCAAGTTTCGCGCGCACAAGATTGCCAACCACACCGATGATTCGAGCTTCGCACGTCGGATGCTGAACCAGGCCTACGGGGTTTAACGCCATGAATGACATCGACAACAGCCTGCTGGCAACCCTGGCCCTGAAGAAACTGGCGGCGAACAAGACGTACCGCGACCTGTTCCTGGCCAGTGACACGCTGCGCGACTTCCTGCGCCCGGCCGCCCTGCGCTACATCATTTCCGAAGACCGCCTGGAGATGCTCGACAAGCTGGCCGCCCTGCAAGGCAAAGGCTATCGCACCGGCGTCGAATACGTCGGTGAAGAGGCCACCACCCTGGCCGAGGTGACCACGGCCACCGACGAATACCTGAAGCTGATCGACCTGATGGCGCTGCACCCCACACTGGCCGAGCCGCCACAGCTGGGTTTTGACCTGTCCAACGTCGGCACGATCATTTCCCGTGAACTGGCGATCGAGAACTGCTCGAAGATCCTTGCCCATGCAGCCGACAAGGAGGTCGGTGTGATCCTCAGCATGGAGCGGTCCCAGTGGACCGACTCGATCCTGGATATCTTCATGCACCTGAGTGCACGTTTTGCCAACTTGGGTATCACCCTGCAGGCGCAGTTGAACCGTACGCCCGATGACCTGGCGCAAGTGCTCGCAACGGGCTGCAAGGTGCGCCTGGTCAAGGGCGTCTATGCTGAGCCTGCTGCGATTGCCTTGCCGCGCGGTGCGCAACTGAACGAGCGTTACCTGGGGCTATTGGACCGCATCAACGGCGCCAGCACGAACTACGCGTTCGCCACCCAGGACCCGCTGCTGGTGAAGGAGATTCTAGCCAGCGGGATTGCCAGCCGAGGCGAGCTGGAGATGCTGCACGGCGTGCGCCCCGAGCTGATCAAGGCGGTCAAGGACCAAGGCCAGGTCAAGACGCGTGTTTCAGCGGTCTACGGCACCAACTGGTACCTGCACCTGCTGCACCGCGTGGCTGAGTTCCCACAGAATATTTTTCTGGCGCTCGATGACGTGGCCTCGCCACGGCCTTCCGAAACCGCCAATCACTACTGAAAAGGACATTCTCATGAAGCAGTACGTCGCGTTGGTAGATGTCTATTCGAGCGGTAACTTTTTGCCGCAGTTCTTCCATGAGGCGGGCATCGGCCTGATCCATGTGCAGAGCACGCCGGAACTGATGCCGAGCATGCTGGGGCCGAACCTTTCGGAGTTCGAACACAACCTGATTTTCAACGGCAACCCCGAAGACGTCGTGCGTCGCCTGCGTGAGTTCAACGTGATTGCGGTGATCGCCGGCCAGGAACCCGGCGTGCCGTTCGCGGACTACTTGAGCGAACAGCTGCAACTGCCTTCCTCCAACGGCAGTGCCGGTTCCCGGGCACGTCGCGACAAGTTCGAGATGATCAGCAAAGTGGCCGCCGCCGGCCTGCTGACCGCGCGGCAAATCAAGTCCGCCGACCCGGCCGAGTTGCTGGCCTGGGTGCAGGACGGCCACGTGTTCCCATGCGTGATCAAGCCGCTGAGCTCGGCCTCAACTGACGGCGTGTCGATCTGCCATAACGTCGAGGACGTGAAACGCGCCTGCGAGGAAGTGGTGTCCAACCTGGATATCTTCGGCCTGGCCAATACCGAAATTCTTTGTCAGTCCTACCTCAAGGGCCCGGAGTACATCGTCGATACGGTCAGCCGTGACGGGCAGACCTATGTCTGCGGTATCTGGCGCTATGTGAAGCGCGAGATCAGCGGTGGCAAGAACATCTACGACCGCGACGTGCTGATTGCTCCGGACAGTGCCGAGGCCAACGTGCTGGTGGACTACATCGTGCAAGTGCTCAAGGCGCTGGGGATCAATAACGGCCCGGCCCATTCGGAAGTGATTCTCACCGAGGCCGGCCCTGCGCTGGTGGAAGTCGGCGCACGCTTGAACGGCAACATGGAACCCAGGTTCCATGACATCAGCCTGGGCGGCAACCAGGCGCAGCTCACCTATCTGGCGTACTGCGACGGTGAGGCGTTCAAAGCCGGTTATGCCGGCAAGCGCTACCACAAGCTCAAGGAAGCCTGTGTGATCAACACCGATACCACGCTTCAAGGTGAGGTCACCGGGTTCAACGACGCCGCCATCCACCTGATCGAGGCATTGCCCTCGGTGCATAAACTGAGTGTCAAATACAAGGCTGGCAAGTTGATGAAAAAGACCGTGGACCTGCTCAGCAGCCCGCTGCGCGTGTTCCTGGTATCGGAAAACCAGCGCGATATCGACAAGGACTACGAGCAGATCCGCCAGTACAAAGACAACGTGTACGTGATCCGCTGATGATGGGCACCTATCGCGCGTTACGCGGGCTCAACGGTCGGTTGCAGTCGCTGTTCCTGATTACCCTGGTGTTCCGCATGGGCACCATGGCGTTCCCTTTCTATGCGGCGTACCTGATTCATCAGCACGCCGTGTCGGCGGGCACGGCTGGCTTGCTGGTCGGGGTGTACGGCGCGGGTGCGCTGTTTGTGGACTTGATCATCGGCGCGGTGATCAAGCGCTTTTCCGCCAACCGGGTGATCCTCGGTTCGTTGCTGCTCAATGCCGTGCTGTTGCTGATCATTCCTTCAGTGGACAACACGGCCGCGCTGTTTGTGTTGTCGTTTCTGTGGGGCGCCTGTTACGAGGCGTTCACGCCGGCGACGTTCTCCGAAACCGTCACCCACAGCAGCAGTGAGACGCGCAAAGTGGCGTTCTCCTGCAACCGTCTGGCCATCAACATCGGCATGGCCATCGGGCCACTGTTGGGCAGTCTGATATTCCTCAGCAACGCCGACGCAGTGTTCTACCTCAACGCCGCCTTGTCGTTGGTGTCGTTCGTCGCCTGCCTGCGGTTTGGACGCGCGGTTCCGGTGGCACCGGTGACCACGCTCGCCGGCAAGGGCAATGGGTTGCCGGAGAGCGCGCCGCATGAGCGGTCGCGGTTGCTGGTGATCCTGTTGGCGGCATTGCCGGTGCACATCGCCTACGCGCTGCCGCCGACTTTCCTGTCGGCCTACATCATCAATTACACCGAGTTGCCGGCTTACTACGTCGGCATCATTTTCTTTATCAATGCATTGTTGGTGATTCTGTTCGAGGTACCGATCAACCAACGTATGTCGCACCTGTCGAGCAGCCGCTCGTTGGTGGCCGGTTTCCTGGTGGCCGGCGTGGGGTTTTTCCTGATGGGGTTCAGTCACATCGGCGCGTTGCTGCTGGTGGCCACTGTGCTCTGGAGCCTGGGCGAAATGATCGTGTTTCCCGGCATCACCCACTACGTCAGCAGTATTTCCAGTCGCCATACCGTGGACCGCAACCTCGGTTACTACTCGGCGGGCGTCAACATCGGGGTCATGATCACCCCGTCGCTGGCGTTTATGTTGGTGTCCCAGCCGTCCTTGCCTTCGCCGTGGCTGCTGGCCGGCACCGTATTGCTGCTGTTCGCGGTGGCGGTGGGCGTGATGAAAAGCTCGACACTTTTGTGGAACAAGGAAGCGTGAAATGAATATCGTGCATTTGAACACTGCCGGTGCCGGCCTGATGTCATCGGCCACCCTGAACGCGATCCAGCGCTTCACGGCCATCGAGGCCCAGATGGGCAGTTATGAGACCGAGCTGGCCTACGACGAGTTGCTCAACGTCGACCTGTATCGGGCGGCAGCCGGGCTCTTGAATGCACAGCCCGCGGACATCGGTTTTTTCAGCAGTGCCACCGAAGCCTGGACCAGCATCCTCGGCAAACTGAAATTTCCCCGTGGTAAGCGCGTGTGGGTGTCGACCTCGGAGTACGCCGCAAACCTGATCTTCTTCAACTACCTCAAGCTGTCGCGCGATATTCGCGTTGAAGTGATCCCGACCACCGCCACCAGCCCGCTGGACCTGGAATGGGTGCGACGTCATCTGGACGACGATGTGTTCCTGGTCAGCGTGTCGCACTTGCCGTCGTGCTGCGGCGTGATCAACCCGGTGGAAGCCCTGGGCGCGCTGCTCAAAGAGTCGAACACGCTGTATGTGGTGGATGCGTGCCAGTCGCTGGGGCAACTGCCGCTGGACGTGCGGGATATCCATTGTGATTTGCTCACCGGCGCGGGCCGCAAGTTTCTCTGTGGGCCACGCGGCAGTGGGATCGCCTACGTGTCGCCACGCCTGCTCAGCCAGTTGACGTTGAATTTCGCTGACTTGCACGCGGCCAGCACGGATGGCCAGGTCAATCGGATCGAGGTGTCCGGGGCTCGGGTGCTGGAGATTGCAGAAAAGAGCTTTTCAGCGTTGGTGGGGTTGCACACCGCGTTGAGTGAATACACGCAGGTGGCAGCAAAGGTGAGCACCGAACCCTACGCGCTGCTGGCACAGGAGCTACGGCGCCTGCCGCAGTTGACGCTGCTGTGTGATCAGTTTCAGCAGACCGGGATTGTCTCGTTCGTGCCGCACAACCTGTCGGCCAAGGCGTTTGTCGGCCAGGCCCGCGAGCTGGGGCTCAATCTGTGGGCGGGCACTGCCGCCCATACGCCGCTGCTGTTGAAGGACCTCGGCGCGACGCATTTCGTGCGCGCCTCGGTGGGCCGGCATGTCACCCAGGCCCAGGTTGAGCAGGCCCTGGTGACCTTGCGCGCACTTATTGCGCAGTGATGGCGTAACCGTCAAAGGCGCTTTGTTGTTGCAGCGCGGTCACGATGCTTTTGCGCGTGACCGGCTGTTCTACGCCGCTGTTGTCCACAAAGGTTTCACTTTCCAGTTCCGCCTCGTTGCCTTCACCCACGAACGTAAAGCCCAGGAATTCCAACGCCTCACGGTCAACGTTCAGCTTGGAGCGAGGTGTACGCAGTGGCAGGGTGACGCTGATGCCATCCTTGCTGATCACAAACACTTCGGCTTCCTTCTTCGCGCGTGCTGCCTTGCTCTTGCCGGCGCTGGGGTTGCTGATGGCCTGGTGAGACTGGTTCAGCACCTTCAGGGCCAGGCCATAGACCAGTTCCTGGAACTCGGGGTCGTCCTTGAAGCTGGACAGAATGCGGCTGATCGAGAACTTGCTGCTGAGGTCCTCCAGGGCGATGTTGTCGGCGGCCTCGGCGTCTTTCAGTTGCTTGAGCTGGCCCATCAGGTCGTAGGCCTTGTCGTCGTCGAAGGCGTCGTGGGCCTGGCGGATGGCCACGCGCAATTCGCGGATCTGGTCGCTTTCCTTGGAAGTGTGGAATGCGTCCAGCACCATCTCACTGATGATCTTGGCCGCAGGCACATGCTGTGAAAGATTGATGGCGTTTTCGTATTCAGCTTTGGACTGCAGGGCTGTTACGGATTCTTCGGTGGAGTGTTCGGTGTAAGAATCGGACATTGAAATTTCACTACTTCAGTAAACGGGACAAAAAAGCGTCGCGCATTTTCAGCGGGGTGGGTGATCAGGTCAAGGCGGCACAATGCCCTTGTCGCGGCGCAACGCGGTCAGCGCCCGCTGCAGCCGCAGGGCGCGTCCACAGAACAGACCAACGGTAAACCCCGAGACACCGCCCACCGCCACCAGCATCGCTGGCGTGCTCAAAAACAGCGGATGCACCGCCTGCTGGTAGCCGAAGCAGTACTTCGCTGCAAAGAACAACTGCGAGATCAGCAAGGTTTTCCACGTGCCTGGCAGCACCAGGGTGTCGCCATCGGCGTCGAGCCTTGCGCCTTCTGCGTTGAACAGCAACATGCCCAGCAGGCCGCCCATCAATGCGCCGCCGACCCAGGCGCTGCTCGACAGCATCGACGGCGTCAGCGACGTCAGCGACCACACCACCAGCACCACCGGCAGGATTATCAACGCGCGACGATTCTCGCGCCCGCCCAGGCAGGCCTTGAGGCCGTAGTAACAAATCCACAGGTAAACGGCGTACACCCAAAGGGGCGTGCCTTGAAGAATATCGAGCATGGGGCGCTTCCGTGCGGTGAGGGTAGGTGGCGGATAGTCGTTGAGGCGTCAGGGGGTTGTCCATCAATTTGGCCCTGACCCACATCAACACCGTGCCCGACAAAAGCCGTTACAACACAGAGGCCTGATGAACCCATAAAAACGATGACCTACCTGCGCCGAGGAGACCGCTCCAGGCCAGGTTATTAAAGGATTAATGCCATGGCCTTTTCTCTGTCACGCCTGGCCTTGCTGGGGGCGACGCTCTGTCTGGCGCTACCCCTGCACGCCGCCTCCACCGAAATCGAACACGGCAAATATGTTGCGCAACTGGGCGACTGCATCGCCTGCCATACGGCCAAGCAAGGCAAGGTGATGGCCGGCGGGCTGGCCCTGAGCACGCCGATGGGCACGATCTATTCGAGCAACATCACACCCGACCGTGAGTCCGGCATCGGCAGCTACACCTTTGAACAGTTCGACAAGGTGATGCGCGAAGGCGTGACGCCTGCAGGTGTGAATCTTTACCCGGCAATGCCCTATCCGTCCTACGCCAAAATGAGCGAAGAGGACATGCGCGCCTTGTACGCTTACCTGATGCAGGGCGTTGAGCCGGTGCAGCAGGCCAACCTTGAGGCGGACATGGGCTTCCCGTTCAATCAACGCTGGGGCCTGGCACTGTGGAACGTTGCCTTTCTGGACACGCAACCGTTCCAGCCGGACCCGAGCCGCAACGAGGTGCTCAACCGTGGCGCCTATCTGGTCCAGGGCCTGGGCCATTGCGGCTCCTGCCATACCCCGCGCGGCATCGCCTTCCAGGAAAAAGCCATGAGCGATGAGGGCCGCAGTGGCCGGCATTACCTGGCTGGCGAAACCGTCGAGCACTGGCGCGCCCTGAGCCTGCGCAACTTGTGGACCGTGGAAGACACCGTGCAACTGCTCAAGACCGGGCAGAACCGCTTCGCCACCGTGGCCGGCAACATGGCCGATGTGATTCACCACAGTACTCAGCACTTCAGTGACTACGACCTCACGGCCATCGCTAGCTACCTCAAATCCCTGCCGCCAGGCGAAGACGATCTGCTAATGCCGTCGGTGGCCCGTGCACCCGCCGCGCCGCCGGCCGACTTGTTTACCAGCCGTGGCGGCTTGGGTTACCTGCAGTTTTGCAGCGACTGCCATCGTAGCGACGGCGGCGGCGTGAAAGGCCTGTTTCCACCGTTGGCCGGTAACCCGAGCATCGCTGCCAACGACCCGACCTCGCTGCTGCACATCACCCTGACCGGCTGGAAGACCGCACAAACCGCCACCCACCCACGGGTCTACACCATGCCCGGTTTCAGCCGGCTGGCGGACTCGGAAATCGCCGAGATCCTGAGCTTCGTGCGCACCCGCTGGGGCAACGAGGGCACGCCGATCAGCGCCGCCCAAGTGAAAACGCTGCGTGACCAACTCAACCCCGCCACCAGCGATTCATCGGCCTTCGAAACCCCACGCCTGGCCGACTTGCTCGCCGCACCGAATGCCGACCAAGTGGTGCGCGGCATGCGCCTGCACCTGCAGACCCAGGCGCTGCTGCCGGAGAACGTCGGCAACGCGCTCAACTGCACCAGTTGCCATCTCAACGCTGGCACCGTGGCGGACGGCTCGCCGTTTGTGGGCGTGTCGGCGTTCTTCCCCAGCTATGCGCCGCGTGCCGGCAAGGTGGTGACCCTGGAGGAGCGCATCAACGGTTGCTTTCGTCGCTCGATGAATGGCAAACCGCTGCCGCCGCAATCGGCGGATATGCAGGCGATGGTCGCGTACTTCGACTGGATGAAAAACAACACCCGCCCCGAAGACAAAGTCGCCGGGCGCGGTGTGGGCAAGATCGACCCTTCAATCAAGCCAGACCTGGAAAACGGCAAGCAGGTGTACGCCAAGCAATGCGCGGTGTGCCACGGCGACAACGGCCAAGGCCTGGCGCGTGCCGACGGCGAGCAAGTGTACCCGCCGTTGTGGGGCGAGCAGTCGTTCAACATCGGCGCCGGCATGGCGCGGCCGTACACGGCGGCGGCGTTCGTCAAACGCAACATGCCGATTGGGTTCCACGAGAAATTCCCGTTGGGGCAGGGTGGTTTGTCGGACCAGGAAGCCGTGGACGTCGCGGCGTATTTCTCCGGCCAACCGCGCCCGGATTTTCCGGACAAGGTCAAAGACTGGCCCAACGGCGGCAAGCCCGCCGATGCGCGCTACTGAGTCAGTTGCTTGAGACAGGCCTCAAGGATATCCAGGCCTTCCTCCAGCACCGCAGGCTCGGTGGTCAGCGGTGCCAGCAGGCGGATGATGTGTCGCGACTTGCCGCTGGGCATCAGCAGCAAACCGGCATCCCGCGCCAGGCCCAGCAGCTGGGTCAGTTGCCTGGACGCGGGCGTGCCGTTGGCATTGGCCAGCTCGATGCCGCGCATGGCACCGACGCCGGTCAGGCGGCCCAGATAGGGCACACCTTGCGCACGCCATTGTTCATAACGGCTGACGATGGCTTCGGCCTGGTGTGAACCCCAGGTTTTCAGGTGTTCATCCGTCATCGCGTCCAGCGTGGCCAATGCGGCCGCGCACGCAATCGGGTTGCCGGAGTAGGTGCCGCCCAGGCCGCCTTTGGGCAAGGTGTCGAGCAAGGCTTTGCGCCCGACCACCGCGCCCAATGGCACGCCGCCGGCGATGCTTTTGCCGAGCAGGATCAGGTCCGGTTCAATTCCAAGGCGCGAGAAGGCGAAGCGCTGGCCGGTGCGGCCGAAGCCGGACTGGATTTCGTCGGCGATCAGCAGGATGTTTTTCTCATCACAGAAACGTCGCAAGGCCTGGGCGAATTCGACGTCCAAGGCCAGGAAACCGCCTTCGCCCTGTACCGGCTCGATGATGAAACAGGCCACGTCCTCAACGTCGATTTCCACGCTGAACAGGCGGTCCATGGCCTTGAGTGCTTCGGCACAACTCACGCCGTTATCAACACTGGGGTAGGGCAGGTGGTACACCGGCCCAGGCAACACACCGACCTTTTGCTTGTAGGGCGCTACCTTGCCATTGAGGTTGAGTGTGGCCAGGGTGCGGCCGTGAAAGGCACCGTCAAACGCGATCACCGCCGTGCGCCCAGTGGCGCCGCGCACAATCTTCAACGCGTTTTCCGCTGCTTCCGCACCGCTGTTGGTGAGCATGCCGCTTACCGGGTAATCCACCGGGATAAACGCGGTAAGACGGTCCATCAATTCGATGTAGGGCGCGTGAGGTGCGGCGTTGAACGCGTAGTGGGTCAGTTTGGTTGCCTGCTGCCGAATCGCTTCGACCACGCCTGGGTGGCAATGCCCGAGGTTGAGCACGCCGATGCCGCCGACAAAATCGATGTAGCGTTTGCCCGCGGTGTCCCAGACCTCGGCGTTCTTGCCGTGGCTGAGGCTGATGGGGTGAACGATGGAAATCGACTGGCTGATGGTTTCGCGGCTCATGAATCTCGGACTCGGCAATGGCGGGCGTCTTTTTATCTAAGCCGCGCGCCCGGTCTTGCCGCAAACGAAATAAAGTCGCCGGGTCATTATTAAAAGTCGGGATGTGCTTTTAAGTAGTCCACCATCCAGTTCAAGAATGCTTTTACCTTAGGGACCTCGCCGGCGTGTTCGGCATGCGCGATAAAGTGCGCGCCGGCGCTGGGCATTGTGTAATCCCAGGGTGTCATCAGGCTGCCACTGGCCAACTCTTCGGCCACAAGGTATTGCGGCACCAACGCCACGCCGTAGCCCGACTGCGCTGCGCGAATGCACATGTAGAAGGTGTCGAAACGCGGCCCGTGATAGCTGTTCTGCGAATGCAGGCCCTGCTCCAGAAACCACTCATGCCAGGCTTGCGGGCGTGACGTGCATTGCAGCAAGGTGTGGCGCGAGGAGGCATCGCTGCCTTCGGCGACAAACCCCGGTGCGCAGACCGGCACCACCGCCTCGCGAAACAGCTCGATGCACGTCGCTCCCGGCCAAGAGCCCTGGCCGAAGAAAAACGCAATATCGGCCTTGGCCTGCAACACGTCGAAGGGCTCCAGCTCGTTGCGCACATCCAGGTGGATGTTCGGATATCTGGCCGCAAAATCCTTGAGCTTGGGCACCAGCCAGCGGTCGCCGAAGGTCGGCTGGGTGGCGATGCGCAGCACTTCGGTCTCGCCGCCGTAGGTGAGGATGTAACGGCTGGAAATGTCCACCTGAGTCAAAATCTTGTGGACCTCGGCGAGGTACAACGAGCCCGCTGGCGACAGGTACAGACGCTGGCGCACGCGCTCGAACAGGTTGTGGCAGAGCATCTCTTCGAGCTGCGCGACCTGCTTGCTCACGGCACTTTGGGTCAGGTGCAGCTCTTGGGCGGCGCGGGTGAAACTCAGGTGGCGGGCGGCGGCTTCGAAGCACTGCAGGGCGGTCATCGAAGGGGTCAAGCGTTTAGAGATCATGCAGTTCATTCCAAATCGGAAGGAGCCTTTGCCTAAAGGTCGTTTGTGACAGGGGCGTAAAGCCGTCGATACTGCGCGGCCACACTATAAACCGGCGCGGGCTGTGCGGCGCCGAATAATAAAGATCGACAGGGAGTGCCTCGCATGAACAACCTCAAGACCACCTTGACCGCCTTCATCGCTGCTGCGGTGGTGGGCCTGGCGGGCAGTGCCCACGCCGGCGTGACCCTCGACGCAATCCAGAAAAAAGGCTTTATCCAGTGCGGCGTCAGTGACGGTTTGCCGGGCTTCGGCGTGCCGGACGCCACCGGCAAAATGACCGGCATCGATGTAGACGTGTGTCACGCCGTCGCCGCGGCGGTGTTCGGCGACGCCTCAAAAGTGAAGTTCAGCCAGTTGACGGCCAAAGAGCGGTTTACCGCGCTGCAGTCCGGCGAAATCGACTTGATCTCACGCAACACCACCTGGACCAGTTCCCGTGACTCGGGCATGGGCCTGGTGTTCACCGGCGTCACCTATTACGACGGCATCGGTTTTCTGGTTAACAACAAGCTGGGGGTGACCGGCGCCAAGCAACTCGACGGCGCGACTATCTGCATCCAGGCCGGTACCACCACCGAGCTCAATGTCTCGGATTACTTTCGCACCAATGGCATGAAGTACACGCCAATCACCTTCGACACCGCCGACGAAAGCGCCAAGGGTCTCGAAGCCGGGCGCTGCGATGTGTTGACCACCGACCAGTCGGGCCTTTACGCGCAGCGCATCAAGATGGCTCACCCGGATGAGTTCGTGGTGTTGCCGGAAGTGATCTCCAAGGAGCCACTGGGGCCGCTGGTACGCAAAGGCGATGACGAGTGGTTCAGCATCGTCAAATGGACGCTGTTCGCCATGCTCAATGCCGAGGAAATGGGCATCACCTCGCAGAACGTCGTAGCGCAGGCCAAATCCAGCAAGAACCCCGACGTTGCGCGGCTGCTGGGTGCCGACGGCGATTACGGCAAAGATTTGAAACTGCGCAAGGACTGGGTGGTGCAGATCGTCAAGCAAGTGGGGAACTATGACGAAGTGTTCGAGCGCAATATCGGCCAGGGCAGCGTGTTGAAGATCAAGCGTGGGCTCAATGCCTTGTGGAGCAACGGCGGCATCCAGTACGCGCCGCCGGTGCGCTGATCACGCCAAGCCGGTGCGGCCGCTGTATTTACTCCGACACCACGTCCTTTCCCGCCGCCTTGGATCGATACAGCGCTTGATCGGCGCGTGCCATCAAGGCGGCAGGGGCCTCACCCATACGACGCTCGACCACACCCAGGCTCAGGGTCACTTTGAAATCGCCCACGGCAGGGATCTCGGTGATTTTCTGCCGCACGCTTTCGGCCAGTTGCTTGGCCGAATCGAGGGTGCTTTTGGGTAGCACCACCATAAACTCGTCACCGCCCCAGCGCGCCAGCAAATCACCGGGCCGCACACAGGCTTCCAGGTTTTCCACTACCCGAATCAAGGTCCTGTCGCCGACGCCATGGCCGTGTTGGTCATTGATCGGCTTGAAGTCGTCGATATCCATGGCCACCAATGCCAATGGCACGCGGAAGCGCTCGGCGCGCTCACATTCCTCCAGCAGCACTTTTTCCAGGCGATACCGGTTGGCGATACGCGTCAGGGCGTCCTGTTCGGCCAGGGAGCGGTTCTCATCCAGCTGCAATTGCAGTTGCTGATTGACCCGAGACAACTCACGGGTGCGTTCGGCCACCAGAGCCTCCAGCGATTGATTACGCTTTTGCAGCTGTTCGATGGAGTTCTTGCGGGTGTGAATATCGCGGTGGGCGCCGACCATTCGGGCTACCGAGCCGTCAGGGTTACGCGCAATGACGTAGCCCCGGTCTTCGATCCACAGGTAGCTGCCGTCTTCTTTTCGGCAGCGGTACTCGGCCTGGTAATGGGGGGCGCGCTGATTGATGTAGTCATCAAACACGGCCATCACGCGGGGGTAATCCTCGGCGTGGATCACGCTCTCCCAGGTGAACACAGTGTTTTCCAGGGAGTGGCGGGGGTAACCCAGCATTTCGTACCAACCGGGGTTGCGGTAGACGAAGCCGGTATTGGCGTTCCAGTCCCAGATGCCATCGCTGACCAGTTCCATGACGGCATGCAACATATCGGCGTTGAGTTCGGAAAAGTCATTGCGCAGCGGGTTATTGCCGGAGGTATCGTCCATCTTTGCGCTTCCCTGCGTGGGCTGGTTTATAAGGCCAGTCTTCGTTGACGCCGATACTCCGTGGCTGGCGCTACTGTACATCGGGACTTGCGCGGTTTGAATAGGGCGGCTGTGCTGCTTTAGATGTATGGCTATGAGCCATCTATGCTGCAGTGCAACACTATTTGCTGAATTTACGTGGGCTGAGTTTCACGTCATCACCGGTCATGTATTGGTGTTCGGTAAAAGCCGTACTTCTACCCGCTGGCCCAAAGCTCTTGCAGCACTCGCCAGGGTTGCCAGAGTCATGCCGGCATCGTTTTGATCCAGCGCCCTATCCACAGCAGTGCGGCTGGTGTGCATACGTTCTGCCAGCGCTTTCTTGCTGACTTTCTGTGCCTTCATTGCTTGCGCCAACTGCCAGGCGATAACACGCTTCAATGCGGCAGCGGAGACTTCTTCTATGAGCCCATCGTCACTGAGAAAATCATCGAAGTTTGAGCCGATATGTTTATTCATGGTGGTCCCTCAAAGCTTGTTTTTACGACGCCTGGCAGTGTTCAGGTCCACTGACGTCGTTTTCTGGCTCTTTTTGATAAAGCCGTGCAGCAACACAATTTCGCGGTCAACTAACGTAAAAATGACCCGTGCAATGTTCTCATTGAGGTCACTTCGTATTTCCCAAAGGCTGTGCTCCAGCTTTCGAACCAGCGGCATTCCCAGCGGCCATCCAATCTGGACTGCTTTGATGTCAATGCCTATGAGTCTGCGTGACTCCCTTGGCAGTTCCAGCAGCCATTCACGCACCGGCTCGTTGCCAGCCTGCGTCCGGAAAAACGCGACGCTCAACATGAGAGGTAAGTCGTTCACAAGAGTGCACCAAAATAGGTTCATGCGGCAATCGACGATTGATGAAGCTTTTCGCGAAAAGCGGTCAGAGCCTGGCACTTTTTTTGTGAGCGATGGATGTTGAAGGTTTTCTGAAAATTACAGCAAAAACAGGTGTTTATGATTTTTCCGCAAAGTGAGTGCGAGCGTGGTTTTGCATGTGTAAGAAAATTTACTCCGGCGCCAGCATCCTCGTCCGGGGCTTTCCATCGGCGTTGTGCTGGTAAATCGCCTCCGGTTGGCCGTGGTCGTTGAAAAACACCTGACCGATGCCCGCCGAGTTCCACAGCCGTTCGCCCGCTTCGGCATGTTCCGGAATATGGGGCACCACCTGCATGGTACGGCGGCGTGTAAACCAGTTGAGCGGTGAGCGTGGTGAGTAGAGCCAGCGGTTCAGGCGGTCGAACCATTCCAGCAGGCGTGGGGGGAACTCGTTCTTGATGCCGCTGCTGGTGATCTGCCAGATTCTCGGCCCGCCGTTGCGGTGGCGGATCAGCACTTGGTAGACGAACGAGTAATGCACGTCGCCCGAGAGGATTACGTAGTTACCCGGCGTGCGCGAGTGGCGGAAGATGTTGAGGATTACCTGGGCGGCGCCGCGATGGGCCATCCAGTTTTCGGCGTCTACCAGCAGCGGGTAGCCGCACCAACTGAACACCTTCTGCACGGTTTCGATTAGCTTGACGCCAAAGATCGGCGCGGGCGAGACGATGATGGCGCAGGGGTGGTCCAGCAGTTCCTGTTGCAGCTCGCTCAAAGCTTCCCAGTCCAGCAGGCCGGAGGGCTGCTTGAGCGTGAACTCGCTGCGCCAGCGGCGGGTACGGGTGTCGAGCACCACCAGGGCCGGTGTGGTGGGCAGCACGTAATGCCAGTGCTGGAATTTCAGCAGCGCTGCCAGCAGGCCATCTTGCAGGGCGGCGTCCAGATGGTTGCCTTTAACCTCGTTGGCCAGTGCCTGGGTTTGGCTCAGCAGCTCAGCAAATACATCTGGCTGGTTGCCCCAACCCTGGCACAGCAGGTAGGCGAGCAGGGCATTGCCGATAATGCGCCTTGAAAACGGGTGGCCGTAGGCGGTTTCCTCCCATTGGGCACTGAGGTTCCAGTCGTCGGTGATGTCGTGATCGTCGAAGATCATCAGCGTCGACAAGTGAGCCAAGACCCGTGCGGCGCCCGGCAACCCGTGTCGGAATTGATCAATGGGCACCTGTTCGCGGGCATAACGCTGCTGCTCCTCGACGCTCAGTTGCGGTGGTTGTGGCGTGATCAATTGCCAGGGCGTGGGCGACCAGGCCAGCAAGTACATTGCAATGACCTCGGCAAAGCTCACCAGGTGATTGTCGGCCGTGCTGCTGGTGAAAATCGGCTTTTTAACGCCACCAAAAAACCGCTCGCGCAGGGTCTCGTTGCTGTCCAGCGCCGGGAGCAGGTCGGCGCGATGGTAATAGCTGGCGCGGTGCCCGTAGAGGCTGGCGCTGTCAGTCACCACCGCACCCTCCAGGTATTCGTCAAACAGGCCCAGTCGCGCGATCAGCGCATGAATCGCGCGCAGCATCGGGCCGGCGACATCGTCGGCGTAGATCTGGTCACCGCTCATCATCAGCAAGGCCGGGCGTTCGGCCGACGTGTGTGCGTCGGCCAGCAGGCGGTCGATGCACAGCAGGCCGTCGTCGGCTCGGTGGTGCGGTTTGCGGCAGGAACCGTGTACCAACTGGTGGATACGGCTGTGCAGCACGAAGTTCGGCTGCCGGGCGTCGGCATACAGCAGGTGCGGCGCCCACTCGGCGATGCCCAGGTTGTCGATCAGCAGGTCATAGCCGATGACCACGTCCAACGGCAGGGCGTCGTCCAGCGCCACGTCGAGCAGGTGAATGAAAGCGTGGCGCCCCACCGGCACGACTTGGCATTGGCCTTGATCCAGGCGGATATCGCGGCTGTGTTCGGCAACGTGCAGCCTCAAGGTCGGCGACAGTTCACGGCTTGCCACTAACCACAACACCAGGCGGCGAGGCTCCAGCCGCCGTAACAGCGGCCCGGCAAGAACGGCGGGCAGTGTGCCTGCTTCAAGCATAGGGATGAGAACTCTGTGCAGGAAAGGCCGGCAGGTTAACCCAGCGGATGTCAGTGTTTTGTTAAGGGATGGCGGGGGCGGGATGGCTTGGCCCCGCCTTGCATAGGCTAGAGCAGATTGCCCTTGCCCAGGCTTTCCAGGTTGCCTGAGCGGTTGTCCTTGTCTGGGGCATTTGCGCCGCTCAGGCCTGTGGCTGCCGCCTGATCGGAGCTTGGCTTCGGCGGTTGTGGGGGCGGCGCGGCGTTGGTCAGCTGGATAGTGTTGATGTAGTTCAGGTTAGCGCTGAGAAAAAAATCCATTGGGGTGTGCTCGGTAAGGCCAGGAAAGTGTTGTTGCGTTGCGAACGCGCACAGAACTTACAAAGCCTTGGCTGGCGCGGCTATACACGCGTTGGGTCAAAACGTGACAAGGCTACCGGCCACCAATCCGTGGCGGGCGAGACGCCCAGCGCCGGGGTGGTGTGTTGCCGGTATCGCCAGCCGGCCTGATGTGGAGAGCAAGCCCGCTCGCCACATCAAGTGCACTTGCCGCTGTCAGGGGTGTGCCCCCTCAGTTCCCCTGGGCACCGTAAAGCGAAACTCGCTGCCCCGGCCAACCTCACTGTGCGCGTCGATTTGGCCGCCATGGGCCTGGACGATGCCCTGAGTGATGTACAGCCCCAAACCACTGCCGGTCGGGTTGTTTTCGGTCTGGGTCCAGTAGCGATCAAACACATGCGGTAACTGTTCAGGCGCAATGCCTTCGCCGGAATCGCGCACCGAAAACACGATCTCTTCGTCATTGCTCATGGCGCTCACGCCGATATTTCCCTGGCGCGGGGTGAACTTGATGGCGTTGCCGATCAGGTTCGACAACACCTGGAACAGGCGCTCAGGGTCCCCGTTGATCTGCAACCCCGGTTCCGCGTTGAACGACAGCTCGATGCCTTTCTCCATCGCCAGCGGCGCGAGCAGGGCATAGGCTTCTTCAAACATCTGGCTGACGTCCAGCACCACCGGCTTGACCACATAACGGCCCGCCTCGATCTTCGAGGTGTCGAGCAAGTCCTCCAGCAGCACGTTCATGCGCCCTGCGGCCTGTTGCATGGTGTCGATCGCCGAAGAAATACGTCGCGAGGTGTGCGGGCCTTCGGAGCTGAACGCCTTTTGCATCATGCCGCAAAGCATCGAGATAACAGTCATCGGGTTACGCAGGTCGTGGGACACCACGGCCACCAGGTCATCGCGCGCGCGTACGGCTTGTTGTTCGCGTAACACTTGGCGGGCGAGGTCATTTTCCAGGGCTGAACGGCGCAGGTCGTTGGCAGCAAACCGGTCACCATGGCTCCATTTGGTGGAGATGCCGGCCATTTCCACTTTCCAGATTTCAAACGAAGTCCGTGGGCGAAGGCGCAAGCCAGCGTCTGACTCTTCCAGATTCAACGGCTTGTCCGGGTTGCCGCTCCAGTTGATGTTCTCTTTGACTTCCGGGCGAAACCACAGCACGCCGTTATCCACAGGCTTTGGCAGGCTCATGGCCAACACGCCACTGGCCACGTGCTGGAACTCGGCGGCCGGCGGGTACACCGAGGTCAGGTTGTGGCTGGAAAACACCGGTTCGCCGCTGGCTTGCAGCCATGCGTGCAACGCGCGAATCTGCTCGGGCTGCGGGCAGTTGCCGTAACGGTGCAACTGTTTGTCCTCGATGATCGCCACGCCGCCCGACAGGGTCAGGTCCATCAAGACTTGCGGCTGCTGGGCCAGGCCGTCGAACACGTTTTGTTCGGATGCTTTCATCGCGCGATCAAGCAGGGCCAGGGCCTCGACTTTTTCGTCGCGTTGGCGGCTCAGGTCCAGGGCCTCCATGGCGCTGATCTGCAACGACAGCACCTGGCCGATGGTTTGGCAGGCCAGGCGCAGGTCATTGGGCACCAGCAGTGGCTCGCGGTTACCGCAACTGATCAGGCCCCAGAGCTTGTCGCCTGCCATCAAGGAGATGCTCATGGACGACAGCACGCCCATGTTCTGCATGTACTGGCAGTGAATCGGCGACACGCTGCGCAGGGTCGCAAAGCTCAGGTCCAGCGGTTGGCCGGTGTCCGGGCGCAGCTTGGGCAGCAACGGCACAGGCTCATAGGCGGCATTCGGGATGATGCGCAGCCAGTTGGTGCGGTACAGCTCGCGGGCCTGCTCGGGGATGTCGGACGCCGGAAAGAACAGCCCGTTGAACAGCTCCATGGACGGCGCCGAGGCTTCGGCGATCACCTGGCCATGGCCTTCCTCTTCAAAGCGGTAGATCAGCACCCGGTCGTAGCCGGTGATGGCCTGGATTTCATGCACGCTGATTTCGTACAGCGCTTGCAGGGTTTTCGCTGACTGTAGGCGTTGCAGCATCTTGCCCAGATCGCTGGTGCGACCCTTCAGGGCTCGCGGTTTGAAATCTTCCAGGCGCGGTTCGAATTCGAGCACCAGCACCTCTTGATGGCGGTGCAGCAGGCCTTCGAATTGCGCGCCGTTGAAGGTGACATGCAGCGCTGGGCCGTCGGAAAACGTGTTGTGTTCAGCCATGGTCTGCACGGCTTGAGCATGTTCTGCGCCCATCAGCGTGTGCAGCGGCTGACCCAGCAGCGACTCGGGCGTGTGACCGAACAGGCTGCCAACGTTGGCGCTGACCTGAATGATGCGCAGGTCCGGCTCCGACAACGTCAACAGCACGCCATGGGGCTGTATCGCGCCGGGGGTGCGGATGGGTTCGTCGGCACAGTTGGCAAGCAGTTCTTCAAAATCTTCGGGTTTCATAGCAGTACCTCCTGGCTGACGAGCCAATGCTCGAAGCCGCTGAATGTCGAACAAGCTGCATGCACTGCGCGCTGTTTGGCGTGCGCATCCAGGGGTTGGCGGCTCAGGTAATCGAGAAAGTCTTTCCAGCGTCGACCGGTCTCGGCGCCGTATACATTGAGAAACGCGCCGCCGTGTTCGGCGTCGATGCCCAGGCGCTGGGCCATTTCCCGGCGCAGCACTTGCCCACCCAGGGTTGCGCCTTCCAGTACATAGAGGGCACCGAGGCAGGCAGCAGGGGTCTCGAACAGGGGGAGGCTGGAACAGCGGGGCAGGGCGGTGATGGCGTCGTCAGTCAACCCAAGGGCGTAAAGATCGTGCAGGAGTGTGGGCGTTTTCACACGCAATGACGTATCGAATCCATCGGGGATCAAGCCACTGTCATACAGCGCGGCTTCCATCGGCTCATAAAAACCGTAGTACGCCTGAAGCAATCGTCGGTACCAGTCGGCATCCAGACGCTCGGAAAAAAACGGCAGGCGTTTTTCCAGCGCAACATGCAGCGAGCCAGTGCCTGAACGTAACGCTTCCAGCAATGAGGGCGCACTGACGTCAGGGGCCTGTGAATGCATTCAATGAGCTCGAACTGTGGGCCTTTCGGCCATGAATGACGCTGTAAATGGGCGACGATTCTACACAACTCATTGCCACCACCTGTGCGCACTAGGCGAAAAGGCTGACCGGCGGATCAGAAAAGTCACTCCTTGCGTGATTAATGACCACGGAAAAGCACCTCAAGTTCGCTTTCAGTGATATCGCGGCGATATCAGTGCAGGGACATACCCTGTTGGTTCAGCGCCGTTTGTACGCACTCAACCAGGTGTTCGGCGCTCCACGGCTTGGGTAAAAAACGCACGGAACCGCCCAACTGCGCCGCCAGCTTGATATTGCCGGAGGTCAGCACCACGGGCACAGACGGCCAGCGATGCGCCACCACCTTGCTCAAGTCATAACCATTGAGCAAACCGGGCATCTGGATATCACTGACAATCAAATCCACGGGGTCGTCGCCGCGCTCCAGGTAAATCATCCCTTCATCCGCCGAAGGAAATGACGTGACGTGCGCCCCGAAATCCTCCAGTACATCCACCATTAACGAGCGAATGATCTCGTCGTCTTCCAGCACTAAAATCGATGGCTGAGCCATGATCCTTACTCCACCATCAGGGTTCAGTAAGGTGGAGTGGGGCGGGCGTGAATAGGTTCGATTGGATATATTCCGGGCGATGGATGGTCGTTTTAGAGCGGTCAGGAAGGCGTTGCCCGCAGCGGCATACGTCGCTTGCAGGCATAATCGCCCCACCGTTGCCTGATGTGGAGCCTTCATGAAGCACGCCTTATTGACCCTCGCCCTGATTCTCACCACCGGCCCGGCTTTAGCGGCAGGCGATGCCGAGGCCGGCGGTAAGCTTTTCAGCAAGACCTGCGGCGGTTGCCACAGCATCGGCGAAGGCGCGCGCGGCGGCTTCGGTCCGCAGCTTAACGGCATCATCGGCCGCCCTGCCGGCACCACCACGGACTACCAGTACTCCGACGCGATGAAAAACTCGGGCGTGGTCTGGACCCGCGACAAACTCGCCGCCTATATCGAGGCGCCAAAAAAAGTCGTCAGCGGCACGCGCATGATCTTCTGGGGCATCAGCGACCCGCAAAAGATCGAAGACATCCTGGCCTACCTCGAAACCTTCCAGCCCAAATGATCACTCGCGCACGTTCCTGAACAGCATCAACCGCGCACTTTCATGCAGCCCGCGCGTCAGGCCCTGCAGGCGGTGAAACTCTTCAGGGTGCTGCTTGGCCACGTCTTCGCGAGGTGTTTGCGACGCCAGGTCATGCAGGGTTGGTGAACTGCCATCGTGTTGCATCTGCAACAGGAAGTCCTGGGTCACGCCGCCGATAATCGGGAACGTGCCCTCGTGCAACACCAGTGGCACCACACGTTCGCCTTCCGGGGCCGGCTGCTGGATGTCGCGGCCCATCGCGCCAGTGCGAAAGGGGATGCCTGCCATGCCGGCGACTGTCGGCAACAAATCCGCAAGGCCCACCGCCTCTTCAATCATCCGTGGTTGCAGGCCCGGCGCGTGGATCAGCAACGGTACGTTGTTGCTTTCCAGACCCAGTTGCTCGAAGGCCGGGGCCATGTGCGGTATCTGGCTGATGCGGGTGTTGTGGTCGCCGAAGAACACAAAAATGCTGTTGTCGTACCAGCCGCCGGCCTTGGCGATGTCCATCAGGCGGCCGATGTTGAAGTCCAGTAAACGCACTGCGTTGTACTGCTCGACGCTGCGCGAGCCAGCGGCCTGGGCCTGTTCCAGGGTCACGTCTCTGACCTGGAAGCCGTCGTTCTGCTTGGGAATGGTGAACGGGCGATGGTTGCCGGAGGTTTGCACGTAAGCGAAGAACGGCCTGTCCTTGGGCACGGCGCGCAGCAGTTGGTCGCCCTCCTTGAACAGGTCCAGGTCAGAGATGCCCCACACGTCCACCCGCGGTGAGCGCCAGTAGCTTTCGTCAAACAGCTGCACGCCATCGATGCTTTGGCGGATCAGCGCATTGATATTCGCCCAGCCAGCGTTGCCGTTGATCATGTAGAACTTCTGGTAGCCCTCGAACGCGTTGATCAACGTGTGCTGCCGCGTGATCAGCGGGTTACGCGTGGCGGTCTCCTGGCGGGTCACATCGGGCACGCCGGTGATGCTCGCCCACACGGTTTTGGCGGTGCCGGTGACGGGCACATAGAAGTGTTTGAAGAACCAGCTTTGCGTTGCCAACGTGTCCAGGTTCGGTGTGGGGTTCAGCGGGTTGCCGTAGGCACCGACGGCGCTGGTGCCGAGGGATTCGAGCATCACGAAAATCACATTGGGCGGGCGCTCGCCTTGCAGACGGTAGGGTTGCACGCCTTGTTCGCGGGTGAAATTCAGTTGTTGGGGATCGGGCTGGTCAACGCCCAGATACTCGGCAACCTGCGCATAATGTTCGCGCACTGTGGCTTCATCGAATTGCGCCTGGCCGACCTTGAGCGTGTCGTACAAAAACAGCACCGGGTTCAGGCCCACGGCGGCAACCTGGCTGTTGCCGGAAAAAAACGCATCGCTCCAGCGCAGCGGCACCGGGTTTTCCAGGTTGAGGTTGGCCACGCGGCCAAGCAGCGCCAGCAGCACGGCGACAACGCCGACGACGGCCACACAAGCCACGGCCCATTTGCTGATGACTGTGGGTTCGCGATCCAGGGTCAATCGCTCCAGGCACATCAACGCCCATACCCACAGCGCCACGGCGGCCAGCCAGCAGGCGGTTATCCACAGCACCGGGTAGGTTTCCCACACCATCTGTTGCGAAATCTGTGCGTCTTGCGGGTAGCGCAACACGGTCGCGTTGATGCGCACGCCGAGGTAGGCGTAGTGGCCGAAGTCGATGATGTACACCAGGCCGACCACGGCCAGGGCTACGACCAGATAGCCGCGCGCCAGCCAGCGCAGGGCGGGCAGGGTGGTGAGGTTCCAGCGGGGAAGCCAGGCCAGCACGGCCAGTGGCAACATGATCAACACGGCCAGGCGCAGGTCGAAACGCAGGCCGATGCCCAGGGTTTCCGCCAGCGCCGGGGTGTTTAAATCCAGACCGGAAAAGCTGATCAAAAACACCAGCCGCAGAGCCGCCAGCAACGCAAATACCAACCCGATCGCGCCCATGCCGTAGCGCAGGCTGCGTGATTGCAACACACCCATCATTGACCTCTACTCAGTCTCACAAACACCACACAGCAAATGTGGGAGCGGGTTTGCCCGCGATAGCGGTGCTTCAGTGCCAGCGTGGTTGCCTGACACGCCGCCTTCGCGGGCAAGCCCGCTCCCACAGTTTGAGTTGCATTAACCGGGTGACTACGCAGTAGCCCGCCAGAACCGGATCGACCCAATCGGATCGCCATCAGTGACCCTTCCCAATTTCCAAAACGACATCACTCCAATGTGGGAGCGGGCTTGCTCGCGAAAGCGGTCTATCAGTGCCAAAGTTGTTGCCTGACACGCCGCCTTCGCAGGCAAGCCAGGTCCCACAGTTTGGATCGTGTTAACCAGTGACTACGCAGTAGCCCGCCAGGAGCGGATCGCCATCGGTGACCCTTCCCAATTTCCAAAACGACGCTGATCAAAGGTGGGAGCGGGCTTGCCCGCGAAAGCGGTTGATCAGTGCCAAAGTTGTTGCCTGACACGCCGCATTCGCGGGCAAGCCCGCTCCCACAGGTTGAGTTGCATTAACCCGACGACTACGCAGTAGCCCGCCAGAACCGGATCGACCCAATCGGATCGCCATCAGTGACCCTTCCCAATTTCCAAAACGACACCACTCCAATGTGGGAGCGGGCTTGCCCGCGAAAGCGGTGGTTCAGTGCCAGCGTGGTTCCCTGACACGCCGCATTCGCGAGCAAGCCCGCTCCCACAGGTTGAGTTGCATTAACCCGGCGACTATGCAGTAGCCCGCCAGGAGCGGACCGCCATCGGTGACCCTTCCCAATCTCCAAAACGACGCTGATCAAAGGTGAGAGCGGGCTTGCCCGCGAAAGCGGTTGATCAGTGCCAAAGTTGTTGCCTGACACGCCGCCTTCGCGGGCAAGCCCGCTCCCACAGGTTGAGTTGCATTAACCCGACGAATACGCAGTAGCCCGCCAGGAGCGGATCGATCAGGTAATCCCAATAGTTCTCCGACGCCTTGAGCCGCAGTGCGAAGGCCAGGGTGCCCACTGCCAGCATCCACACCGCCAACGTGTTGCGCAGCCAGAGCAGCAGTAACGCCGCCGCGCCCACCAGTACAATCATCGGCCGCGGGTTGAAGCCCCAACGGTAAGGGTCGTAATACGTCAGGCCCATCGTGGCTGGATACGCGTATTGGCAGCCAGTTGCTGACCATGGCGCGCATCGAACCGCAACTGAACAACCCCGTGTGTAAGCCTGTGCAACTGACGGAACTGGTGCGCGAAGAACTGGCTGAGCTGACGCCACTGGCGATGGAGAAGGGTGTGGAGCTGGTGCTGGAAGGGGAAGAAGAATGCTGGGTGCAAACTGAGCCGGTGGCGCTGGCGATTGCGTTGCAGAACCTGGTGACCAATGCGCTTAACTTTTCGCCTGCGGGCAGTGAAGTGAAAGTGGTGATCGACGCTGACTGCTTGAGCGTGGAAGACCAAGGTCCGGGGATTGATGAAGCGGAAATGGAGCGGTTGTTTGAGCGGTTTTACAGTCGGGATAACGCTAATGGCGCTGGGCTGGGGTTGGCGATTGTAGAGATGATTGTGGGGAAGATTGGATGCAGGCTTACGCTGCACAATCTGGAGCAGGGCGGCCTGCGCGCGCGGCTGGTATTCAACGAAACCTGAATCAACCCCGGCTCAAATGTGGGAGTTGTCGAGCCCCAGCGAGGCTACGATGGGATCGCCTCGGTACGCCTGACTGACCGAAGCACTTGCATCGCTGCGCTCTTATGTCCTTTGCGCCTCTAGCGGCAAAAAATCCGTCTGGTACGCCGCGAAGGCGACGCGGAACAGCGCATGAAAACACGGAGATAGTGTGTTGAGGGACAGTGACTAGGCCAAGTAGAGCTAAGAGATCGGGCCGAACAAATGCGGGTGCTGCGCCTGGAAGGACCTGAAGGTCTGGTACTTCCAGCGCTCACCACCTGGGTCTTCGTCTGTCGTGCTGACCTCGCCGAAGTACCAGTGCTCTGACTCGAAGATATCTCCGTCTTCATTCTCGTGAACGAAGTGAAAGCCGACTTCGTGAAGCCCCGGTGGGATGGTCAGGCTCCATTCTTTGGCCAGGCTTCGGCCAGTGATTCGAGCTTGGCGAAAGTACTCATAGTCGAAAGGTTGAGTGTGGCCGAGATAGCGAGCTTTATCGGTGTAGATACAGACGCGGCTTGAGAACATATCCGGAACCATGACGCAGGCGACAACCCAGCATTCCGGGGCGTCGTCTGGTCGCGCTTTAAGCAGATGGCCTGAGACATTGATCAACTGTTGAGCACAGTGCGCCTGAATTTCCGGTGTGGTTTGTTTGCCCTCAACAAGATTTTCGATGACGGGGATTCTTTCGGTTACGTAGTCAGGTTGAGGCGGTAATTCTTCGTAGAAACAGCCTTCGAAGCTGTCGGCCCAGCGGCTCAGGGCTCTTAGGCGCCTGGGGATGTTGCGGAGCTTTTTGTTTGTTAGTGAAAGTCTGCGCATGGAGTCTTATTTTTCCTAAGTGAGGTCACAGTTATGCATCTTCGTAATCGAGTGCTATGAAATAGTCGCTGTCTGTAAGAGCGATTTCATGAGCGAATAAGGGTTGCACAAGCGATAGCCATTCCCGGCGCAGTTCAAACATGCCGTTATTGACTACCTCCTCCTTCGAGAGCCCTAGCGTTGTGACAACGGAGTAGTCCTCCCCCAGATCCTTTGAGTCTTCGGTGCCAACCAACCATTCCGTGGTTTTGTCGAACCAATCTAATCTCACTTTAAGTCCCATATAGCCTCACAAGTATTTAGCGATGTTTCGTTTTTTGTTTGCCGGTTTCAGTTGCTCGCCCGTTATATGACTGAATGCCCCGATGTGGCTTCCATCACTTGCTCGATAGGCTTCTAGCTCGCCGTGTTGTGAATCCCATTCATAGATTGTCCGCCCTTTTTCATCAATCCAGCGTTCTCTTAACCCACCGCCGCCCTGTTTTGGAGTTTTAGGCTTTGCCTTTATCAGGTTCAAAAATCCGGTTATTTGCTCCGCTTTAGGCGCCTTGTGGTACTTGTGATCCCCAGCCCGAACGCTAACCACCACATACAGCGGCCGAACCCCCGACTCCACTGGAAACACCAGAATAAAGTCCCGATACTCCGGCGGATAAATCGGGTTCACCAGAATCTGTGCGGCCTTCTCCGTCGGGGGGTAAATCCAAATCACCGGCGCTTGTGGCGCAGCTTCCAATGCCGGAATACCCAGCGTATCCCCCGGATCAACCGCAGGCGTCCAGATCAGTTCCACGCCCTCACCCAAGTCCGCCACAAACTGGTCGCCACGGCTTTGGAACTGCACCACATCAATCATCTGCCAGTCGGCATGGTTGCCCGTGTAAAACCCGTACCCCTTGAGCGTACCGTCCCCACGCTGCTCGACATGCAAACGCATCTGCGACCGCGCCCGTTGCAGCGAACGCAACTGCTCCTCGCTGTAGAGCGCGCTATCACCCAGCTCCGACGGCCAAGCCAGCGCCACCAAGCCCGCCAATAAACCACCGGCTACAGTGCCAGCGGCGGTTGCTGCGGATTCCACCACCGCCGAACGCAACGCCAACTGCCCCAAGCCAACGGGCAGGGCACTGCCGCTGATCTTGCGCAAAGCAACCGCGCCTCGGCTGTCCACCTCGCGCCCACCCAACAGGCTGAAGTGGCCGTAATCCTTGATCAGCTCCAACGGTACGTAACCGCTGGGGTCGTTGTAGCGAATGATGCCGTCGGGCAGTTGGCAGGGTTTGGTGAACACGCAACCGGGAAGCTTCGCGGGCGTAGGCGCCGGTGCAGGTGTTCGGTCGAGCAACACCATGGGCGGCGAATAGGGCACCCGTTTCGGCTGCGGCATCAGGATTCGTCGTTTGAGTTGTTCTTCTTCGGTGATGGGGTACACGCGTTCTGACATGACGGGCTCACTTCCTTGTGCGAGGGAGTGAGCGTACGAGGTGGGATCAGAGGTTGATGTCGGGTTTGTTCGATGGTGTGCGTGGGAAAAGTCAGCTGGTTTCTAGCGACCCAAAAATGGGGAGTTGGGTTGCTGATGTTAGTGCCTACAGGCAGGTAGGACCGTTCTGAATTTGCTCCTGGGTCATCTTTAGCTCCTAAGCGTTTGCTACGGTCGCGAGCCAAATACGCGATGGATACGCCGAATGCTCACGTTCAACACCCTTTGGAAAAACCATCCCGAAATTTTCGGAGACGCTGCTCCATGCCGAACCAACGGCGCCAAGAATTTCAGTGATCAATGCGCGATCAACCTTGGCGTGCCGCCATGGACAACAGCACGGATCGCTGCGCCTGGGCGGCGCATTATTTGGGGGAGATGGCGAAGGCGGTGGTGGATGATTTGGCCAATGGGCTGTTGCCGAATGGGTGATGGAGGAGGGTGACGCTGTTGGTGTGTAGGCGGGTGAGTTGAGGGTGTGGCGGCTGGCGTCTTCGCAGGCAAGCCAGCTCCTACATTGGAGGGTGTACATCCGTTGAATCAGTGTTGGCAGTAAAAGAGACCTTGGGGCGCCAAGGTCTCTTTATTTGTCTATGTGTATGACGTTTTGCTCGCGGATCTGTATCTAACGGCCTGCTTTTCAACGCCCTACCATGGTGCCCAGCACAACTCTTAAGGAGCGACACCATGCCCGAACTGTCCAGCTGGCTGGCCTACGGCCTGATCTCACTCGGCATGGTACTCACGCCCGGGCCGAACATGATTTACCTCATTTCCCGCTCGATTTGCCAGGGGCGCACGGCCGGGTTGATCTCACTGGGCGGCGTTGCGTTGGGCTTCCTTGTTTATATGTTTTGCGCGGCATTGGGCATCACCGCGTTGGTGATGGCGGTGCCGTTTGCCTACGACGCGCTGCGACTCGGCGGGGCGTTGTACCTGGTGTACCTGGCCTGGCAGGCGGTCAAGCCGGGTGGTCGTTCGCCCTTTCAGGTTCGGGAATTGCCCCAGGACAGCCCGCGCAAGCTGTTCATGATGGGCTTTGTGACCAACCTGCTGAACCCCAAAGTGGCGGTGATGTATTTGTCGCTACTGCCGCAGTTCATCGACCCGAACGGGCATGGCAGCGTGCTGACGCAGTCCCTGGTGCTGGGCTTTACGCAGATTGCCATCAGCGTGAGCGTTAACGCGTTGATTGCCATGATGGCGGGCTCCATCGCGGTGTTCTTCGTCACCCGCCCGGGCTGGCAGGTGGTGCAGCGCTGGGTGATGGGCTCGGTGTTGATGGGGTTGGCGCTGCGGATGGCGGTTGAGGGGCGGCGGTAAGTCGCGCGTCACAGGATGGCTTTCAGGTAGTCCTTGAGTGCGTTGAGCGGGGCGTGGAGTGCTTCCAGTGTCGGGGCTTGGCGCACGTCCACCGCAAGCCGTTGCAGCTCACGCCCCATCACCGTGCTTGGGCCGCCCAAGGAGTCGAGTGCTAACGTTAGGCATTCATCAAGCTTGAGTTGAATCGTGGCCAAATCCCCCTGACGCACCAACAAACCGAATACCTCGCGCTCATACCCGTCCATGACCAGGTCATCGCGCAGAATCGGGCTCGCGCCTTCGGTCTCATGCACCAGCTTGAGAGCAAAAAGGGCAACAGCTTCCAGCGTCAATTCCATGGTCCCGGCTCCTTAACGTCTGCGTTCGCCTGCGGCTGCTCACTTTTCGACAGGCGAAAAAAAAGACCTTGAATTTCAAGGTCTTTCTTTAAGATGGTGCCCCGAGGGAGACTCGAACTCCCACTCCTTTCGAAAACGGATTTTGAATCCGCCGCGTCTACCAATTCCGCCATCAGGGCTCAATGGCGGCGAAGTATAGAGATGAGATTACCGTTGGTCAATCACGTTTCATGGTCTATTTTCACTATTTCCGCTAGACTTCCCGGCCCTGCTAGACGAACCCCATCATGCGCGTTGCTGACTTTACTTTTGAGCTCCCTGATTCGCTGATCGCTCGCCACCCTTTGGCCGAGCGTCGCGCCAGTCGACTGCTGACCCTGGACGGGGTGAGCGGTGCCCTCGCACACCGTCAATTCACTGATTTGCTTGAGCATTTGCGCCCAGGCGATCTGATGGTGTTCAACAATACCCGGGTGATTCCGGCACGGCTGTTTGGCCAGAAAGCGTCCGGCGGCAAGCTGGAAATTCTGGTCGAGCGGGTCCTGGACAGCCATCGCGTGCTGGCCCATGTGCGCTCCAGCAAGTCGCCGAAACCGGGCTCGAGCATCCTGATCGATGGCGGTGGCGAGGCCGAGATGGTCGCGCGCCATGACGCGCTGTTCGAGCTCAAGTTTGCCGAAGAGGTGTTGCCGCTGTTGGAACGCGTCGGCCATATGCCGTTGCCTCCTTATATAGACCGCCCCGACGAAGACGCGGACCGCGAGCGCTACCAAACGGTGTACTCCCAGCGCCTGGGTGCTGTTGCCGCGCCGACGGCCGGGCTGCACTTTGACCAGCCGCTGCTGGATGCGATCGCCGCCAAAGGCGTCGAAAGCGCCTACGTGACTCTGCACGTGGGGGCCGGCACGTTTCAGCCGGTGCGTGTGGATAACATCGAAGACCACCATATGCACAGCGAGTGGCTGGAAGTCAGCCAGGAAGTGGTGGATGCGGTGGCGGCGTGCAAGGCGCGCGGCGGTCGTGTTGTGGCGGTGGGCACCACCAGCGTGCGGTCGTTGGAGAGTGCGGCGCGTGATGGCGTGCTCAAGCCGTTCAGCGGCGACACCGATATCTTTATCTTCCCGGGCCGGCCGTTTCATGTGGTCGATTGCCTGGTGACCAACTTCCATTTGCCGGAATCCACGCTGTTGATGCTGGTGTCGGCATTTGCCGGTTACCCGGAAACCATGGCCGCTTATCAAGCTGCTATCGCCAACGAGTACCGTTTTTTCAGCTACGGTGATGCGATGTTTATCACCCGAAACCCTGCGCCGACTGCTCCTAAAGAAGCGGGCCCTGAGGAACAACTATGAGTCGTATGTCGTTTGAATTGTTGGCCACGGATGGCAAGGCTCGTCGTGGTCGCCTCACGTTTCCGCGCGGCACCGTCGAAACCCCGGCTTTCATGCCCGTGGGGACTTACGGCACCGTCAAAGGCATGCTGCCGCGTGACATCGTCGCCACCGGCGCCGAAATCATCCTCGGCAACACCTTCCACCTGTGGCTGCGCCCGGGCACGGAAGTGATCAAGAAGCATGGCGACCTGCATGACTTCATGAAGTGGCAGGGCCCGATCCTCACCGACTCCGGTGGTTTCCAGGTGTTCAGCCTGGGCGCCATGCGCAAGATCAAGGAGGAGGGCGTGACCTTCGCCTCGCCGGTCGACGGTTCCAAGGTGTTCATGGGCCCGGAAGAGTCGATGCAGGTGCAGCGCGACCTGGGCTCCGACATCGTGATGATCTTTGACGAATGCACGCCGTACCCGGCGGACGAAGACGTGGCGCGTATCTCCATGGAGCTGTCGTTGCGCTGGGCTCAGCGTTCGAAGAATGCCCACGGCGACAACACCGCGGCGCTGTTCGGTATCGTTCAGGGCGGCATGCACGAAAGCCTGCGCAAGCGCTCGCTGGAAGGCCTGGACAAGATTGGCTTTGACGGCCTGGCCATCGGCGGTTTGTCGGTGGGCGAGCCCAAGCACGAGATGATCAAGGTGCTGGATTACCTGCCAGGCCTGATGCCGGCTGACAAACCTCGTTACCTTATGGGCGTTGGCAAACCGGAGGATCTCGTAGAGGGTGTGCGCCGCGGTGTGGACATGTTCGATTGCGTGATGCCAACCCGTAATGCCCGCAATGGGCATCTGTTCATCGATACAGGCGTGCTGAAGATCCGTAACGCGTTCCATCGCCATGATGATTCGCCGCTGGATCCCACCTGTGACTGCTACACCTGCCAGAACTTCTCGCGCGCTTATCTGCACCATCTGGACAAGTGCGGGGAAATGCTGGGTAGCATGTTGAATACCATCCACAATTTGCGTCACTACCAAGTCCTGATGGCTGGTTTGCGCGAGGCTATTCAACAGGGTACATTGGCCGCCTTCGTCGATGCCTTCTATGCCAAGCGCGGGCTCCCTGTGCCGCCCTTGGACTGAGTTTTCCGACCCTAAGATTCACTATTTGCAACTGGAGTGCTAAATGAGCTTTTTTATCTCTAATGCCATGGCTGACGCCGCTGCGCCTGCCGCTGCCGGCCCTATGGGCGGTGGTTTTGAGTGGATTTTCCTGGTCGGCTTCCTGGTTATTTTCTACCTGATGATCTGGCGTCCACAGGCCAAGCGCGCCAAAGAGCAGAAAAACCTGCTGGGCAGCCTGCAAAAAGGCGACGAAGTTGTGACCACTGGCGGCATCGCCGGCAAGATCACCAAGGTTTCCGATGCTTTCGTGGTTCTGGAAGTCTCCGACACCGTAGAAATGAAGTTCCAGAAGGGCGCCATCGCCGCCACGTTGCCAAAAGGCACGCTCAAAGCGATCTGAGTAACAACCTTTACCAATCGACGGGGCGCGCAAGGCGCCCCGCGTTATAAGCGGGCGGCGTGATGCTGAACAAATACCCTCTGTGGAAATACGTACTGATCCTGGCGGTGCTGGCGATCGGTTTTATTTATTCCGCTCCCAATCTTTATCCTGATGACCCTGCGATCCAGATCACGGGCGCCAGCACTTCGCTGCAAGTCAATCAGGCTGACCTGGAACGCGCGAGCAAAGCGCTCACCGACGCGGGCATTCAGGTTAAAGCGGCAACATTGGCGGCTGATGCGAAGGGCGGCTTGTTGCGCCTGACCAAGGCAGAAGACCAATTACCGGCCAAAGACGTTGTGCGCAAGGTCATGGGTGACGACTACGTTGTCGCGCTGAACCTGGCACAGACCACGCCAAAGTGGCTGCGCAGCATTGGCGCGCACCCGATGAAGCTGGGTCTGGACTTGTCCGGTGGTGTGCACTTCCTGTTGGAAGTCGACATGGACAAAGCCCTCGACGCACGCCTGAAAGTCTACGAAGGCGATGTGAAGAGCCTGCTGCGCAAAGAGAAGTTGCGTTATCGCAGCCTGCCGCAGCTCAACGGTGCCATCCAGCTGGGCTTCTCTGACGAAGCGTCCCGCGAACAGGCCCGTGCGCTGATCCGCAAGAACTTCAACGATTTTGACATCGTGCCGGCCGACCTCAATGGTCAACCTGTACTGCGTCTGGCGATGACCCCAGCCAAGCTGGCGGAAATCCGCGAATACTCCATCAAGCAGAACTTGACCACGGTACGTAACCGCGTCAACGAGCTGGGTGTGGCTGAGCCGATTGTTCAGCGTCAAGGCGCCAACCGCATTGTGGTTGAGCTGCCGGGCGTGCAGGACACTGCTGAAGCCAAGCGTATCCTGGGTAAGACCGCCAACCTGGAGTTCCGTCTGGCTGCTGAGCCGGGTGCTTCTCGCGCGACTGCCGAAGAATTCGAGTTCCGTGAAGGTAACCGTCCTCCAGCGTTGATCGAGCGTGGCTTGATCATCACCGGCGACCAGGTCACCGACGCCAAGGCAGGTTTTGGCGAGCACGGCACGCCTGAAGTGAACATTCGTCTGGATGGTCATGGCGGCGAATTGATGAGCCGCGCCACGCGCAGCAACGTTGGTCGCAGCATGGCGGTGATCTTCATCGAGCAGCGCCCGATCACCACCTACACCAAGCAAGTGGTCAACGGCGTCGAGAAAGACGTGCCGGTGCAGACCTTCAAGGAAGAGAAGAAGATCATCAGCCTGGCGACCATCCAGTCGCCGCTGGGTGCTCAATTCCGCATCACGGGCCTGAACGGCCAGGGCGAATCGTCCGAGCTGGCACTGCTGCTGCGTGCCGGTGGTCTGGCGGCGCCGATGTACTTCGCTGAAGAGCGCACCATTGGCCCGAGCCTGGGTGCTGACAACATCACCAAGGGTATCGACGCAGCCTTGTGGGGCATGCTGTTCGTGTCGCTGTTCATCATCGCCATCTACCGCTTCTTCGGTATCATCGCCACCGTGGCCCTGGCGGGCAACATGGTCATGCTGCTGGCGCTGATGTCGCTGCTGGGCGCTACGCTGACCCTGCCAGGCATCGCCGGTATCGTACTCACCATGGGTATGGCGGTAGACGCCAACGTACTGATCTTCTCGCGGATTCGTGAAGAGATCGCGGCGGGCATGACCGTACAACGTGCAATCAACGAAGGCTTCGGCCGGGCATTTACCGCTATTCTCGACTCCAACTTGACCACTTTGCTGGTCGGCGGGATTCTCTTTGCCATGGGCACCGGCCCGGTCAAAGGTTTTGCGGTCACCATGTCCCTCGGTATCTTTACCTCGATGTTCACGGCCATCATGGTGACCCGCGCAATGGTCAACCTGATCTTTGGCGGGCGTGACTTCAAGAAGTTGTGGATTTAAGGGGCTGCCATGTTACGTACAATCAACTTCATGGGCGTTCGCAACATTGCGTTCGGCGTCACTGTGCTCCTTACCGTTCTGGCGCTGTTCAGCTGGTTCCATAAGGGCCTGAACTACGGTCTGGACTTCACCGGCGGTACGCTCATCGAGCTGACCTACGAGAAGCCGGCCGACGTTACGCTGGTGCGCAACGAGCTGGTCAAGGCCGGCTATCACGAAGCCATCGTGCAGAGCTTTGGTGCGACCACCGACCTGCTGGTGCGTATGCCAGGTGAAGACCCGCAACTGGGTCACCAGGTAGCCGAAGCCTTGCAGAAGGTCGGCGGCGACAACCCGGCGTCGGTCAAGCGCGTTGAGTTCGTAGGCCCGCAGGTGGGTGAAGAGCTGCGCGACCAGGGCGGCCTCGGCATGCTGATGGCGCTGGTCGGCATCATGATCTACCTGGCGTTCCGCTTTCAGTGGAAGTTCGGCGTCGGCGCAATTGTGTCGCTGATCCACGACGTGATCGTGACCGTGGGTATCCTCGCGTACTTCCAGATCACCTTCGACCTGACGGTGTTGGCGGCGGTGCTGGCGATCATTGGTTATTCGCTCAACGACACCATCGTGGTATTCGATCGGGTGCGTGAAAACTTCCGCGTACTGCGCAAGGCGTCGCTAATCGAGAACATCAACGTCTCGACGACCCAGACCCTGCTGCGGACCATGGCGACATCGATCTCCACCTTGCTGGCGATTGCTGCGTTGATGATCTTCGGTGGCGACAACCTGTGGGGCTTCTCCCTGGCGCTGTTTATCGGCGTTCTGGCGGGTACCTACTCGTCGATCTACATCGCCAACGTGGTGCTGATCTGGCTGAACCTCAACAGTGAAGACTTGATCCCTCCTGCCGCTACCGGCAAGGAGGTCGACGACCGTCCTTGACGGGCGCTTGTTGACACGCTGTTACAAAGAAGGCGCGAGTATTGAACTCGCGCCTTTTTTTTTGCTCCAAGGCTGGGTATAGCGCGGACGTTTCGGTCCGTTTGTGATGGTCAGGAGGTTCACGTGAACAAGTCGTTGCTGGTTGGTGCGGTATTGGGTGCTGTCGGTGTGACTGCCGGGGGTGCTGTTGCCACCTACAGCCTGGTAAAAAGCGGCCCTGAGTATGCGCAAGTGCTGGCGGTGCAGCCGGTGAAGACCCAGATTAAAACCCCGCGCGAGGTCTGCAAGGACGTCGCCGTAACCCGGCAGAAGCCGGTGCAGGATCAACATCAAATCGTCGGCACCGTGGTTGGTGCGCTGGCCGGTGGCCTGTTGGGCAACCAGGTCGGTGGCGGTAATGGCAAGAAGCTGGCGACTGTAGCCGGTGCGGTGGGTGGCGGTTACGCCGGTAACAAGGTTCAGGAAGGCATGCAGAACCGCGATACCTACACCACCACACAAACCCGTTGTAACACCGTCAACGACATCAGCGACAAGGTTGTCGGCTATGACGTGCGGTACACCCTGGATGGCAAAGAAGGTTCGGTGCGCATGGACCGTGATCCAGGTGGCCAGATTCCAGTGGATAAAGAAGGTCGTTTGGTCCTGGGGCAAAACCAGCAGTAATTCCAGGCCGAGCGCGGTTCAAAATGTGGGAGCGGGCTTGCTCGCGAACGCGGAGTGTCAATCAACAGATTTATTGACTGGCTACCGCTTTCGCGAGCAAGCCCGCTCCCACATTGGGTATGGGTGACGCTGGAATTGCCGTATCGCCCAAATGACAGGCATAAAAAAAGCACCCCTCGGGGTGCTTTTTTGTGCCCGCTCGCTTAGCGCTTCAGCGAAGCCGGCAGGTGCGGCTGGATCGCCGTCAGTACAGCCTTGAAGCACTTGGTGTTACCGGCAACGACGTGGCCTTTCTCAAGGAAGTCGTGGCCGCCAGTGAAGTCGCTCACCAAACCGCCAGCTTCTTGAATCAGCAGGGCGCCTGCGGCCATGTCCCACTCGGACAGGCCCGACTCCCAGAACGCATCAAAACGACCGGCAGCTACATAGGCCAGGTCCAGGCTGGCTGCGCCAGCGCGACGGATACCGGCGGTCTGGCCAACCAGGGCGCGGAACATGCCCAGGTAGTTTTCCAGGTTGTCCATCTGGTCGTCACGGAACGGGAAGCCCGTGCCCAGCAGGGCGCCGTCCAGGCTGGTGCGACCGCTGACACGCAGACGGCGACCATTCAACTGGGCCCCACGGCCGCGGCTGGCGGTGAATTCTTCCTGGCGAACCGGGTCCAGAACCACTGCGTGTTCCAGGCGGCCGCGGTATTTGCAGGCAATGCTCACGGCAAAGTGTGGAATGCCGCGCAGGAAGTTGGTGGTGCCATCCAGTGGGTCGATGATCCACAGGTAGTCTTCGCCTTCGCCGCTGCCTTTGTGCAAACCGGTTTCTTCGCCGAGGATGCCGTGGGTAGGGTAGGCCTTGCGCAGAGCGTCGATGATTTTCTGTTCGGCGGCGCGATCCACCTCGGACACATAATCCTTGGCGTCTTTTTCGTCGACCTTGATGGTATCCAGGCGCTCGATGGAGCGGAAGATCAATTCACTGGCGCTGCGGGCGGCGCGCAGCGCGATATTCAGCATGGGCTGCATGGATGTGTCACCTAAGGTTGTTAAAGAAAGCCGGGCATTCTAGCAGAAACTTTCTTCAGGTGAAGGACGACGTTAGCTTTCATGGCATAACCTTAGGCTGTTCTGTAAGATTTGCTCCCCTTTCCCGTGTCCGAGAGCGCCTCCCTTGCTGCAAAACATTCGTGTCGTTTTGGTCAATACCAGTCATCCCGGCAACATCGGCGGGGTGGCGCGAGCCATGAAAAACATGGGGCTGACGCGCCTGGTGCTGGTCGAGCCGCGCGTGTTCCCGCACCACGAGGCCGATGCCCGTGCATCCGGCGCCAATGACATCCTCGAAAAAGCCCAGGTCGTCGCCACGCTGGAAGACGCCTTGGTCGGCTGCAACCTAGTGCTCGGCACCAGCGCCCGCGACCGTCGCATCCCCTGGCCGCTGCTGGATCCGCGCGAGTGCGGCACCAAAGTAGTGGAAGAAGCTGCCGGCGGCGCAGAAATCGCCTTGGTATTCGGCCGTGAAGACTCCGGCCTCACCAATGAAGAGCTGCAGCGATGTCATTACCATGTGCACATTCCATCAGACCCTGAATTCAGTTCGCTGAACCTCGGGGCGGCGGTGCAGGTATTGAGTTATGAAGTGCGCATGGCCTGGCTGGCCGCTGAAGGTCAGCCGAGCAAGGTAGAAAAGGATGAAGTCGCATCGACCAAGAGTGGCGAACTGGCCACGATGGACGAGCTGGAGCGATTCTATGAGCACCTGGAGCAAACCCTGGTGGCCATCGAATTCCTCGATCCGGAGAAACCACGGCACTTGATGGCGCGCCTGCGTCGCTTGTACGGGCGCAGCTCGGTCAGTCGAGCAGAGATGAATATATTGCGTGGCATCCTCACGGAAACCCAGAAAGCGGCCCGTGGCGAGCTGCTTAAGCGGAAGGATTAAAAATGTTCGAGCGTTTGCGAGAAGATATCCAGAGTGTTTTCCACCGTGACCCGGCGGCGCGCAACGCCTTTGAAGTGCTGACCTGCTACCCGGGCATGCACGCGATCTGGATTCACCGCCTGTCCGGCGCGTTGTGGGGCATGGGCTGGAAATGGCTGGCGCGCGTGGTGTCGAACTTCGGCCGCTGGTTGACCGGCATCGAGATTCACCCGGGTGCCAAGGTGGGGCGTCGCTTCTTTATCGACCATGGCATGGGCATTGTGATTGGCGAGACCGCCGAAATCGGTGATGACGTGACCCTGTATCAAGGCGTGACGCTGGGTGGCACCACCTGGAATAAAGGCAAGCGCCACCCGACTTTGGGTGATGGCGTGGTGGTAGGGGCGGGCGCCAAGGTGCTCGGTCCCTTTACGGTGGGTGCCGGTGCCAAAGTAGGTTCCAATGCTGTGGTGACCAAGGCCGTGCCGCCTGGCGCCACCGTTGTGGGCATTCCTGGGCGGATCATCGTCAAGCCGGAAGTCGGCGACGAGCAGGAAGCCAAGCGCAAGGCCATGGCTGAGAAGATCGGCTTCGATGCTTACGGCGTCAGCGAAGACATGCCTGACCCCGTGGCGCGTGCCATTGGGCAATTGCTTGACCACTTGCAGGCAGTTGACGGCAAGCTGGACGGCATGTGCGGCGCGTTGAAGGAGCTGGGCAGCAGCTATTGTGCGAAAGATCTGCCTTCGCTGCGCGAAGAAGACTTCGCTGAGATCAAGAGCGAACACGCCACAACCAAGGCTGGGTGAGCGCGGCCCCTGTGGGAGCTGGCTTGCCTGCGATAGCGGTCTGCCAGCCACCCTTTCATTGCTGATCCACCACTTTCGAGGGCAAGCCAGCTCCCACATTTGATCTCCACTGGTCTTGAGATAAGGCTTGGGCCCTGTTCCCGCTGTTCGATCCCACCCCATCCTGCTATGATTCGCGCGCCCTTTTTACGGGTAATCCTGACTAAAGTACTAGGTCTTATAGTTGACTTAAATACTCGGGAATCGCATACTTGCTCCCATTCTGAAACACCTTGGTACTTGTCCATGAGACTGACTACAAAAGGCCGATACGCGGTAACCGCCATGCTTGACCTGGCCTTGCACGCGCAAACTGGGCCGGTGTCCCTGGCCGATATCTCCGAGCGCCAAGGCATTTCCCTGTCCTACCTCGAACAGCTGTTTGCCAAATTGCGCCGTAGCAACTTGGTTTCCAGCGTACGTGGGCCGGGTGGTGGCTACCAACTGTCCCGTGACATGCAGGGCATTCAAGTAGCCCAGGTGATTGACGCGGTCAACGAATCCGTCGATGCCACCAAATGCCAGGGTTTGGGTGATTGCCACGCCGGCGACACCTGCCTGACGCACCACTTGTGGTGTGACTTGAGCCTGCAGATCCATGAGTTTTTGAGTGGTATCAGCTTGGCTGATCTTGTGACTCGCCGTGAGGTGCAAGAAGTAGCCCAGCGTCAGGACCAGCGCCGTTGCAACACCAAGGCGCCGCGTCTGGACAAGATCGAAGCGTCCGCCGTCGAGTGACAGCCGCAGAGCTAACGGCACGCCAGCCAGCCTGATTTAGGAGAAAGTCCATGAAATTGCCGATTTACCTTGATTACTCAGCGACCACCCCGGTTGATCCGCGTGTCGCGCAAAAGATGAGCGAATGCCTGCTGGTTGACGGAAACTTCGGCAACCCGGCCTCCCGTTCCCACGTGTTCGGCTGGAAAGCCGAGGAAGCGGTCGAGAATGCTCGTCGCCAGGTTGCTGACCTGGTGGGCGCCGACCCACGCGAAATCGTCTGGACCTCCGGTGCTACCGAGTCCGACAACCTGGCAATCAAGGGCGCGGCGCATTTCTACGCGACCAAAGGCAAACACCTGATCACCACCAAGATTGAGCACAAGGCTGTCCTCGACACCATGCGCCAACTGGAGCGTGAAGGTTTTGAGGTCACCTACCTCGAGCCAACCACCGACGGCATCGTCACCCCGGCCATGATCGAAGCCGCGCTGCGTGAAGACACCATCCTGGTTTCCGTGATCCACGTGAACAACGAAATCGGCACCATCAACGACATTGAAGCCATCGGCGAGCTGACCCGTTCCAAGGGCATCCTGCTGCATGTCGACGCGGCTCAGTCCACCGGCAAGGTCGACATCGACCTGTCGAAACTGAAAGTCGACCTGATGTCGTTCTCCGCCCACAAGACCTACGGTCCTAAAGGCATCGGCGCGCTGTACGTGAGCCGCAAGCCTCGCGTGCGCATCGAAGCCACCATGCACGGCGGCGGTCACGAGCGCGGCATGCGTTCCGGCACCCTGGCGACCCACCAGATCGTCGGCATGGGTGAAGCCTTCCGTGTAGCCAAAGAAGACATGGCTGCCGAAAACGTGCGCATCAAGGCGTTGAGCGATCGCTTCTATAAGCAGGTCGAGAACCTTGAAGAGCTGTACATCAACGGCAGCATGACCGCCCGTGTACCGCACAACCTGAATTTGAGCTTCAACTACGTCGAAGGCGAGTCGCTGATCATGGCGCTCAAGGACCTGGCGGTTTCGTCCGGTTCGGCCTGTACCTCGGCCTCGCTTGAGCCTTCGTACGTGCTGCGCGCCCTGGGCCGCAACGACGAATTGGCACACAGCTCGATCCGCTTTACGTTCGGCCGTTTCACCACCGAAGAGCAAGTCGACTACGCCGCGCAGAAAGTCTGCGAAGCCGTCAACAAGCTGCGCGTTCTGTCGCCGCTGTGGGACATGTACAAAGACGGTGTCGACATTTCCAAGATCGAGTGGGCGGCACACTAAATATAGAAGCCGCCACCCAAGCTCTGTAGGAACGTGGCGGAAAACGCAGGCGTTTTTACAGGGTTCCAGAGCGGCCCTGATGAGTGAGGATTCAGTACCATGGCTTACAGCGAAAAGGTCATCGACCACTACGAAAACCCGCGCAACGTCGGCAAGATGAACGCGGAAGACCCTGATGTCGGCACTGGCATGGTCGGCGCTCCGGCGTGCGGCGACGTTATGCGCCTGCAGATCAAGGTCAACGACGCTGGCGTTATCGAAGACGCCAAGTTCAAGACTTACGGCTGCGGTTCCGCCATTGCCTCAAGCTCCCTCGCGACCGAGTGGATGAAAGGCAAGACCCTGGATGAGGCTGTCACCATCAGCAACACCCAGCTGGCCGAAGAACTGGCCTTGCCGCCAGTGAAAATTCACTGCTCCGTACTCGCAGAAGACGCCATCAAGGCGGCCGTTCGCGACTACAAGCAGAAGAAAGGCTTGATCTAAGCATTTGGCGACGAGTAAGGAGTCAACGATGGCTATCAGCATGACAGAAGCGGCTGCGCAGCACATTCGCCGCTCCCTGAATGGGCGCGGTAAAGGTGAGGGGATTCGTCTGGGTGTTCGCACCACGGGCTGTTCCGGCCTTGCCTACGTGCTGGAGTTTGTCGACGAGGTGGTCGAAGAGGATCAGGTGTTCGAAAGTCACGGCGAGAAAGTGATCATCGACCCTAAAAGCCTTACCTACCTGGACGGCACCGAGCTCGATTTCGTCAAGGAAGGGTTGAACGAAGGCTTCAAGTTCAACAACCCAAACGTGCGCGGTGAATGTGGCTGCGGCGAAAGCTTCAACATCTGAGGCTATCTGTGGGTACTCCTTGTCATTTCGCTTTATTCGAGCTGCAGCCGAGCTTTCGGCTGGACCTCGAGCAGCTTGCCACGCGCTACCGAGAATTGGCGCGTGGCGTGCATCCGGACCGCTTCGCTGACGCTTCCGAGCGTGAGCAACGCCTGGCGCTGGAGAAGTCGGCCAGCCTCAATGAAGCCTATCAGACGCTTAAAAGCCCCCCGAAACGCGCGCGTTACCTGCTCGCGATGAATGGTGGCGAGTTGACGATTGAAGTCACGGTGCACGACCCGGACTTCCTGATGCAGCAGATGCAGTGGCGCGAAGAACTCGAAGACTTGCAGGACGAAGCCGATGTGGCCGGTGTCGCAGTCTTCAAGCGCCGTCTGAAAGTGGCCCAGGATGAGCTCAACGAAAGCTTCGCAGCCTGTTGGGATGATGCAGCGCAACGTGAACAGGCCGAACGCCTGATGCGGCGCATGCAGTTCCTCGACAAGCTCACCTACGAAGTGCGCCAGCTAGAAGAGCGCCTCGACGATTAACCCAGTGCTGCCCGTGCACGCCTGATAGACAGATAAGACCTGATTACCATGGCCCTACTGCAGATCGCCGAACCCGGCCAAAGCCCTCAACCGCACCAGCGTCGCCTGGCGGTCGGGATTGACCTGGGCACCACCAATTCCCTGGTCGCCGCCTTGCGCAGCGGCCTGTCCGAACCGCTGCCCGACGCCGATGGCCAGGTTATCCTGCCGTCGGCCGTGCGCTATCACGCTGACCATATTGAAGTCGGTGAGTCGGCCAAGCTGGCGGCGTCCTCCGATCCTTTGAACACCGTGCTGTCGGTCAAGCGCTTGATGGGTCGTGGTCTGTCCGACGTCAAGCAATTGGGCGACCAGCTGCCGTATCGCTTTGTCGGTGGCGAATCGCATATGCCATTCATCGACACCGTCCAGGGCCCCAAAAGCCCGGTGGAAGTGTCGGCCGATATCCTCAAGGTGCTGCGCCAGCGCGCGGAAACCACCTTGGGCGGCGAACTGGTCGGCGCGGTGATCACCGTGCCTGCGTATTTTGACGACGCTCAGCGCCAAGCCACCAAGGACGCGGCGAAACTCGCCGGTCTGAACGTGCTTCGCCTGCTCAATGAGCCGACGGCCGCCGCTGTGGCCTATGGCCTGGATCAGCACGCCGAAGGCCTGGTTGCAATTTACGACCTGGGTGGCGGCACCTTTGATATTTCGATCCTGCGCCTGACCGGCGGTGTGTTCGAAGTGCTGGCCACCGGTGGCGATACCGCCCTGGGCGGCGATGACTTCGATCACGCCATTGCCGGCTGGATCATCACCAGCGCCGGTTTGTCCGCCGACCTTGACCCGGGCGAGCAGCGTCATTTGCTGCAAACCGCCTGTGCGGCCAAAGAAGCGCTGACTGACGCCCGTTCTGTCGATGTTTCCTACGGTTCCTGGTCGGCCCAGCTGACGCGCGAAGCCTTCGACGCGCTGATCGAGCCGATGGTCGCTCGCAGCCTTAAAGCCTGTCGCCGTGCGGTACGTGATTCCGGTGTTGAGCTGGAAGACGTGGCTGCCGTGGTCATGGTCGGCGGTTCGACCCGTGTGCCGCGTGTGCGCGAAGCCGTTGCTGAGGCATTTGGTCGCCAGCCGCTGACCGAAATCGATCCGGATCAAGTGGTCGCCATCGGCGCCGCCATCCAGGCCGATACCCTGGCCGGCAACAAGCGCGACGGTGGCGAATTGCTGCTGCTCGACGTGATCCCGTTGTCCCTGGGGCTGGAAACCATGGGCGGCCTGATGGAGAAGGTGATTCCACGCAACACTACCATCCCCGTTGCCCGCGCCCAGGACTTCACCACGTATAAAGATGGCCAGACGGCCATGATGATTCATGTGCTGCAGGGTGAGCGCGAGCTGATCAGCGACTGCCGTTCCCTGGCACGCTTTGAATTGCGCGGCATTCCGGCGATGGTGGCCGGTGCAGCGAAAATTCGCGTGACCTTCCAGGTTGACGCCGATGGTCTGCTCAGCGTGGCTGCGCGTGAACTGGGTTCGGGCGTAGAAGCCAGCATCCAGGTCAAGCCGTCCTACGGCCTGACCGACGGCGAAATCGCCAAAATGCTCAAGGACTCGTTCCAGTACGCCGGTGACGATAAAGTCGCCCGCGTACTGCGTGAACAGCAAGTTGATGCGCAGCGCTTGCTTGAGGCCGTACAAGGCGCTCTCGACACCGACGGCGAGCGCCTGTTGGACGCCGAAGAGCGCATGGTCATCGACCTGCAGATGCAGGAACTGGCCGAACTGATGAAAGGCAACGATGGTTACGCCATCGAGCAGCAGACCAAGCGCCTGTCGCAAGTGACTGATGCCTTTGCCGCCCGCCGCATGGATCAGACGGTGAAAGCCGCACTGGCCGGGCGCAACCTGAATGAAATCGAGGAATAATTAATGCCGCAGGTCATTTTTCTGCCACACGCCGAGCATTGCCCGGACGGTATGGTCGTGGAGGCTGAGACCGGCAAGTCCATCCTCGAAGTTGCCCATGACAACCACATCGAGATCGAGAGTGCCTGCGGCGGTGTTTGCGCCTGCACCACCTGCCACTGCGTGATTCGCGAGGGTTTCAACTCGCTTGAAGAAGCGGATGAGCTGGAAGAAGACTTTCTGGACCGCGCGTGGGGCCTCGAAGCGACTTCTCGCCTAAGCTGTCAGGCAAAGGTTGGGACCGAAGACATCACCGTCGAAATTCCGAAATATTCCCTCAACCATGCGGCTGAAGCACCGCATTGATTCAAGGAAATGTCATGAGCCTGAAATGGGTTGATGTACAAGAAATCGCTATACAACTTGCTGAAGCCCACCCTGAGGTCAATCCTCTGACGGTCAACTTCGTCAAGCTGCGCAATCTGGTGATGGAGCTGCCGGACTTTGACGACATCCCCGACCGGGGTGGCGAAAAGGTTCTGGAGGCGATTCAAGGCCTGTGGATCGAAGAAGCAGACTGAGCCGCCTTATTACGCAGTTAGGCAATACCCAATAACCCGCGTATAATTCGCGGGTTTAATTTTTCGTAAATTACCGTTTCTGGAGTTACACCATGGCTGTTCAACGTACTTTCTCCATCATCAAGCCTGACGCTGTTGCAAAAAACGTCATCGGCGAGATCACCACTCGTTTCGAAAAAGCCGGCCTGAAGGTTGTAGCTTCGAAACTCAAGCAACTGTCCAAAGCTGAAGCTGAAGGCTTCTACGCTGAGCACAGCGCTCGTGGTTTCTTCGGCGACCTGGTTGCCTTCATGATCTCCGGTCCTGTTGTTGTTCAGGTTCTGGAAGGCGAAAACGCTATCGCTCTGAACCGTGAGCTGATGGGCGCTACCAACCCTAAAGAAGCAGCTGCCGGCACCATCCGTGCTGACTTCGCTGAGTCCATCGACGCCAACGCTGTTCACGGTTCGGACTCCGAAGCCGCTGCTGCTCGCGAAATCTCGTACTTTTTCGCTGCTACTGAAGTAACCGCTCGCTAAGCATCGGCTTAAAGAGTGAGGGTGAATCCATGACTACATCGACTGTTAAAACCAACCTGCTGGGTCTGACTCAGCCGGAAATGGAGAAATTCTTCGACTCAATCGGGGAGAAGCGTTTCCGTGCCGGTCAGGTAATGAAGTGGATTCACCACTTTGGTGTCGACGATTTCGACGCCATGACGAACGTCAGCAAGGCCTTGCGCGATAAGCTCAAGGCCATTGCTGAGGTCCGTGGTCCCGAAGTGGTCAGCGAGGACATCTCCAGCGACGGCACCCGTAAGTGGGTGGTGCGCGTGGCGTCCGGCAGCTGCGTCGAGACCGTCTACATTCCCCAGGGCAAGCGCGGCACTTTGTGCGTTTCGTCCCAGGCAGGCTGTGCCCTGGACTGCAGTTTCTGCTCCACCGGCAAGCAAGGCTTCAATAGCAACCTCACCGCCGCCGAAGTCATCGGCCAGGTGTGGATTGCCAACAAATCCTTTGGCAGCGTCCCGGCAACCGTCGACCGTGCCATCACCAACGTGGTGATGATGGGCATGGGTGAGCCGCTGCTGAACTTCGACAACGTGATTGCGGCCATGCACCTGATGATGGACGACCTGGGCTACGGCATTTCCAAGCGCCGTGTGACCCTGTCGACCTCAGGCGTAGTGCCGATGATCGATGAGCTGGCCAAGCACATCGACGTCTCCCTGGCGTTGTCGCTGCACGCGCCCAATGACGCATTGCGTAATCAATTGGTGCCGATCAACAAGAAGTATCCGCTTAAGATGCTGCTCGAATCTTGCCAGCGTTACATGGCGACTTTGGGCGAGAAGCGTGTGTTGACCATTGAGTACACCATGCTCAAGGACATCAACGACAAGGTTGAGCACGCCGTCGAGATGATCGAGTTGCTCAAGAACACCCCGTGCAAGATCAACCTGATTCCGTTTAACCCGTTTCCACATTCTGGCTACGAGCGGCCGAGCAACAATGCTATCCGCCGTTTCCAGGATCAACTGCACCAGGCCGGCTACAACGTCACCGTACGCACCACGCGTGGTGAAGACATCGACGCCGCCTGTGGCCAATTGGTAGGGCAGGTGATGGACCGCACCCGCCGTAGCGAACGTTATATCGCCGTGCGCGAACTTAACGCCGCCGAAGATTTGCCGCAAATTGCTGTGAATCGAATCTGAGAGAGGATCTCTATGCCCTTGCGCCTTGCGCTGCTTTTGCTAGTTACCGGCCTCGCGGCCGGTTGTGTTTCATCGGGCCATGACAGCCCGCTGCAGACGGGTAAAGGCCGTGACGAGGCGCGAGTTGCCTATGTGCAACTGGGCTTGGGTTATTTGCGGCAAGGCATGAGCGAGCAGGCCAAGGTGCCGTTGAAAAAGGCCCTCGAACTGGACAGCGATGATGCCGACGCGAATGCCGCATTGGCTTTGGTGTTCCAGGCCCAGGCTGAGCCTGAGTTGGCCGATCAATATTTCCACAAGGCTTTGGCCTCGCGTCCTGCCGACCCTCGGCTGCTGAACAATTACGGCAGCTTCCTGTTCGAGCAGAAACGTTATGACCAGGCCTCCCGTTATTTCCAGCAAGCCTCCGCCGACGCCCTTTACCCGGAGCGGTCGCGGGTATTCGAGAACCTTGGGGTCACCTCGATGCGCCTCGGCCAGCGTGACAGCGCGCGCCAGCAGCTGGAAAAAGCCCTGCATTTGAACAGTCGTCAGCCACTCGCGTTGCTCGAAATGGCTGAGTTGTCTTACGAAGACAGGCATTATGTGCCGGCACGTGACTATTACGAGCGTTTTAGCCTGCTCAGCGGGCAAAATGCACGTAGTCTATTGCTCGGTGTGCGGCTGGCGACGGTTCATGATGAACGCGATACAGCCGCACGTTTTGGCCAGCAACTCGAACGACTCTATCCCGGTACGCCGGAATATCAGCAATACCTGTCGGAGCAATGATGAAAGCGGCGCACCCGGAAGTTGTAGCAGCTAATCGCGTAAACCCAGGCGAGACCTTGCGTCAGGCCCGCGAAAGCAATGGTTGGTCGCTGGCAGAAGTGGCCCTCAAGCTCAATTTGACCACGACTTCCCTGGGCAACCTGGAAGCCGGCGCGTTCGACAAGCTGCCTGGGCATACCTTCGCCCGCGGCTATATCCGCGCCTATGCCAAGCTGCTGGGCATTGACCAGACCGTGCTGGTCCAGGAATTCGACCAATTTACCGGCACCGACTCTCAGGGCAGCAATGTGCATGGCCTGGGTCGCATCGAAGAACCGGTGCGGGTTTCCCACACGATTTTGCGCATTGTCAGCCTGTTGCTGCTGATTGCCGTGATCGGCGGCGGTTTCGTCTGGTGGCAAGACCAGGCCTCCCAGCGCAGCAAGGACCTGACCAGCAACGCCATGGAGCACGTCGAAGTCGAAAGCGCCGACGGCACCACCCAAATTCACCCGCTGGACGAGCCGGAAGACCAGGCCGTTGCCGAAGGGCAGGCCGCGCCAGAAGCGCCGGCCGCCGCCGAGCAGCCCACGCCGGAAGCGGGTACTGCAGCGGCGACTGCTGCCGTGCCGACTCCAGCCGCACCGGCGGCCCCGGCCGCGCCAACTGCCCAGGCCCATACCCCAGCCGTTGCCGCTCAGGCTCCAGCGACCGCCGCGCCAGCTGCACCGGCAGCGCCGACCGTTGCGCCGCCTGCTGCGCCTGCGTTGATCGCCGGTGACGGCCATATCCAGATTACCTTCGTCGCTGACTGCTGGACGCAAGTCACCGATGGCAACGGCAAAGTGCTGTTCAGTGGTTTGAAGCGTAAGGGAGATACGCTTGACCAAGGCGGCAAGCCTCCTTTGACGCTGCGTCTGGGCTTTGCCCGTGGCGCGCAAGTGGCCTACAACGGCCAGCCTGTGGACGTAGCGCCGTTCACCAGTGGCGAGACCGCTCGCCTCAAGTTGGGACAATAGTCATGCACGGCGAATCTCCAATCAAACGTCGCGTATCGCGCAAGATCTGGGTCGGCTCGGTGCCGGTGGGTGGCGATGCCCCCATCGCGGTGCAGAGCATGACCAACAGCGACACCAATGATGTCGCCGCCACCGTCGCCCAGATCAACCGTCTGGAAGCGGCCGGCGTAGACATCGTGCGGATTTCCGTGCCAGACATGGACGCTGCCGAAGCCTTCGGCCGCATCAAGCAGCTGGTCAAGGTGCCGCTGGTTGCCGACATTCACTTCGATTACAAAATTGCCTTGCGTGTCGCCGAGTTGGGCGTCGATTGCCTGCGCATCAACCCGGGCAACATTGGCCGCGAAGACCGTGTGCGCGCGGTGGTGGATGCTGCCCGTGATCGCGGCATTCCGATCCGCATCGGTGTCAACGCCGGTTCCCTGGAAAAAGACCTGCAGAAGAAATACGGCGAACCGACCCCGGCCGCGCTGGTTGAATCGGCGCTGCGCCACGTTGAGCACCTTGAACGCCTGAATTTCCAGGACTTCAAGGTCAGCGTAAAGGCTTCCGACGTGTTCATGGCGGTAGAAGCCTACCGCCTGCTGGCCAAGGAAATCGTGCAGCCGCTGCACCTGGGTATCACTGAAGCGGGCGGTTTGCGCTCAGGCACAGTGAAATCTGCGGTAGGTCTCGGTATGCTGCTCGCCGAAGGGATTGGCGATACTATCCGCATCTCCCTGGCGGCGGACCCGGTAGAGGAAGTGAAGGTCGGTTACGACATTCTCAAATCCCTGCATTTGCGTTCCCGTGGCATCAACTTCATTGCCTGCCCGAGCTGCTCGCGGCAGAACTTCGACGTGGTGAAAACCATGAACGAACTGGAAGGGCGCCTCGAAGACTTGCTGGTGCCACTGGATGTTGCGGTGATTGGCTGTGTGGTTAACGGCCCGGGTGAAGCCAAAGAGGCGCACATCGGCCTGACTGGCGGTACGCCCAACCTGATTTACATCGACGGCAAGCCGTCGCAGAAGTTGACGAATGACAATCTGGTGGATGAGCTCGAAAGACTGATCCGCGAGAAAGCGGCCGAGAAGGTCGCGGCTGACGCAGCGCTGATCGCGCGCGGCTAAGAACGAATTTAAGGATTAGATGTGAGCAAGTCTCTGCAAGCCATTCGTGGCATGAACGACATCCTGCCGGAGCAGACGCCGTTGTGGCGCTACTTCGAAAGCACGGTCGCGCGCCTGCTGGATAACTACGGTTACAAGCAGATCCGCATGCCGATCGTCGAATTCACCGAGCTGTTCAAGCGCTCTATCGGTGAAGTGACCGACATCGTCGAAAAAGAGATGTACACCTTTGAAGACCGCAACGGCGACTCCCTGACCCTGCGTCCGGAAGGCACCGCTGCGTGCGTGCGCGCCGTGCTCGAGCATGGCATCACGGGTGGCGGCCAGACCCAGAAGCTGTGGTACATCGGCCCGATGTTCCGCCACGAGCGCCCGCAGAAAGGTCGCTACCGTCAGTTCCACCAGATCGGTTGCGAAGTCTTCAACCTGGATGGTCCGGACATCGACGCCGAGCTGATCGTGCTGACCTGGCGCCTGTGGGGCCAACTGGGTATCCGCGACGCGGTCAAACTCGAACTCAACAGCCTGGGCACCAGCGAATCCCGGGGCCGCTATCGCGAAGCCCTGGTCGAGTACCTGTCCGCGCACCTGGACAAGTTGGATGAAGACAGCCAGCGCCGTCTGAAAACCAACCCGTTGCGTGTACTGGATACCAAGAACGCCGACACCCAGGCCGTACTGGTCGATGCGCCGAAAATGGCCGACTACCTGGACGACGAATCGCGCACGCACTTCGAGGGCCTCAAGGCTCGTCTGGATGCGGCCGGTATTCCCTACGTGATCAACCCGAAACTGGTGCGTGGCCTCGATTACTACAGCAAGACCGTATTCGAGTGGGTCACCGACAAACTCGGCGCTCAGGGCACCGTGTGTGCCGGTGGTCGCTACGACGGCCTGGTTGAGCAAATGGGCGGCAAGCCGACCACGGGCGTGGGCTTTGCCATGGGTATCGAGCGGCTGATCCTGCTGCTCGAAACCCTGGAGCAGGTTCCGGAAGAAATTTCCCGTCAGGTGGATGTGTACCTGTGCGCCTTTGGCGAGGCCGCCGAACTGGCAGCCCTGGCCCTGAGCGAGAAAGTACGCGACCAACTGCCGAACCTGCGCCTGCAGGTCAATGCCGGCGCCGGCAGCTTCAAGAGCCAGTTCAAGAAGGCCGACAAGAGCGGTGCGCTGTATGCACTGATCCTCGGCGATGACGAGCTGGCCCAGCAAGTGATAGGTTTCAAACCCCTGCGTGGCCAGGGCGAGCAACAGAACATTGCCTTTGATGCGCTTGCCGCGCACTTGGCCACCTGCGTCGTGCAGGGTTGAAGCTGTCGAACAGCCGAATTTAGCGATTAAGGAGTATTGGGGTGTCGAGTACTGATGATGAGCAGATGGCCGAGTTCAAGGACTGGTGGCAGCGTAACGGCAAGCCCCTGGTTACCGGCGGTCTGCTGGCTTTAGTGGTGGTGTTCGGCTGGCAAGCCTGGCACAAGTATCAGGCCAACCAGTCCCAAGGCGCCTCGGTCCTCTATCAGCAATTGCTGGAAACCACGCTCACGCCGGACGGCAAGCCTGATCCTGCCCAGGTTGCAGACCTGGGCGGCAAGCTCAAAAGCGAATTCGGCGGTAGCACCTACGCCCAGTACGGCAGCCTGTTCGTCGCGAAAGTTGCGGTGGACACCGGCAAATTGGATGACGCCGCGACCGAACTGAAGGCCATCGCCGACAAGCCGACCAACCCGACCCTGGGTGAAATCGCACGTCAGCGCCTGGCACAGGTATTGGCGGCACAGAACAAGGCTGACGAAGCACTCAAACTGCTCGACGGCGATGCTGACAAAGCATTTGTGGCCACTCGTGAAGAGCTCAAGGGCGACCTGTTGGTCCAATTGGGTCGTACCGACGAAGCCCATGCTGCGTACCAAAAAGCCAAGGCGGCGCTGTCTGATGAAGCGGCAGTCGGTGGCTTACAAATCAAGCTGGACGACTTGGCCAAAGGGGATGCGTGACGTGATCCGTTGGAAACATGCAGCATTGCTGGCTCTGGCCGTTCTGGCCGCGGGTTGCAGCAGCAACAGTAAAAAAGAACTGCCTCCGGCCGAGCTGACCAGCTTCAAGGAAGAAGTGGTCCTGCAAAAGCAGTGGAGCCGCTCCGTCGGTGATGGCCAGGGCGACCTGTACAACCTGCTGCAGCCGGCAATCGACGGCGAAAACATTGTGGCCACTGACTCCACTGGCGTGATCATTGCCATGGATCGCATGAATGGCGACGTGAAGTGGAAGAAAGACCTCGAGTTGCCGGTTTCCGGTGGCGTGGGTGTGGGCTACGGCATGGTGCTGGTCGGTACGCTCAAAGGCGACGTGGTTGCTCTGGACTCGGCGACGGGCGAAGAGAAATGGCGCGCTCGTGTGACCAGTGAAGTGCTCGCAGCGCCTGCCACCAACGGCGATGTCGTAGTGGTGCAGACCCAGGATGACCGTGTGATCGGCCTGGACGCCGCCACCGGCAACCAGCGTTGGTTGTACGACAGCACCCCTGCGGTGCTGACGCTGCGCGGTACCAGTGGTCCGATTGTGACCAACAACCTGGCCGTTGCAGGCCTGTCGACCGGTAAAGTGGTCGCCCTGGATACCCAGAACGGCGTGCCGGCCTGGGAAACCCGTGTGGCAATCCCTCAAGGTCGTTCCGAACTGGATCGCGTTGTGGACATCGACGGCGGCTTGCTGCTGTCGGGCGAAACCCTTTACGTGGCCACCTACCAGGGCCGCGTTGCGGCGCTGGACCTGCAAAGCGGCCGCATCAACTGGCAGCGTGATGCTTCCAGTTATGCCGGTGTCGCCCAAGGGTTTGGCAGCGTCTACGTAAGCCTGGCGTCCGGCACCGTTGAAAGTGTCGATGAGCGTTCCACCACTGCATTGTGGAGCAACGACTCTCTGGCCCGCCGTCAACTGTCGGCACCGGAAGTGTTCTCCAGCTACGTAGCGGTAGGCGACTTCGAAGGTTACCTGCATCTGCTGAGCCAAGTGGACGGTCGTTTTGTCGGCCGCGAGCGTATCGACAGCGACGGCCTGCGTGCCCGTCCGCTGGTCGTGGGTAACATGCTTTACGTGTATGGCAACAGCGGCAAGCTGGAAGCCCTGACCATCAAGTAAGAACTATGCTTGGGGTAAAACCCAGGCGGCCCCGCTTCGGCGGGGCATGCGGCATTTAAATATGCTGCCCCGAGCACCAGCCGCTGCCTTGCAGCGGCTTTTGTATTTTCTGAAATAACGAAGTGGAGAGCCGCATGGTTCCCGTAATCGCCCTGGTGGGCCGACCTAACGTCGGCAAGTCCACCTTGTTCAACCGCCTGACCAGGACTCGCGACGCCATCGTCGGCGACTTGTCCGGTCTGACCCGTGATCGCCAATACGGTGAGGCAAAGTGGCAAGGGCGCTCCTACATTATTGTCGACACCGGTGGTATCTCCGGTGACGAGCATGGCATGGACGAAAAGATGGCCGAGCAGTCGCTGCTCGCTATCGAAGAAGCCGATGTCGTGTTGTTCCTGGTGGACGCCCGCGCGGGCTACACCGCTGCCGACCAGATGATTGGCGAGCACCTGCGCAAGCGCAACAAGCGTTCCTATCTGGTCGCCAACAAGATCGATAACATCGATCCTGAGGCGGCCCGTGCCGAGTTCAGCCCGATGGGCCTGGGCGACGCGATCCCGGTCGCCGGTGCTCACGGTCGCGGTATCACCCAGATGCTGGAAATCGCCCTGCGCGACTTCCCTAAGGATGACGCCGAGGAAGAAGAAGGCATCGAGGAGATCGTCGCCGAAGGTGAGGAAGCCAAGCGCATTCCTGGCCCGAGCGAAAAAGACGGTATCAAGATTGCCATCATCGGCCGCCCGAACGTTGGCAAGTCGACCCTGGTTAACCGCATGCTCGGTGAAGACCGCGTAATCGTTTATGACCAGCCCGGTACCACCCGCGACAGTATCTACATCCCGTTCGAGCGTAACGACGAGAAGTACACGCTGATCGACACCGCCGGTGTGCGCAAGCGCGGCAAGATCCACGAGGAAGTTGAAAAGTTCTCGGTGGTCAAAACCCTGCAAGCGATCAAAGACGCCAACGTGGTGATCTTCGTGATGGACGCCCGCGAAGGCGTGGTGGACCACGACCTCAACTTGCTGGGCTTTGCCCTGGAAGCCGGTCGCGCCCTGGTGATCGCGATCAACAAGTGGGACGGCATGACGCCGAGCGAGCGCGATTTCGTCAAGATCGAGCTGCAGCGTCGCCTGTTCTTTGTTGAGTTCGCCGATATCCACTTTATCTCGGCACTGCACGGCACTGGCGTGGGTAACCTCTACGCGTCCGTACAGAACTCGTTCAAGTCCGCGGTCACCCGATGGCCGACCAACCGTCTGACCCAGATCCTGGAAGACGCGGTTGGCGAGCACGCGCCACCGATGGTCAACAACCGCCGGATCAAACTGCGTTACGCCCACTTGGGTGGTGCCAACCCGCCGATTATCGTGATCCACGGTAACCAGATCGAGAAGGTGCCAAAGTCCTATGTGCGTTACCTGGAAAACACCTACCGCCGTGTCTTGAAACTGGTCGGTACGCCGATCCGTATCGAGTTCAAAGGTGGCGAGAACCCATACGAAGGCAACAAGAACACATTGACTGACCGTCAGGTGAACAAGAAGCGTCGTTTGATGACTCACCACAAGAAGGCCGACAAGAAGCGCCGCGACAAGAAATAAGCGCCGCTTCAAGTTCTAAGCTACACGCTGCAAGAGAGGGCTCTTTTTGAGCCCTTTTTTGTGCCTGATGGATTGCTGGCTTGACCTGCTTGCAGCTTGCAGCTTAAAACTTGCAGCTCACCCGAAGGGGGCTCCCATGATCACCAGCAAGCTGCCGAATGTCGGTACGACCATTTTCACCACCATGTCGCAACTCGCTGCCGAGACCGGCGCGCTCAACCTGTCCCAGGGCTTTCCCGATTTCAATGGACCCAAGGCGTTGCTCGATGCGGTGGGCCAGCACGTTGCCAGCGGGCATAACCAGTATTCACCGATGACCGGTTTATCAGCCCTGCGCCAGCAAGTGGCGGCCAAGATCGCCCGCAGCTACGGCGCTACGGTTAATCCCGACAGCGAAGTGACCATTACTCCCGGCGCCACTGCCGCGATTTTCTGTGCGATTCAGGCGGTGATCCGCAACGGCGATGAAGTCATCGTGTTCGACCCCTGCTACGACAGCTACGAGCCCTCGGTCGAGCTGGCCGGCGGTCGCTGCGTGCATGTGCAACTGAGCCTGCAGGGCTTCTCCCTGGACTTTGAAAAGATCAAGGCCGCGCTGTCGCCGCGCACGCGCATGATCATCCTCAACACCCCGCACAACCCGACCGGCGCACTGATCAGCCGCGCCGAGCTGGACCAGTTGGCCGAATTGGTCCGCGACCGTGATATCTATCTGGTCAGCGATGAAGTCTACGAACACTTGGTGTTCGACGGCGTGCCCCATGTCAGCGTATTGGCCCATGAAGAACTGTATCAGCGTGCGTTCGTGGTCAGCTCTTTTGGCAAGACTTACCACGTCACCGGCTGGAAAACCGGCTACGTGGTCGCGCCACCGGCGCTGACCGCTGAACTGCGCAAGGTGCATCAATATGTCAACTTCTGCGGCGTGACCCCTTTGCAGTACGCTTTGGCGGACTTCATGGCCGATCACCCGGAACATGTCGAACAATTGCCGGCTTTCTACCAGGCCAAGCGCGATCTGTTCTGCGACTTGCTGGCGCCGTCGCGCTTCAGCTTTGCCCGGGTGACCGGTACTTACTTCCAATTGGTGGATTACTCACAGATTCGCCCGGACCTGGATGACGTCGCCATGTCGCTGTGGATGACCCGCGAGCACGGCGTGGCGACGATCCCGGTCTCGGTGTTCTACCAGAACCCACCCCAAGGCCAGCGCCTGGTGCGCCTGTGCTTTGCCAAACGCGAGGAGACGCTGCAACAAGCAGCCGAAAAACTATGCGTGATCTGAGTGCGTTACCCAACCTGAACATCGCCCTGGTGCAGACCAGCCTGGTGTGGCATGACCGTCAGGCCAACCTGGAACATTTCGAGCTGTTGCTGGAGCAGGCCAAAGGGGCCGACCTGATTGTGCTGCCGGAGATGTTTACCACCGGGTTTTCAATGGCGTCGCAGACCCTTGCTGAACGGGAAAACGGCCCGACCCATCACTGGCTCCAGGCTCAGGCGGCGAAGTACAACGCCGTGATCACCGGCAGTGTAATTATCCAGGCCGCCGACGGCAGTCATCGCAACCGCCTGCTGTGGGCGCGGCCGGACGGCGAGGTGTTGCACTACGACAAGCGCCACTTGTTCCGTATGGCGGGCGAGCACGATCACTACACGCCGGGCGAGCGCCAGGTGCAGTTCGAATTGAAGGGTTGGCGTATTCGGCCGTTGATTTGCTATGACCTGCGCTTCCCGGTGTGGAGCCGTGATGCTCAGGACACTGACTTGCTGCTGTACACCGCCAACTGGCCGGGTGCGCGGCGCCTGCACTGGAACCGTTTGCTGCCAGCGCGCGCGATCGAAAACCTGTGCTACGTGGCGGCGGTGAATCGCGTGGGCACGGATGGGAAGGGCTTTGCCTACACCGGAGACAGTCAGGTGCTGGATTTCCAGGGCGAGACCTTGCTGAGTGCAGGGGAGGCGGATGGCGTGTTTCAGGTGTGCCTGGAGGCGGCGGAGCTGGCGGCGTATCGCGAAAAATTTCCGGCGAACCTTGACGCAGACAGGTTTGAGTTTGTCTGAAAGACCGCTTTGGCGAGCAAGCCCGCTCCCACATTTGGAATGCATTGCGCCTGTGGGAGCGGGCTTGCCCGCGAAGGGGCACTTACTGACCCCACAAATCCTGCGCCCAACAAAAAGGCCCCTGAGTGCTCACCCAGGGGCCTTTTGCATTTCCACGAACCCGCTTACGCCGCTTTCGCTTCCTGCTGGCTCAACGAGCGGTTCAGGGCACTGAACAGCGCCTTGAAGCTGGCCGTGGTGATGTTTTCATCGATGCCCACGCCATGCACCGGACGCTCGCCATTCACACGCAGCTCAATGTAGGCCGCTGCCTTGGCGTTGGTGCCTGCCCCGATGGCATGTTCGTTGTAGTCCATGATCTCTACGCCAATCGGCAAGCCAGCCACCAGCGCTTCCAGGGCGCCGTTGCCTTTGCCTTTCCAGTGCAGGTTGGTTTCGCCCTGGCCTTTGCCCGAGACTTCCACTTCGACAAAGCTGTTGCCGTTTTCTTCCTGCAGACGATGGCTGACCAGCGCGTACGGCGTGTTGGCTTGCAGGTATTCACGCTGCAGCAAGGCGTAGATCTGTGGCGCGGTCATCTCAAGACCCACGCGGTCGGTTTCAGCCTGGACCACCTGGCTGAATTCGATCTGCATGCGGCGCGGCAAGCTGATGTCGTATTCCTGCTCCAGCAGGTAGGCGATGCCGCCTTTGCCCGACTGGCTGTTCACACGAATCACCGCTTCGTAGCTGCGGCCAATGTCGGCCGGGTCGATCGGCAAGTACGGCACTTCCCACAGCGCGTCGGCTTTCTGCTGGGTGAAGCCCTTGCGGATCGCGTCCTGGTGGGAGCCGGAGAACGCGGTGTGCACCAGGTCGCCGACGTACGGGTGGCGTGGGTGCACTTGGATCTGGTTGCATTCCTCGACGACTTTGCGCACGCCGTCGATGTCGGAGAAGTCCAGTTGTGGGTCCAGACCCTGGGTGTACATGTTCAGTGCCACGGTCACGAGATCGACGTTACCGGTGCGCTCGCCGTTGCCGAACAGGCAGCCTTCGACACGATCGGCGCCGGCCATCAGGCCCAGCTCGGTGGCGGCTACGCCGGTGCCACGGTCGTTGTGCGTATGCAGGCTGATGATCACGCTGTCGCGGCGGTTGATATGACGACCGAACCACTCGATCTGGTCGGCATAGATGTTCGGCGTTGCGCACTCGACGGTGGCGGGCAGGTTGAGGATCATCTTGTGCTCAGGCGTCGGGTTCCACACCTCGATCACCGCGTCACACACTTCTTTGGCGAACTCCAGCTCAGTGGCGCTGAAGGTTTCCGGGGAATATTCGAAGGTCCATTGGGTTTCCGGCTGCTGGGCGGCGTATTTGACGAACAGCTTGGCGGCGTTGACCGCAATGGCCTTGATGCCGTCCTTGTCCTGGTTGAACACGATGCGGCGGAAGGACGGCGAAGTGGCGTTGTACAAGTGCACGATGGCCTTTTTGGCGCCGCGCAGGGATTCGAAGGTGCGTGCGATCAAGTCTTCACGGCCCTGGGTCAGCACCTGGATGGTGGTGTCCTCGGGGATATGGTTGTCTTCGATCAGGGTGCGCACGAAGTCAAAGTCGGTTTGCGAGGCAGCCGGGAACGAGGCTTCGATTTCCTTCACGCCCACCGCAACCAGGGTCTTCCAGAAACGCAGTTTTTTTGCGGCGTCCATCGGCTCGATCAGCGACTGGTTGCCATCACGCAAGTCGGAACTGCACCAGATCGGCGCTTCGGTGATGGTTTTCGACGGCCAGGTGCGGTCCGGGATATCGATGGTCGGGAACGCACGGTACTTCGAAGACGGGTCTTTGAGCATGCTCATCGGGAAATCCTTTGTTGTAGGGGCCGAGAAAAGGCGGCCTGCCGTAGAACTGTTTTTAGGGATAAAGCAAGAAGACGAGGCAGATCGATTCAGCCTGGCAGTCGTGCGCTGACGAGGCACAGGCTGCGGTGCTGGCGGAGCTGAATGAGGGTGTGAGAGGTTTTCATAAGCTCAACCCTAACCGCCGGGGTGAAAGATGGCAAGCTGTCGAGAAAAATTGAGATAAGTTCTGCTATCTGGCGGGCGTGCGAGATTTTATGGCGGGTTTGTAGCTGAGAGTTGATTTTAATTGCGTGGCCTTTATTAGGGGCGCAATTGTGTTGGCAGACCTGGCGTCATCGCGGGCAAGCCCGGCTCCCACAGGGAATCGCGATCACCTGTGGGAGCCGGGCTTGCCCGCGATGAGGCCGGTATGTTCAATATTTATATCAGGGCTGGAACGCGCCAATAAAGATCGCCGGGTCGACTCGTGCATCGTTGAGGCTGATGTTCCAATGCATGTGCGGCCCGGTCGCGCGGCCCGTCGAGCCGACCTTGCCCACCACCGCGCCGCGCGCCAGTTGGTCGCCCACCTTCACGTCGATCTTGGACATATGGCAGAACATGCTGATAAAGCCCTGGCCATGGTCGACAAAGACGGTGTTGCCGTTGAAGAAGTAATTGCCGGTAAGGATGACTTTACCGGCCGCCGGGGTCTTGATCGGCGTGCCGGCGCCGACGGCGAAGTCGAGGCCCGAATGCGGGTTGCGCTCCTCGCCGTTAAAGAACCGGCGTACGCCAAACTTGCTCGACAGCGGCCCGTTCACGGGTTTATCCAGCAGTAAGTTGCTGGGCGTGTTTGGACTGAAACTGCGGTAAGCCTTGAGCTGAACCGCCAGTTCGCCCTCGATACGCTTGAGCTGTGCCGGGTCAGGATTGACCTGGCTTTTGTTTTTCAGGGTGATGTGCTGCTCGGGGTATTTCTTGAAGCCCACCACAAACGGCAGGGTTTGCCCACCGCTGGTGAGGCGTTGGGTGCCGGGTTTAACCGTCAGGGGAATCCCGACAATCGCCAGCCAGGTGTTCTGTTCCTTGACCACCAACACCGGCCTGTTCTGATAGGTGGCTTTGGGCGCGGTTGCCGACGCACCCAGATCGACCACTGCGACGCCGCCCGGCACCGGCTTGTTCAGCAGCCTGGTGATGTAGCTGTCGGCATGGGCATTGAAGGTGAGGCACAACAGCATCAGCAGGCTAAATAGACGGGGCATCAATCAATCCAATAACGAAAGGGTGACGGGCGTCAGGTGGTTATCTTCCACCCGCACCTGCAATTGGCCTTCACCGAGGCGCGCGGTCAGGCGCTGGCCGGTGTGGGTTTGCGCGGCGTTGCGGATCGCCTGGCCACGTTCGTCCAGCAAAATGCTGTAGCCACGGCCCAGGGTCGCCAGCGGGCTGACCACTTGCAGCGTCTGCACCTGGCTTTGCAGTTGCAAGCGACGCGCCTTGAGGCCTTCGCGCATGGCGCGCGGCAGGCGTTCGGCGAGGCTGTCCAGGCGCTGGCGCAGCAGGGCCAGTTGACGGCCGGGGTGCTGACCGGCGAGGCGGGTTTCCAGGCGGATCAGGCGTTCGCGGCGGGTATTGAGGCTGCGTTCGAAGGCGCGGCGCATGCGCATGTCCAGGTCATCCAGGCGCTGGGCCTGTTGACGCAGACGTTCGCCGGGGTGACGCAGGCGGCGGGCCATGCCTTCCAGGCGCAGGCGCTCGTGACTCAGGCGATTGCGCATTAGCATCACCAGGCGGCGGTGCAGGTTTTCGACCTGGCGCACCAAATGGCTGGCATCGGGGGCGAGCAATTCGGCGGCAGCGGAGGGCGTGGGCGCGCGCACGTCGGCCACGAAGTCGCAGATCGACACATCGGTTTCATGGCCGACGGCGCTGACAATCGGCGTCACGCACGCGTCCACCGCACGCGCCACGGCTTCTTCGTTGAAGCACCACAGATCTTCCAGGGAGCCGCCGCCGCGAGCGAGGATCAATGCGTCGAAGCCGCGTGCGTCGGCCAGCTTGAGGGCGCGCACAATCTGCGACACGGCCTCGCGGCCTTGCACGGCCGTCGGGATCAGCGTTAATTCAACGTTCGGCGCGCGGCGGCCGAACACGCTGATGATGTCGCGGATCACCGCACCTGTGGGCGAACTGATGATGCCAATGCGCCGAGGATGCGCCGGCAGCGGCACCTTGCGTTCGGCACTGAACAAGCCTTCGGCGCTGAGCTTTTCCTTCAACGCATCAAAGGCCAGGCGCAGCGCGCCATCACCGGCGGGCTCTACGGTGTCGAGGATCAATTGATAGTCGCCACGGCCTTCGAACAGCGAGACCTTGCCGCGCACTTTGACCGCCAAACCATCCTTCAAGGCTTGGCGCACCCGTGCGGCATTGTTGCGAAACAACGCGCAACGTACCTGGGCGCCGCTGTCCTTGAGGGTGAAGTACACATGGCCGGACGCCGGGCGGGCGAGGTTGGAGATCTCGCCCTCGACCCAGATATTGGTGAACACGTCTTCCAGCAACACCCGCGCGCGGCCGTTGAGCTGGCTGACAGTCAGGACTTCGCGGTCCAGGCCCAGACGGGCAAAAGGATCTTTAATCATGGGCGGCAGTTTATAGGCATTCGCGCAAGGTTTGGCAGAATTGCTCGACCAGCGCGCTCGGCGTCTGCGCGCAGGCCAGGGCCACGGTGCTGAGGCAGTCCGGATCAGCCAGGGGCAAAAAGTGCAGGTTGGCGGGAGCGATGTCCTGCATGGATTTTGGTAACAAGGCAATTCCGAAACCGGCCTGGATCAGTTGCAGCTGCGTGGTTTTGCGTGACATCACCCGTGCAGCCTTGGGGAAAAATCCTGCGCGCATGCAGAGTTCGGCTGACAGATAACTCAGGCCGCCGCGTTGGGGATGGGGGATCGAGATAAACACTTCGTCCTTGAGCTGTTCCAGGTCGACAGGTGCATTGCTGCGCGCCAGCGCGTGATCAGGCGGCACAGCCAGCACCAACTGTTCGTTGTACAAGGGCACCACCCGGACACCTTCGCGTTGGCGCAACACCGGCAAGCGCAACAGCCCGACTTCAAGCCGACCCTCGGCGATTTCCTCAAGTTGCGCCTCGGAGGACAGTTTGACGATGTCCATCGACACGCCAGGGCAGCGCTCCAGCCAGGTGCTGATGGCTTTCAACAAGTGCCCGCTCATCGGCACGGTGCTCGAATGGCTCAGGCGCAACGTGCCCAGCTGGCCATGGCCCACCTGGGTGGCCATTTCGCCGGCCTTGAGCAACTCGCTCAGCAGGTTGCGCGCCCTTGGGTAAAAGGCTTCGCCGGCCGCCGTCAGCCGGGGTTGGCGCGCGGTGCGTTCGAACAGTGGCGTTTGCAGCTGGGTTTCCAGCTCTTTGATCTGTCGGCTCAGGGCCGATTGCGCCACAAACAGGCGTTCGGCGGCGGCGCTGAAGCTGCCGCTGTCGGCGATTTCGACGAAGTAGCGCAGTTGGCGAGTGGAAATCACGCGTCATGCCTTTTCGAGATGAGTGGAGGGCTTTGAAGATATTAGTCGCAACCTTCGCCGATGGCTAAAGTGCACGTCATCTCTTTCAAGGAAGTGCCCATGAGCCCGGTTGAGCTGATGAGTCAGTGGTCGTTTAGCGGCGTTGATTGGCTGGTGATCGGCCTCGGCATTGTCGTGGCCTACATCGTGTTTGGTATCGCAGGCTTTGGTACGGCGCTGGTCGCGGGGCCGATCCTGATTGTGTTTATGCCGTTGTCGAAAATCATCCCGCTGCTGGTGTTGCTCGACTTTGTCGCGGCCTTTGGCAACCTGCTGCAATCGCGGCGAGAGGTGAACAAGCCGGAGCTGTTGCGATTGCTGCCGTGCATGGCCGTCGGTTGCACGCTTGGGGTGGTGTTTTTGCTCAATCTGCATTCGGACCTGCTGCTGCTGTTGATGGGGCTGTTTATCAGCGCCTATGCGATTTACAGCCTGGCGGTAAAGGCGCGGCCGACGCAGCTGGCGGCGGGCTGGTCGATTCCCATGGGCACGGTCGGTGGGTTGTTTGGTGCCTTATTTGGCAGTGGCGGCTTTTTATATGCGATCTACCTGAACAGTCGTTTGCCCAAGGACGCGGCGCGGGCCACGCAAAGTGCGTTGATCAGTTGCAGCACGGTGGTGCGCCTGAGCCTGTTCCTGATTGCCGGGGTGTATGCTGATTGGCCGCTGTTGATGTTGGCGCTGTGCCTGTTGCCGGCGATGGCCCTGGGGCTGTGGGTGGGGCGCAGGCTGACGATGCGGATGTCGCGTGAGGCGTTTGTGCGGTGGGTGACTTGGCTGGTGTTGGCGAGCGGCATTGCGTTGATCGGGCGGTACTTGAGCACTTGACCTGTGTGGGGCAGGGATTAAGCTGCCAGCCTTCAGGGCCTCATCGCGGGCAAGCCCGGCTCCCACATTTTTGATTTGTGAACGCAGTCAAATGTGGGAGCGGGCTTGCCCGCGATGGGGCCAGTAGCCACACCGCAGGACTCTCATGAACTCCCAAAGCATCCTTGTCCCGAAAATTTCCACCTTGCCCGTCCACGAACCCCGCGCGCGTGCGATCGTGCGCTGGCTGGTGCGCAAGAACATCATCAAGGAAGAGCTGACCACCTGCGGGCGCACCGGCAATCGCATGGCCTACGCCCTGGCCGACGGCGCCCGTGCCGTGGTGTTGCACCCCGACGCGCTGCCGTTCAACGAGCCGATCAATGGCCTCGAGATTATCTACAAACGCTGCATCTATACGCCGGCCAAGGGTTTTCTCGAAGAAGCCGGCTGCCCGGAGTGCCTTAAAGAAGTCGGCGAGGCGCTCTTCGAAAGCCTGGAAGACTGGATGCCCGGCCACACCGACAACTTCACCTGCCCTTTGTGTGGGCATGAAGACGACATCAACGGGTTTCTGTTCCTGCAGGAATGCGGGTTTTCCAACCTGGGTTTCATTTTCAACAACTGGGCAGAGGCGGGCTTCAAGCAGAGCTTTATCGACGAATTCGCCGATTGGCTGGACCAAAAGATGAGTTGGGTCAAAGTCGAGCTTTAACCCTTCTATCAGTATTACCAAGTTTGTCAGAGTTTTACATTGAGCCTGACAGGGTGCATGTATATAATGGCGCGCTTCCATTTTCCCGCTCGGGAGCCCCCGCGATGCTGCGTATCAGCCAAGAAGCTCTGACATTCGACGACATTCTCCTAGTGCCCGGTTATTCCGAGGTGCTTCCTAACGAAGTCAGTCTCAAGACCCGCCTAACCCGTGGCATCGAGCTGAATATTCCCCTGGTTTCCGCTGCCATGGACACCGTCACCGAAGCCCGTTTGGCAATCGCCATGGCTCAGGAAGGCGGCATCGGCATCATCCACAAGAACATGACCATCGAGCAGCAAGCTGCCGAAGTGCGCAAGGTCAAGCGTTACGAAGCCGGTGTGGTGAAAGATCCAATCACCATCGAAGCCGACGCCACCGTGCGTGACCTGTTCGACCTGACCCGCCTGCACAACATCTCCGGCGTCCCGGTACTGCACGATGGCGACCTGGTCGGCATCGTCACCTCCCGTGACGTGCGTTTCGAGAACCGTCTTGAAGTCACCGTCCGCGAAGTGATGACGCCTAAAGAGCGCCTCGTGACTGTCAAGGAAGGCGCCGACAAGAACGATGTGCGCGAGCTGCTGCACAAGCACCGCATCGAGCGCGTGCTGATCGTCGACGACAAATTCGCCCTCAAAGGCATGATGACCGTCAACGACATCGAAAAAGCCAAGGCTTACCCGCTGGCCAGCAAGGATGACCAAGGTCGTCTGCGCGTTGGCGCTGCGGTCGGCACCGGTAAAGACACCGGCGATCGCGTTTCGGCCCTGGTCGCTGCCGGCGTTGACGTGGTGGTGGTCGACACTGCCCACGGTCACTCCAAAGGCGTGATCGACCGCGTGCGCTGGGTCAAACAGAATTTTCCTGACGTGCAAGTGATCGGCGGCAACATTGCCACCGGCGCTGCCGCCAAGGCCCTGGCCGAAGCGGGCGCCGACGCCGTCAAGGTCGGTATCGGCCCGGGCTCGATCTGCACCACGCGTATCGTCGCCGGTGTGGGCGTGCCACAAATCAGCGCCATCGCCAACGTCGCCGCTGCCCTTGAAGGCACCGGCGTTCCGTTGATCGCCGACGGCGGCATCCGTTTCTCCGGTGACCTGTCCAAGGCCATCGTCGCCGGTGCTTCCTGCGTGATGATGGGCTCGATGTTCGCCGGTACTGAAGAAGCGCCGGGCGAGATCGAACTGTTCCAGGGCCGTTCGTACAAGGCTTACCGCGGCATGGGTTCGCTGGGCGCCATGTCCCAGGCGCAAGGCTCTTCCGACCGTTACTTCCAGGACTCCTCGGCAGGCGCCGAGAAGCTCGTACCGGAAGGCATCGAAGGCCGTGTGCCGTACAAAGGCACCTTGAGCGCGATCATCCATCAACTGATGGGCGGCCTGCGTTCCTCGATGGGCTACACCGGCAGCGCCGACATCGAAGAAATGCGTACCAAGCCTGAATTTGTACGGATCACCGGCGCCGGCATGGCTGAATCCCATGTCCACGACGTGCAGATCACCAAGGAAGCGCCAAACTACCGCGTAGGTTGAGGCTTCCAGCAAAATGTTAAGTAACCGGGGCTGTTTTATTCAGCCCCGAGTTGTTTCTGAATTACATAGACGAGACTGATCCTCATGGCCCTCGACATTCACGCCCACCGCATCCTGATCCTCGACTTCGGTTCCCAGTACACCCAGCTGATCGCCCGCCGCGTGCGCGAAATCGGCGTGTACTGCGAACTGCACCCGTTCGACATGGATGACGAAGCGATTCGCGAATTCGCCCCTAAAGGCGTCATCCTCGCCGGTGGCCCCGAGTCCGTGCACGAAGCCAACAGCCCGCGCTGCCCGCAAGCCGTATTCGACCTGGGCGTGCCCGTCTTCGGTATCTGCTACGGCATGCAGACCATGGCCGAGCAACTGGGCGGCAAGGTTGAAGGTTCCGAGCTGCGTGAATTCGGTTACGCCCGTGTTGATGTGGTCGGCAAGAGCCGCCTGCTGGACGGCATCGAAGACCACATCGACGCTGACGGCCTGTTCGGCCTCGACGTGTGGATGAGCCACGGTGACAAGGTCACCAAGATGCCGGAAGACTTCCACATCCTGGCCAGCACTCCGAGCTGCCCGATTGCCGGCATGTTCAGCGACGAGCGTCGTTACTACGGCGTGCAGTTCCACCCTGAAGTCACCCACACCAAGCAAGGCGGGCGCATCCTGTCGCGCTTCATCCTCGACATCTGCGAGTGTGAAGCCCTGTGGACCCCGTCGAAAATCGCTGAAGACGCCATCGCCCAGGTTCGCGCCCAGGTCGGCACCGACAACGTGCTGCTTGGCCTGTCCGGCGGCGTTGACTCCTCGGTAGTTGCTGCCCTGCTGCACAAAGCCATCGGCGACCAGCTGACCTGCGTGTTCGTCGACAACGGCCTGCTGCGCCTGCACGAAGGCGAGCAAGTGATGGCCATGTTCGCCGAGAACATGGGCGTCAAGGTGATCCGCGCCAACGCGGAAGACCAGTTCCTGAACAACCTGGCCGGCGAGTCCGATCCAGAGAAGAAGCGCAAGATCATCGGCCGCACCTTCATCGACGTATTCGATGCCCAGTCCAACAAACTGGACAACATCAAGTACCTCGCCCAGGGCACCATCTACCCTGACGTGATCGAGTCGGCTGGCGCCAAGAGCGGCAAGGCTCACGTGATCAAGTCCCACCACAACGTGGGTGGCCTGCCTGAGGAAATGAACCTCAAGCTGGTAGAACCGCTGCGCGAGCTGTTCAAAGACGAAGTCCGCCGTCTGGGCCTGGAACTCGGCCTGCCGTACGACATGGTCTACCGCCACCCATTCCCAGGCCCGGGCCTGGGCGTGCGGATCCTCGGTGAAGTGAAGAAGGAATACGCCGACCTGCTGCGTCGCGCCGACCACATCTTCATCGAAGAACTGCGCAAAGCCGACTGGTATCACAAAGTCAGCCAGGCGTTCGTGGTATTCCAGCCGGTGAAATCGGTTGGCGTTGTAGGCGATGGCCGTCGTTACGCCTGGGTTGTTGCTCTGCGTGCGGTAGAAACCATCGACTTCATGACCGCCCGTTGGGCACACCTGCCGTACGAACTGCTGGAGACTGTCAGCGGCCGTATCATCAATGAGATCGAAGGTATTTCGCGCGTGACGTATGACGTGTCGAGCAAGCCGCCTGCGACGATTGAGTGGGAGTGATCCTGCGCTAGCAGGTAAACGCTAAATAACAAAACCCCGGCCATGTGCCGGGGTTTTGCGTTTCAGGCGTCAGGCGTTTAGAAAAACTCATCCAGCAGGCAGTAAAACTTCATCCGCTGCTCATCAGGCTCAACACCATAAAGCTCAAAGAATGGCTTTACCCATTTCGGCCCAACGTTGCGTTCGATGCTGCGTGCCGCCAGGGCCAGGTCTTGATAGCGGTCGCTGATGCCAAGGCGTCCGCAGTCGATATAGCCGCTGAAACGGCCGTCTGCGGCCATGAAATTCGGCAGGCAGGCGTCACCGTGGGTCACTACCAGGTCGTGGGTGTTGGGCTGGTTCGACAATAGCTCGGCGAACACATCCTCGAGGCTTCGCCCGAGTCGTTCGTCGTCGAAGTCCGTCTCATCGATCAGCCCGGCATTGACGTGCGCCCGCGCGAGCGCGATGCGCTGTTGCAGGGCGTGATCGAAGGGGCATTGCGCGATGGGTACCTGGTGCAGGGTGCGCAGGGCTGTCGCCAGGATGTCGACGGTCTGCGCGGCGGACAGCGTGTTGGCGCTGGCCAGGTCCTGCCCAGGCACGGCGGTCATCAGCAGCCAATGGTGGTGGGTGTCTATCAGCTCATCCAGTACAACGGGTGCAGGCAAATTAACCTGCTGGAGCCACCGAAGGCGCTCGATTTCGTCCGCAAGTTCGCTGAACTCCACCAGGGGTTCGGCCTTCAGGAACAAATCCTTACGCCCTACCTGGCGCAGGCGGAACACGTCCGCCCGCGATTCACCGATGGCCTGTTGCTCAATCAGCGCCTGCGCAAACTGTGCACGCCATTTGTCTGGGATATTCACAGTACCTGACCTCTCTGGCCTCAGCGCCGCGCAATATCCGAGAAGTAAAACTTGTCCAGCGTATGCCGCGACTCGGTGTACTCGAACTGCCGCCCATCCTGCAAAAACGTCTGGTTACTCACCACGATCACATGGCTCTGACCTTCGAGGTCCAGGTGGGTCTGATCGTCCTTGCTGCGCGGCAGCGCTTCGATGGTGCGTTGCGCGTAGCTGATCTGCAGCTGCAGCGTTTGTTCGATAAACGCGTAGATGGACTGTTCGGCGATGTCGCGGTCCAGACCGGGGATCAGTTCGGCAACGAAGTAGTTGATGTCGAGGATCACCCGTTTGCCGCCGATGCGCCGTACCCGTTTGATCCGCGTGATCAGAGTGCCGGGTTCGGCCTCGATGTGTTGCAGCAGTGAACCTTCCAGCGGGACTTGGCTGAACTCGACGACTTCGGTGCGTACGTCATCGCCCAGGTCAGCGTGGGTTTCGTGGAAGCTGACGATGCCGCCCAGTTGAAACTCGATCGGGTTGGGCGACAGCACGAACGTGCCCTTGCCGTGAATTTTTTGCGCGAAACCGCGCTCCTGCAGCTGCTCGATTGCGCGACGCACGGTGCCACGGCTGGCCTGGTAGGCGTCCATCAGTTCGGTTTCGGAGGGAAGGCGCGTGCCGCGTTGCAGGCGTTCGGTGGTGATGTTGGCAAGCAGATCCGTATAGATCTGGTTGTATTTGCTCATGGGGATGGCTCTATGCCCGACTTGATGAGGGTGAAGTGCGCGTTCAAGGCAGGAACCTTAGTGGCAGAGGTGGGCTTTGTCCATTGGCCACCTGTGGAATAGAGGAAAAGTCTGACTCCACATTCAGAAAATTAAACTATTTGTAACTCGTACAGACGAGTTGTTGCTTTAACTCGTACAGACGAGTACTTTTGCCCTCGGCGTGCTGCCAATGACTGCCCCCAAATAAAAAAATCAAAGTGGAAACCAAGCATGAGCCACGACTATTCGACTATTGCCCGCGAGATTCTCGAGAACCTTGGGGGCAGCGACAACCTTGAGCAGGCTGCCCACTGCGTGACCCGCCTGCGCCTGGCGCTCAAGGACCCGAGCCTGGTCAACAGCAGTGCGTTGAACCAGGTCGATCTGGTCAAGGGGTCGTTCTTCACCGGCGGCCTGTTCCAGGTGGTGATCGGCCCCGGCGAAGTGGAGCGGGTTTACGCCGCCCTGCGCGAGCAGACCGGTCTTGCCGCCTCCACCATCGCCGACGTGAAAAAGAAAAGCGCTGACAAGATCAACCCTATGCAGCGCCTGGTGCGGGTGTTCTCCGATGTGTTCATGCCGATCCTGCCGGCGCTGATCATTGCCGGCTTGCTCATGGGTGTGAACAACCTGATGGGCGCAAAGGGCATGTTCATCGCGGACAAGACCTTGCTGGAGGCCTATCCGAACCTAGACGGGGTGTGGAGCCTGATCAACCTGATGGCCAACACTTCGTTTGTGTTCCTGCCCGCGCTGGTGGGCTGGTCGGCGGCCAAGCGGTTTGGCGGCAGTGAAATCCTCGGCATCGTGCTCGGCCTGATGCTGGTGCACCCGGACCTGCTCAATGCCTGGAACTACGGTAAGGCGGTCAGCGGGCTTGATGGCCAGAGCATGCCGTACTTCGATATTTTCGGCTGGTTCAAAATCGAGAAGGTGGGCTATCAGGGGCAAATACTGCCGATCCTGATGGCCGCCTATGTCATGAGCGTCATCGAGAAATGGCTGAAGGCGCGTGTACCCAATGCCATTCAATTGCTGGTGATTCCAATCACCACCATTGTCGTCACGGGCGTGCTGGCGCTGGCGATTATCGGCCCTGTGACCCGTCACCTGGGCATCCTGATCACCCAAGGCCTGGTCACGCTGTTCGACCTGGCGCCAATGTTGGGCGGGGCGATATTCGGTCTGCTGTTTGCACCGCTGGTGATCACCGGCATGCACCACATGTTCCTTGCCGTGGACCTGCAATTGATCGCCATTCAGGGTGGCACCTTTATCTGGCCAATGATCGTCATGTCTAACCTGGCCCAGGGCAGTGCGGCGCTTGGGGTGTTCTACATGACGCGCAATGCACGAGACAAAAGCATGGCGTCCACCTCCGCAATCTCCGCTTACTTCGGCATCACTGAACCGGCGATGTTCGGCATCAATCTGCGCTTCAAGTTTCCGTTCTATTCAGCGTTGCTCGGCTCGGCCATGGCCAGTGTTTTCCTGGCGATGAACCAGGTCCAGGCCTCTGCCATTGGGGTGGGCGGCTTGCCTGGGTTTATCTCGATTATTCCGCAGTTCATCCCGGTGTTTTTGATTGGGATGTCGATCGCGATTGTCGTGCCGTTTGTTTTGACCTGTGTGTTGAGCATGAAGATTGTTCAGCCTGGATACAGGGTCGCCTGACCTACCGCTATCGCAGGCAAGCCAGCTCCCACAGTTTATCGCATTTCAAATTGAAGGAACCCACCATGCAAAACTGGCAGCACTCGGTGATCTACCAGATCTACCCAAAAAGCTTCCACAGCCACGCGGGTAACGCCACCGGTGACCTGCTGGGCATCGTGGACAAGCTCGATTACCTGAAATGGCTGGGCGTGGATTGCCTGTGGATCACCCCATTCCTGCGCTCGCCGCAGCGCGACAACGGCTATGACATCAGCGACTACTACGCCATCGACCCAAGCTACGGGACCATGGCCGACTGCGACCTGCTGATCAGCGAAGCGGCCAAGCGCGGCATCACGCTGATGCTCGACATCGTGGTCAACCACACCTCCATCGAGCACGAGTGGTTCCAGCAGGCGCGCAGCAGCCTCGATAACCCGTACCGCGACTTCTACATCTGGCGCGACCAGCCGAACAACTGGGAATCCAAGTTCGGCGGTTCGGCCTGGGAATACGAGGCGCAAACCGGCCAGTACTTCCTGCACCTGTTCGACCACACCCAGGCCGACCTGAATTGGGACAACCCCCGAGTGCGCGCCGAGGTGTTCAAGTTGATGCGCTTCTGGCGCGACAAAGGCGTGGGCGGTTTCCGCCTGGACGTGATCAACCTGATCTCCAAGCCCGCCGATTTCCCCGAAGACAACACGGATGGTCGTCGCTTCTACACCGACGGCCCGAACGTGCACGAATACCTGCAGGAAATGCACCGCGAAGTCTTCGAAGGGCATGACCTGATCAATGTCGGCGAGATGTCGTCCACCAGCCTGGAACACTGCATTCGCTACTCCAATCCTGAGTCGAAAGAGCTGTCGATGACCTTCAACTTTCATCACTTGAAGGTCGATTACCCGAACCTGCAAAAGTGGGTGAAGGCCGACTTTGATTTCCTGCAGCTCAAGCAAATTTTCTCTGACTGGCAACTGGGCATGCAGGCCGGTGGTGGCTGGAATGCGCTGTTCTGGTGTAACCACGACCAACCGCGGGTGGTCTCGCGTTTTGGTGACGACGGTGAGCACCGCGTGGTCTCGGCCAAAATGCTCGCCACGGCGCTGCACTTCCTTCAGGGCACGCCGTATGTGTACCAGGGCGAAGAGTTGGGCATGACCAATCCTGGCTTCAACACGATCGAGCAGTACCGCGATGTCGAGACCCTGAACATCTTCCGGCTCAAGCGCGATGCCGGTGAGTCCGAGGCCTCGAGCATGGCGGCGATCATGCAGAAGTCGCGCGACAACGGCCGCACGCCGATGCAGTGGAGCACTGAAGTCAACGCCGGTTTCAGCAGCGGTGAACCCTGGATCGGTATTCCAGCCAACGCGGCGCAGATCAACGTCGAAAGCCAACGGGATGACCCGGATTCGGTGCTGCATCACTACCGTGCGCTGATTGCGTTGCGTCGGCATGAGCCGCTGATTCAGGCGGGGGTTTATCGCCCACTGCTGCAAGACCACCTTCAGGTCTGGGCCTACCTGCGCGAAGGCCATGGCGAACGCTTGCTGGTGGTGAACAACTTCTATGGCAAACCCTGCGAAATCCAGCTGCCGCAAGGCGTGATCAACGCGTCGAGCGCGCAGCGCCTGCTGATCAGCAACTACCCCGATTGCCCGTTGCGTACGGCCACGGTGGTGTTGCGCCCCTATGAATCTTTCGTACTGCACCTGACCGACTGAAACACCGCGGGTCACCCGTAGGAGCCCACTTGCCGGCGATAGCGCCCTGAGCGCGCCATTGCCAGCGAGCAGGCCCCTGCACGCCGCGCGAAAGACAAAAAGTAAGAAAAAAATAAAAATAAAAGGAGTGCTTCATGAAAACAACAATAAAGCTGGGCCTCATTGCGTCATGCCTCACCGCACCTTTTGCCGCGCAGGCCCTGGAATTTGCCGGTTACTTGCGCAGCGGCGCGGGCACTTCAACGGGCAGTGGCAAGCAGCAGTGCTTCCAGTTGCCGGGGGCGCAATCCAAATACCGTCTGGGTAACGAATGCGAGCAGTACGCCGAGCTTGAGCTGCGCCAGGACCTGTTGACCCTCGACGACGGCTCGGTGCTCAGCGTCGATGCCATGGCATCGCTGTACAACAAGTACGACCGTGCCCTGAAGTTCCAGGGCGAAGACAACGGCTCGGCGCGCATGCCGCAGATGTATGCGCAGTGGTCCAATTTGCCCAGCCTCAATGGCGGCTCGGTGTGGGCGGGCCGGCGTTACTACAAACGTAACGACATCCATATCTCCGACTTCTACTACTGGAACCAGAGCGCCACGGGCGGCGGCGTCGAGGACGTGCTGATCGGCGACCTCAAATACAGCTACGCCATTTCCCGCAAGGACAACCTGTACCAGAAGGAATACGCCACCCGTCACGACTTCAACGTCGCGGGGTTCAAGACTAACCCCGGCGGTGAACTGGAGTTCGGCTTGAGCTACATCGAAAAAGCCGGTGGTCGTGACGCCAACAGCGGTTGGGCGATCACGGCGCAGCATGTGCAAAAACCTTTCCTGGGCGGCAAAAACAAATTCGCCTTGCAGTACGGCGAAGGCCCCGGCACGGGCTTGGGCTACACCGGCAACACGGCGTTGGATAACAGCAGTAAAAGCTACCGCGCCGTGGAGTTTTTCGACTGGCAGGTGACCCCGCGTTTCGGCGGGCAGGTCGAGGCGGTGTATCAAAAAGATATTCGCCCTGGCAGCCAGGACCAAACCTGGATGTCCATCGGCGTGCGCCCGGCGTATGCCATCAGCGAGCAGTTCAAACTGGTCACCGAACTTGGGCATGATCAGGTCGACGCCACCGGTGGCACGCGCAAGCTGAGCAAAATCACCTTCGCCCCGACCTGGTCGCCCAATGGCCCGGATTTCTGGGCGCGGCCGGAAGTGCGTTTGTACTACACCTATGCAACCTGGAACGAAGCGGCCAAGCGCGCGGCGAATGAATTGGCGGCGGGCTCGGCGTTGTCCGACACCGGCGCCTACGGCACAGCGCGGCATGGCTCGAATGTGGGTGTGCAGGTCGAATATTGGTGGAAATAACGCGGATTTAAGTGAATGAGTTTTATGTGGGAGCTGGCTTGCCTGCGATAGCAACACCTCGGTTTTACTGAGAAACCGAGTCGCCAGCATCGCAGGCAAGCCAGCTCCCACATTGGATCTTCGTTCGCCCTATGATTTTTACAGAACAAAACAGCAGGTGAAGTCATGACCACAACGCAACCCCTGGAACTGCTGGCGCCGCTATCGGGCGTGCTGCTGGCCCTGGATCAGGTGCCCGACCCGGTGTTCGCCAGTCGCATGATCGGCGACGGCCTGTGCATCGATCCCACCTCGCAGACCCTTTGCGCGCCGCTGGCCGGGGTGATCAGCAGTCTTCAGGACAGTGGCCATGCGGTCAGCGTTACCGACGACAACGGCGTCCAGGTGTTGATGCATATCGGCCTGGACACGGTGAACCTGGCAGGCCAGGGCTTCACGCGGCTGGTGCAGGAAGGCCAGCGAGTGGAAGCTGGGCAGCCGCTGATTGAATTCGATGCCGATTACGTGGCGCTCACTGCGCGCAGTTTGTTGACCTTGATGCTGGTGGTCAGCGGCGAGCCGTTTACGCTGTTGGCGCCCGACGGCAATTGCGTGGATGTGGGCCAGCCGCTGCTGCGAGTATCACCCGGCGAGGCAACTGCAGCAGTCGCGCAGGAGGAGGGTGAGGCCCTGTTCTCCAAGCCGCTGAGCTTGCCCAACGCCAATGGCTTGCACGCCCGCCCTGCGGCGGTGCTTGCCCAGGCGGCCAAGGGTTTTGAGGCGAGCATTTATTTGCACAAGCAAACCCAAAGCGCCAACGCAAAATCCCTGGTGGCGATCATGGCGCTGCAAACCGCACAGGGCGACACCTTGCAGGTCAGTGCGGCAGGTAACGATGCCGACGCGGCGATCAAGGCATTGGTCGCGCTGTTGGCCGAGGGCTGCGGCGAAACGGTTGCGGCACCGGCGCAGGTGATTGAGGCAGTCGCGCCCGTGTCGTCGGCCGCGTTGCTGCGTGGCGTGTGTGCGTCACCGGGTTCGGCATTTGGCCAGGTTGTGCAGGTGGCAGAACCGGAGCTGAACATCATTGAAAACGGCACTGGCGAAACCGCCGAGCGCGACGCGTTGACGCGTGGCCTGCTGGCGGCGACCGAGGCGCTGCAAACCCTGCAAGCCAAGGCGGCCGGCAGCGCCCAGGCCGAAATTTTCAGGGCCCATCAGGAGTTGCTCGAAGACCCGACCCTGCTGGAGCAAGCCCACGGCCTGCTGGCCGAAGGCAAAAGCGCCGCCTTTGCCTGGAACAGCACCACCGTTGCCACCGCCAAGCTGTTCCAGGGCCTGGGCAATGCGTTGCTCGCCGAGCGCGCGGCGGATTTGGCCGATGTCGGCCAGCGCGTGTTGAAGCTGCTTCTCGGTATCCAGGACCGCGCATGGGACTTGCCCGAGCAGGCCATCCTGATCGCCGAGCAACTGACGCCGTCACAAACCGCCAGCCTGGATACGCGCAAGGTGCTGGGGTTTGTCACTGTCGGCGGCGGCGCGACCAGTCATGTGGCGATCCTCGCCCGTGCGCTCGGCCTGCCGGCGATTTGCGGTGTGCCAGGGCAGGTGTTGGCACTGGCTAATGGCAAACAAGTCCTGCTTGACGCCGACAAAGGCGAGCTGCACCTGGAGCCAGACCTGGCTGAAATCGAGACACTGCAGGCGGCCCGTGATCAGCAAGTGCAGCGCCGTCAGCGTGAGGTGGCGCAGGCGGCCTTGCCGGCCACGACCCGCGACGGTCATCACGTTGAGGTCACGGCCAACGTCGCTTCATTGCAGGAAGTGGAGCAATCCCTGGCCCTGGGCGGTGAAGGCGTCGGCCTGCTGCGTTCGGAATTTCTCTACCTGGACCGCAACCGCGCACCCAGCCCCGAGGAGCAAGCGGGCACCTACAGCGCCATCGCCCGCGCCCTGGGCACTGAGCGTAATTTGGTCGTGCGCACCCTGGACGTGGGGGGCGACAAGCCGTTGGCCTATGTGCCGATGGAAAGCGAGATCAACCCGTTTTTGGGCTTGCGCGGTATCCGCCTGTGCCTGGAACGCCCGGAGCTCCTGCGCGAACAGTTTCGCGCGATCCTTGCCAGCGCCGGTTTGGCGCGGCTGCACATCATGTTACCAATGGTCAGCCTGCTCTCGGAGCTGCACCTGGCGCGCAGGATTCTTGAAGAGGAAGCGCTGGCGCTGGGGCTCGAAGCGTTGCCGAAGCTGGGCATCATGATCGAGGTGCCGTCTGCGGCGCTGATGGCCGATGTCTTTGCCCCGCATGTGGACTTTTTCTCCATGGGCACCAATGACCTCACCCAATACACTTTGGCCATGGACCGTGATCACCCACGGCTGGCCAGCCAGGCTGACAGCTTTCACCCTGCGGTGTTGCGCCTGATCGCCACCACCGTCAAGGCCGCGCATGCCCATGGCAAGTGGGTGGGCGTGTGTGGCGCGTTGGCGTCCGAAGCGTTGGCGGTACCCATGTTGATCGGGCTAGGCGTGGATGAGTTGTCGGTCAGCGTGCCGCTGATCCCGACCATCAAGGCCACCGTGCGCGAGCTGGACCTGGCTGACTGCCAGATCATTGCCCGCCAGGTGCTGGGCCTGGAAGAAGCCGCGCACGTACGCGAGGCCCTGCGCCAGTACCACGCGGCTACCGTTCAAACCTCACCTGTCGTGGAGCACTGAGCATGTTCGAGAAATTGCAGCGGGCGTTCTGGAAAGCCCTGACCCCGGATTTGATTGCCGAGACGGTCGCGGCGCCGACGCCGAGTCTGTTGTCGGCCAGCGTGCTGAGTGCATTGGGTGGCGCGGATAACCTCAAGTCGCAGCAACGCGTGGCGCTGACGCGGGTGCGTGTGCAACTGCAGGATGCGGCGCGGTTGGATGAGCCGGCGTTAAAGGCGGCGGGTGTGCCGGGGGTGATGGTGTTGGGCGGCGGCGTCGTGCATTTGCTCACGGGTCTCTGAAGCCAGGCGCAGCTCAAAAATGTGGGAGCGGGCTTGCTCGCGAAGAAGGAGTGCCAGTCACTGAATGTGTCGACTGACACACCGCTGTCGCGAGCAAGCCCGCTCCCACACGGGTTTTGGGGTGTTTGGGCGAGTGGCTTACAGCTGCGGGTTATCTTCCGGCGGCTTGGTCTTGTCCACGCCCGGCACATGCAAATTGCCGTCGACCACCTGGTTGCCTTCCAGCTGCGGCTGGGTCACCCAGGTGAGGATGTCGTAGTAACGCCGGATGTTCGCCACAAAATGCACCGGCTCACCGCCGCGCGCATAGCCATAGCGGGTTTTGCTGTACCACTGCTTCTGCGCCAGGCGCGGCAGCATCTTCTTCACGTCCAGCCATTTGTTGGGGTTCAGGCCGTCCTTCTTCGCCAATGTGCGCGCGTCTTCGAGATGGCCGGTGCCGACGTTGTAGGCGGCGAGGGCGAACCAGGTGCGATCCGGCTCGGCGATGCTGTCGTCCAGCTCATCCTTGATTTTCGCCAGGTATTTGGCGCCGCCCATGATGCTTTGCTTGGCATCCAGGCGGTTGGACACGCCCATGGCCTGGGCGGTGTTCTGGGTCAGCATCATCAGGCCACGCACGCCGGTCTTGGAGGTGACGGCCGGTTGCCACAGTGATTCCTGATAGCCGATGGCCGCCAATAGGCGCCAGTCGACTTTTTCTTCCTTGGCGTAAGTCCGAAAATGCTTCTCGTATTTGGGCAGGCGTTGCTGCAAGTGCTGGGCAAAGGTGTAGGCGCCGACGTAACCGAGAACATCGACGTGCCCGTAATAGCGGTCTTTAAGACGCTGCAGGGTGCCGTTCTTTTCCACCTTGTCCAGGTAGCTGTTGATCTCGTTGAGCAGGCTATTGTCATCGCCTGCCGCCACGGCCCAGCTTTGGTGGCTGGCATTGCCGAGGTCGAAGGCCACGCGCACGTTGGGGAAGTACACCTGGTTCATCGCGACTTCGTTGGAGTCCACCAGGGTCAGGTCGATTTGCCCCTCGTCGACCATGCGCAGCAGGTCGACGACTTCAACGGCGTCGGACTCTTCGTATTCAATCGCGGGATTTTGCTTTTTCAGCTCGGCCAATTGCTCGGCGTGGGTGCTGCCCTTGAGCACCATGATCTTCTTGCCCACCAGGTCGGCTGCGGTGGTGGGGCGCGACTGGCCGTTGCGGTAGATGATCTGCGGCGTCACTTCCAGGTAAGGGTGCGAGAAGCGCACCTGTTGTTCGCGTTGTTCGCTGCTGACCAGACCGGCGGCGGCTAGAACCGGGCCGTTGGGTTTGCCCAACTGGCCGAACAGGTCATCGAGGTTGTCGGCGGTCTCGATTTCCAGCTTCACGCCCAGGTCGTCGGCAAACCGCTTGACCAGTTCGTATTCGAAACCGGTTTCACCGTTGCGGTCCTGGAAATACGTGGCCGGGCTGTTTCGGGTGATCACCCGCAATACGCCATCCTCCTTGATTCGCTCGAGCGTGCTGGGTTTATCAACACAGGCGCTGAGCATCAGGAAGAGTCCGGTTGCGATCAGCCATTTGGCGCATCGCGGGCGCAAAGCAGTAGGGGAGAACATCTGCGCAGTATACGCAAACGACCCTCAGCGCCATATCTCGACAGCAGCGGACTTGTCTGCTAGCGCCCGCAGAACCGGGCTGCAGCCCGCAGAAACGCGGGTTGGCGAGGGTTTGTGACGGTTAAAATAACTGCGCGCCCAGCCCCGCAAAATGCCCCGATACTGTGCAAACCGTGCCAACTGACGTTCGGCAGCGGCCAGCCGTGCCGTTTCGGGTGCCGTTGGCGATGGTTTACGCTAGAATGCACGGCCTCAAAGCACACCCCCTTCCCGAGGCTGTCCCGAAGATGTTGATCCTGCGCGGCGCTCCTGCCCTTTCTGCCTTTCGCCACAGCAAACTCCTTGAGCAACTGAGCCAGAAGGTTCCAGCGGTTACAGGCTTGTATGCTGAATTTGCTCACTTCGCCGACGTCACCGGCGTGTTGACCGCCGACGAACAGCAAGTGCTGGCGCGCCTTCTGAAGTACGGCCCAAGCGTTCCCGTTCAAGAGCCTGACGGCCGCTTGTTCCTGGTTCTGCCGCGGTTCGGCACCATCTCGCCCTGGTCGAGCAAGGCCAGTGATATCGCCCGCAACTGTGGCCTGGAAAAAATCCAGCGTCTGGAGCGCGGTATCGCTTTCTATGTTGCCGGCCAGTTCAGCGATGCCGAAGCCGAGCTGATCGCCAGCAGCCTGCACGACCGCATGACGCAGATCATCGTCAGCCAGCTGGAACAGGCTGCCGGCCTGTTCAGCCACGCCGAACCCAAGCCGCTGACTGCGATCGACGTGCTCGGCGGTGGCCGCGCCGCCCTCGAGAAGGCCAACACCGAACTGGGCCTGGCCCTGGCCGAAGACGAGATCGACTACCTGGTCAACGCCTTCAACGGCTTGAAGCGCAACCCGCACGACATCGAGCTGATGATGTTTGCGCAGGCCAACTCCGAGCATTGCCGTCACAAGATCTTCAACGCCAGTTGGGACATCGACGGCCAAAGCCAGGAAAAAAGCCTGTTCGGCATGATCAAGAACACCTACGTGATGCACAGCGAAGGCGTTCTGTCGGCTTATAAGGACAACGCCTCGGTGATCGTCGGCTCGGTGGCCGGCCGTTTCTTCCCGGACCCTGAGACCCGCCAGTACGGCGCGGTGCAGGAGCCGGTGCACATCCTGATGAAGGTTGAGACCCACAACCACCCGACCGCAATTGCCCCGTTCCCGGGCGCAGCTACGGGTTCGGGCGGCGAAATCCGCGACGAAGGCGCCACCGGCCGTGGCGCCAAGCCAAAGGCGGGCCTGACCGGTTTCACCGTGTCCAACCTGCAGATCCCAGGTTTCGAACAGCCGTGGGAAGTGCCGTACGGCAAGCCCGAGCGCATCGTGACCGCGCTGGACATCATGATCGAAGGCCCGCTGGGCGGCGCCGCGTTCAACAACGAATTCGGGCGTCCGGCCCTGACCGGTTACTTCCGTACCTTTGAACAGTCCATCACCACGCCGCGTGGCGATGAAGTGCGCGGCTACCACAAGCCAATCATGTTGGCCGGCGGCATGGGCAACATCCGTGAAGAACACGTCAAGAAAGGCGAGATTCTGGTCGGCTCCAAGCTGATCGTACTCGGCGGCCCGGCCATGTTGATCGGCCTGGGCGGCGGCGCTGCTTCCTCCATGGCCACCGGCACCAGCTCGGCCGACCTGGATTTTGCTTCCGTACAGCGCGAAAACCCAGAGATGGAACGCCGCTGCCAGGAAGTCATCGACCGTTGCTGGCAGCTGGGTGACAAGAACCCGATCAGCTTCATCCACGACGTCGGCGCCGGCGGTTTGTCCAACGCCTTCCCGGAACTGGTCAACGATGGCGAGCGTGGCGGTCGTTTCGAACTGCGCAACATTCCAAACGACGAGCCGGGCATGGCCCCGCACGAAATCTGGAGTAACGAATCCCAGGAACGCTACGTACTGGCCGTTGGCCCTGAAGACTTCGCGCGCTTCCAGGCCATCTGCGAGCGTGAGCGTTGCCCGTTTGCCGTGGTCGGCGAAGCCACTGCCGAGCCGCAACTGACGGTCACCGACAGCCACTTCGGCAACAGCCCGGTCGACATGCCGCTGGAAGTGCTGCTGGGCAAGGCCCCGCGCATGCACCGTTCGGCGGTGCGTGAAGCCGAGCTGGGCGACGACTTCGACCCAAGCACTCTCGAACTGGCCGACAGCATCGAACGCGTGCTGCACCACCCGGCCGTGGCGAGCAAAAGCTTTCTGATCACCATCGGCGACCGCACCATCACCGGCCTCGTGGCCCGTGACCAAATGGTTGGCCCATGGCAAGTGCCGGTGGCCGACGTTGCCGTCACCGCCACCAGCTTCGACGTTTATACCGGTGAAGCCATGGCCATGGGCGAGCGCACGCCGCTGGCCCTGCTGGATGCTCCGGCGTCGGGCCGCATGGCCATTGGTGAAACCCTCACCAACATCGCCGCCTCCCGCATCGGCAAGCTGTCCGACATCAAGCTGTCGGCCAACTGGATGTCCGCTGCCGGTCACCCAGGTGAAGATGCGCGCCTGTACGACACCGTCAAGGCTGTCGGCATGGAGCTGTGCCCTGAGCTGGGCATCACCATTCCGGTGGGCAAGGACTCGATGTCCATGGCCACCCGTTGGAACGAAGACGGCACCGACAAGAGCGTGACCTCGCCGCTGTCGTTGATCGTTACCGGTTTTGCACCGGTGACCGACATCCGCCAGACCCTGACCCCGCAACTGCGCATGGACAAGGGCACCACCGATCTGATCCTGATCGACCTGGGTCGTGGCCAGAACCGCATGGGCGCCTCGATCCTCGCGCAAACCCACGGCAAGCTCGGCAAGCACGCGCCGGACGTGGATGACGCCGAAGACCTGAAAGCCTTCTTCGCCGTGATCCAGGGTTTGAACGCCGACGGCCACCTGCTGGCTTACCACGACCGTTCCGACGGCGGCTTGCTGACCAGCGTTGTAGAAATGGCCTTCGCCGGTCACTGCGGCCTGAACATCGTGCTCGACAGCGTTGCCGAGGATGCGTCCGAAATCAACGGCATCCTGTTCAACGAAGAGTTGGGCGCCGTGATCCAGGTTCGCCAGGACGCCACGCCAGACGTGCTCGCACAATTCAGCGCCGCCGGCCTGGACGACTGCGTGGCAGTGATCGGTCAGCCGATCAACAACGGTGAGGTCAACATCTCCTTCAATGGCGACACTGTGTTTGCCGGCCAGCGCCGTCTGCTGCAACGCCAGTGGGCCGAGACCAGCTACCAGATCCAACGCCTGCGTGACAACGCCGACTGCGCCGAGCAGGAATTCGACGTGATCCTGGAAGAAGACAACCCGGGCTTGAGTACCAAGCTCAGCTTCGACGTCAACCAGGACATCGCCGCGCCTTACATCAAAAAAGGCATTCGGCCACAAGTTGCGGTACTGCGTGAGCAGGGCGTCAACGGCCAGGTGGAAATGGCGGCTGCGTTCGACCGCGCCGGCTTCAATGCGATCGACGTGCACATGAGCGACATCCTCGCCGGTCGCGTTGACCTCAACGCGTTCAAAGGCCTCGTCGCCTGCGGTGGTTTCTCCTACGGCGACGTGCTGGGTGCGGGTGAAGGCTGGGCCAAGTCGGCGCTGTTCAACAGCCGTGCGCGTGATGCGTTCCAAGGCTTCTTCGAGCGCAACGACAGCTTCACCCTGGGTGTGTGCAACGGTTGCCAGATGATGTCCAACCTCAGCGAACTGATCCCGGGCAGCGAGTTCTGGCCGCACTTTGTGCGTAACCGTTCCGAGCAGTTCGAAGCCCGTGTGGCCATGGTGCAGGTGCAGGAGTCCAACTCGATCTTCCTGCAAGGCATGGCCGGTTCGCGCATGCCAATCGCCATCGCCCACGGCGAAGGCCATGCCGAGTTCGAAAGCGAAGAAGCCCTGCTCGAAGCCGACCTGTCCGGCTGCGTGGCGATGCGGTTTGTCGATAACCACGGCAAGGTCACCGAAAGCTACCCGGCCAACCCGAACGGCTCGCCGCGCGGGATCACCGGCCTGACCAGCCGCGACGGCCGCGTGACCATCATGATGCCGCACCCGGAGCGTGTATTCCGCGCCGTGCAGAACTCGTGGCGCCCGGAAGAGTGGAACGAAGACGGCGCCTGGATGCGCATGTTCCGCAACGCCCGCGTGTGGGTGAACTAAGGCGGTGTACAAGCTCGCTTTCTTTGTGCCCGCAAGCCATGTGGAGACGGTGAAAACCGCCGTCTTCGCTGCTGGCGGCGGGCGCATCGGCAACTACGACAGCTGTGCCTGGCAAGTGCTGGGCCAGGGCCAATTCCGCGCGTTGGACGGCAGTCAGCCGTTTATCGGGCAAGTGGGCCAGGTTGAAGTGGTTGAAGAATGGAAGGTTGAGCTGGTGGTGGCGGATGAGTTGATTGTGGCTGTAGTGGCTGCGCTCAAACTGAGTCACCCGTATGAGACACCGGCGTATGAGGTGTGGCAGCTGGCGGATTTTTGATGTGCTGGCTGTGAAAACAAGAAACCCGCTGGGCCAGTTTGGTCAGCGGGTTTTTTGTTGGCTGTGATGGCCTCTTCGCGAGCAAGCCCGCTCCCACATTTGACCGCATTGCCACGTCGGGCACCGATCAAACTGTGGGAGCGGGCTTGCCTGCGAAGGCGTCGGGACAGGCACCTCAGACCTTTCCCACATGCCTTTCAGGTTGTCCCTCGGAACTGGCGTCACTAATCTTCTCGGGTTGCTGCCAATGTGGTGACCAGGACTGCAAGCCTGAATTTCACCAGGAGCCTATTACGTCTGGAGCTTTATGATGATCAGCGAAAACTTGCGGTCTGGTTCAACCATGTTTCAATCCGAATCCCAGCAGGTTGGTAATTCGCCCACCGATCAAATCTTCACCGTACTCCCCAATCTGAACAGCGAAACCCTCCTGGCCAATGCCTCCCAAGACCTGGCATCCGTGCAAGCACTGGCGGGCAATCTGGCGTTTGACATCGACGGCCCGCAGCGTGATGCGGTGCTGGGAATTCATCGGATGCTGGAGGGTATCCAGTTGATGGTGGATCGGGTGTTGGATTTAGTTGAGGTGCCTGAACCGAAGTAATCGGGCGCCTGTCGGGCCCAATCGCGGGCAAGCCCGCTCCCACATTTTGAGCTGTGAATACAGTCAAATGTGGGAGCCGGGCTTGCCCGCGATGAGGCCAGAACAGCCGCTACGGCGCTAGACCCTGGCGCCGACCTCACGGCCACTGACCAACCGCTCCAGCGCCTCACTCAACCCCGAGGCCTTGTCACCAATCAACAAGTGCCAAACACCGCTATCCAACTGGCTCACGCCCTGGCAACCGAGCGCCGTCAGATCAGTCTCGGACAACACCGAATCATCCCCCAATTCCACCCGCAACCGGGTCATCGCCACGGCGTCCAGCTGGCGTACATTTTCGCGGCCACCCAAGGCCTTCAGCCATTTCTCGGCCTCCTGCACATTCACCGCAACCGGCTTATCCACAGGTGCAGCCGCCACGGGCGCACTGGCAACAAACGATGGCATGGCCAAGCGAATCTCGTCAGCAATGCTGTCGGCCATCGGCCCGACCACCACCTGCAAGCTCCCGCCATTGCCTGGGCGAACCACGGCCATGGCGCCAAGTGCTTTCAAATCCGCGTCCACTGCTTTGTTGCGATCCACCATGTCCAGGCGCAGGCGGGTGGTGCAGGCGCCGACACTCAGCAAATTCGCTGCACCGCCCAGCGCACGGATGTAGGCGCCGGCCCGTTGGTTATCACTCATCGCTTCGGCCTGCACCACCTGGATGTCTTCACGCCCCGGCGTCTTCAGGTTGAAGCGGCGAATGCAGTAGTTGAACACGCTGTAGTAGATCACCGCGTACGCCAGGCCGACCGGGAACACCAGCCAGCCGTTGGTGGACTTGCCCCAGCCCAGCACCATGTCGATAAACCCACCGGAGAAGGTAAAGCCGAGGTGGATATTCAGCATGTTGGTCACGGCCATCGACAGGCCGGTGAGTACCGCGTGAATCAGGTACAAAAACGGCGCGAGGAACATGAACGCGAACTCAATCGGCTCCGTCACGCCGGTCAAGAACGAGGTCAGCGCCATCGACAGGAAAATCCCGCCCATCACCTTGCGGCGCTCCGGCAGGGCGTTGCGGTACATCGCCAGGCAGGCGGCGGGCAGGCCGAAGAGCATCACCGGGAACATGCCGGTCATGAACTGGCCACCTTTGGGGTCGCCGGCAAAGTAGCGGGTCAGGTCGCCCGTGACGACGGCGCCGGTGGTCGGGTCGGTGAAGGTGCCGAACACGAACCACGCCATGTTGTTGAGGATATGGTGCAGGCCGGTGACGATCAGCAGGCGGTTGAACACGCCGAACACGAAGGCGCCAAAGCTGCCGCTTTCCATCAGCAGCACACCGAAACTGTTAATGCCGTGCTGGATCGGCGGCCAGATCAGGCCAAAGATCACGCCCAGGGCCACTGCCGAAAAGCCGGTGACAATCGGCACAAAACGTCGCCCGCCAAAGAAGGCCAGGTATTCGGGCAACTTGATGTCCTTGAAGCGGTTGTACAGCCCGCCCGCCATCAAGCCGCTGGCGATACCGGCGAGCATGCCCATGTTGATGGTGGTGTCCATCACCTTGAGCGTGGAAACCATCACCAGGTAACCAATTGCACCGGCCAGGCCCGCCGTGCCGTTATTGTCGCGGGCAAACCCCACGGCAATACCGATGGCGAAGATCAGCGCGAGGTTGGCGAAGATCGCTTGCCCGGCGTCGTGCATCACGGCGATGTTGAGCAAGTCGGTGTCGCCCAGGCGCAGCAAGAGGCCGGCGATCGGCAGAATCGCGATCGGCAGCATCAGCGCGCGGCCCAGGCGTTGTAAGCCTTCGATAAAATGTTGGTACATGGCGTGTCTCCCTTTTTCTTGTTGTTGTCAGCTCAGCGGCCAGTGGTGTTGGCAGGCTTGGCGAACCGCCTTGGCGCTGCTCAGGTCGAGCAGGCCAAGACTCAGTTGCCGGCAGTGAGCCGCGTCCAGGTGACGGACGCGGTCCTTGATTTCTCCGATCTGTGGCGGGCTCACCGACAGCTCGCTGACGCCCAGTCCGACCAGCACTGGCGTGGCCAGCGGATCGGACGCGAGGGCACCGCAAACGCCGACCCAACGCCCATGCTTGGCGGCGCCCGCGCAGGTTTGCGCGATCAGGCGCAGCAGCGCCGGGTGCAAGGCATCGACCCGCGCGGCAAGGCCGGCGTGGTCGCGGTCCATGGCCAGGGTGTACTGGGACAGGTCATTGGTGCCGATGGAGAGGAAGTCGGCGTGCTGGGCCAACTGCTCGGCCATCAACGCGGCGGCGGGTACTTCGATCATCACGCCCAGCTCCGGGCGCTGAGTCAGCCCCAACTCGGCACACAACTCGTCCAGGCGCTGGCGGATCTGCAGCAGTTCATCCACTTCGCTGACCATCGGCAGCAGAATGCGGCACCGTGCCAAGGGGCTGACTTGCAGCAGCGCGCGCAGTTGCTGGTCGAGCAGTTCGGGCCGCACCTGGGCCATGCGGATACCGCGCAGGCCCAACACCGGGTTGGCCTCCACGGGCAGCGGCAGGTAGTCGAGCTGCTTGTCGCCGCCCACGTCGATGGTGCGGATGATCACCGACTTGTCGCCCATGGCATCCAGCACGGCTTGGTAGGCTTGGCGCTGCTCTTGTTCATCCGGCGCGGTGCGGCGATCGACGAAGAGGAATTCGGTGCGCAGCAGGCCGACGCCATCGGCGCCGTTTTCAAACGCCACATGGGCCTCGGCGCTGGAGGCGACGTTGGCGGCCACTTCAATACACACGCCATCGCGGGTGTGCGCCGGTTCTTGTGCTTGTGTCTGTTGCTGCTGGCGGCGCAGTTTTTGCGCGTCGCGAATTTGGTGCACTTCAGCGTGACGCGCCTCGCTGGGCGTCAGTTCCAGGCGCCCATTGACCGCGTCGAGCACCACGCGTTGGCCTTGGGGCACATCAAGCACTGCTGCGCCCAGCGCCACCACGCAGGGCAAGCCTTTGCCGCGAGCCAAAATGGCCACGTGGGACGTAGCACCGCCTTCGGCCATGCAGATGCCGGCCGCGTGTTGCGCACTCAGTTGCAGCAGGTCGGACGGCGTCAGCTCGTGGGCGCTGACAATCGCCCCGGCGGGCAATTCGAAATGCCAGGTTTCGCCCAGCAGTGAACGCAGCACGCGTTGCTGCAAGTCGCGCAGGTCGTTGGCGCGCTCGGCGAACAGCGGTTTGCCCAACGCCAGCAACACCGCGCATTGCGCCTGGATTGCATCGCGCCAGGCGTGGGTGGCGGCGCTGCCTTGTTCGATGGCCGCGGTGGCCGCGTCCAGCAGGGCCGGGTCTTCCAGCAGGGCGAGGTGGGCGGCGAAGATCTCTTCTTCTTCGACGTTTTTGCGTTGGCGGGCGTGGTCCAGGGTCGTGCGGATCTCGCCACGCACTTGCTCAAGGGCCGTGTCCAAACGTTGCAGTTGTTCATCGGCCGAGTGATTGCCGGTGTCGGCCGGCAGTTCTATACCGGTGAGACGCAACAGCGGCCCGCAGACCAGGCCGGGTGCCGCGCACACGCCTTGCAACACACCGGCTTCGGTGTTCGCCTTGCGTGGGGCGACCGCCACGGGCGCGTGATGTTCTTCGCTGACCGCCACGGACAGCGCCGCCACCAACGCCTGCAACGCCGCCTCGCAATCCTTGCCGCGGCAAGTGACGCGCACTTCGTCGCCTTCACCGATCCCCAGCCCCATCAAGCCAATCAGGCTGTCGCACGGCGCTGACTTGCCCGCGAAGTGCAAGTGCGCGTGGCTGCTGAAACCCTGTGCGGTTTTGCGGATCAATGCGGCGGGGCGCGCATGCAAACCGCCACGGTGTGTAATGCGCACGCAGGCGCGGACTTCGGTGACCGAGTTATCCACAACCGCCTGCTGGGTGGTCGCTGAGCGCGTGACGATGTGCAGCAACGGCTCACCGACCTGGGTGATTTTTCCTGCCACCGGCCGCAGCTCAAAACGCTCGCCATTGGTCAGGATAATCAGGCTGACCAGGCTTTTGCACTGGCGCGCAATGCGGTCCAGATCAAACTGCACCAGCGCCTGGCCCTTGCTCACCCGTGCGCCTTCCTTGACCAGCAGCGCAAACCCTTCGCCATTGAGTTCCACCGTGTCGATGCCCACGTGCATCAGCACCTCGGCGCCGTTTTCGGCACGAATCGTCAGGGCATGCCCGGTGCGCGCGACATGGATGATCACCCCGTCACACGGTGCGTGCAGGCAATCGTTCAGCGGGTCGATGGCGATACCGTCACCCATGGCACCACTGGCGAACACTTCGTCGGGCACCTCGCCCAGGGCGAGCACCGGGCCACTGAGTGGGGCGCTGAGGGTCAATTCATTATTGTTGTTGGACATGGGCACGGTACTCATCAGGAAAACACGGCAATCGACTCAGTGAGTGCGGGTAACTTTGCTCAGGTGACGCGGCTGGTCGGGGTCCATGCCCCGGGCTTGCGCCAGGCCGGCGGCCATTACGTAGAAGCTTTGAATCGCCAGGATCGGGTCCAGGCTTGGGTGTTCGGCGCGGCTCAGGGTCAGGTCGCGCTCGGCGATATCGTCTGGCGCAGCCAGCAGCACGCGCGCGCCGCGTTGGCGCATGTCGGCGGCCAGGCTCAGCAGCCCGGCTTGCTCGGCGCCACGTGGGGCGAATACCAGCAGTGGGTAGTTTTCGTCGATCAAGGCCATCGGCCCGTGGCGGACTTCAGCGCTGCTGAAGGCTTCGGCCTGGATCGCCGAGGTTTCCTTGAGCTTGAGCGCAGCTTCCTGGGCGATGGCAAAACCGGCGCCACGGCCGATCACCATCAATTGCTGGCAGCCACGCAGGGCCTCGATGGCGCTGCTCCAATCCTGTTTGGCCGCTGCACGCAGTTCATCGGGCAGCGCGCGGCAGGCTTGCAGCAAGGCGGCTTCCTGGTTCCAGTGGCCAATCAACTGCGCGCTGGCGCTGAGGGTGGCGATGAAGCTTTTGGTCGCGGCCACGCTGTGTTCCGGCCCGGCGCACAGCGGCAGGTGGAATTCGCAGGCGGCTTCCAGTGGCGAGTCTTCAGCGTTGACCAGCGAAATGCTCAGGGCACCGCGTTTGCGCAGCAAGCGCAGGCTGTTGACCAAGTCCGGGCTTTGCCCCGACTGCGAGAAACCGAATGCCACCTGACCGCTGACTTTCAATGGCGCCTGCAACAGGGTCACCACTGACATCGGCAGCGACGCCACCGGAATGCCCACGTGCTGCATGGCCAGGTAGGCGAAGTAGCTCGCGGCGTGGTCCGAGCTGCCACGGGCAATGGTCATTGCCACTTGCGGCGGCTGGCGGCGCAGGCGACCGGCGATTTCCTCCAGCAGCGGGTCCAGGCGCTGCAGTTGCGCGGCCACGGCATCACAGGAGGCCAGGGCCTCTTCAAGCATTTTTGAAGTCAATGGTTTCTCCTTCGACCATTACGTCGGTGAGGTGCAGGGAGCGGTCCAGGCGTACGCAGTCGGCGAAGCTGCCGGGTTGCAGGCGGCCGCGTTCTTCCAGGCCCAGGTAATCCGCAGGAAATTGCGACAGGCGTTGTGAGGCTTCGCTGACGGGCAGGCCGATTTTCACCAGGTTGCGCAGCGCCTGGTCCATGGTCAGCGTGCTGCCGGCCAGGGTGCCGTCGGCCAGGCGCACGCCGCCCAGGCATTTGGTCACGGTGTGGCTGCCCAGCTTGTATTCGCCGTCGGGCATGCCGGCGGCGGCGGTGGAATCGGTGACGCAGTACAGGCACGGGATCGAGCGCAGGGCCACGCGCATGGCGCCGGGGTGTACGTGCAGCAAGTCGGGGATCAACTCGGCGTACTTGGCGTGGGCCAGGGCGGCGCCGACGATGCCCGGTTCGCGGTGATGCAGCGGGCTCATGGCGTTGTACAAATGCGTGAAGCTGGTAGCGCCGGCGGCGAGGGCGGCGACGCCTTCTTCATAACTGCCCAATGTGTGGCCGATCTGCATGCGCACGCCGCGTTGGCTGAGGGCGCGGATCAGGCCGTCATGCCCGGCGATTTCCGGGGCGATGGTGATCACCCGGATCGGCGCCAGGCGCAGGTAGGCTTCCACTTCGGCCATCAGCGCGGTGTGGGCGAAGTTGGGTTGCGCGCCGAGTTTGCCCGGATTGATATAGGGGCCTTCCAGGTGCACCCCGAGTACGCGGGCGCTGCCGGTCGGGCGCTGCTCGCAGAAGCTGCCAAGCTCGCCGAGCACGCGGGAGATCTCGTTCACCGGCGCCGTCATGGTGGTGGCCAGCAGCGACGTCGTGCCAAAACGCACGTGGGTGCGGGTGATGGTCGCGAAGGCGTCTGCGCCTTCCATGATGTCTTTGCCGCCACCGCCGTGCACATGCAGGTCGATGAAACCCGGCAGCAAGTAGGGCAGGTCGTTGTCAGCCGGGTCGCACGGGGTGCCTTGGACGGCGACCACTTTGCCGTGTTCGTGCACCAGGCGGCCGCGAATCCAGCCGCTGGGCGTGAGGATGTTGTCTTCGGACATGGGCAGTTCTCTAAATGCGCAGTTCAGCGGAATAGTCATGGCGGCGCAGCTCTGCGACGAAGTCGTAGTAGTCGTTGCGGCAGTAGGTGTCGGTGATTTCAATCGGCGTGTTGTCGGCGGTGTAGCCGACCCGCGTCATCAGCAGCATGGCGGTGCCGGGGGCAATGCCCACCAGCTTGGCGAACTCATCCGAGGCGTTGATCGCCTGGATATGCTGCAAGGCGCGCACGATGGGCTTGCCGATGCTTTCCAGGTACTCGTACAGCGAATTGCCGATGGCCTGCGGATGCGGCAGCACCGAGGCGGGCATGGCGGTCATTTCAATTGCCATCACCGTGTCGTCGGCTTTACGCAGGCGTTTGAGGCGCGCGACTTTGTCGGTCGGCGACAGGCCCAGGCGGATCAGTTCTTCGTGGGTGGGCGGGGTGATGTCGCGTTCCAGCCACTGCGAAGTAGGTACAAAGCCTTTCAGGCGCAGCATTTCGCTGAAGCCCGACAGGCGTGACAGCGGTTGTTCCAGACGCGGCGTGATAAAGGTACCGGAGCCCTGGCTGCGACGGATCAGGCCTTGGGCAAACAACACTTCCAAGGCCTTGCGCGCGGTCACCCGCGAGATGCTCAGTTGCTCGCTGAGGGCGCGTTCCGACGGCAAGGCCTGCTCGGATTTCCACTGGCCGGCATGGATCGCCGCTTCAAGGTTACGGGCCAGTTGCAGGTACAGCGGCGTGGATTGTTTCTCGTCGGGGCGCAGCGTCTGGATGGGATTCATCTGTGAAGTTTCCGATGCGGTTATTGGAGTGTTGTCGCCCGGTAATGGCTGGAAATTAATACCACTTAAATACCATGTCAATGCAGCCAAAACGGTGCAGGACCCGGTTTCAGGGCGCTTTAAGGGTGCGTGGTATCAAGTGGTATTAGAGAGGTCTTTATCGCGCGCAGAACTGTGCAGCCCGGCGCGGTGAACTGGTATTCACCGGCAGGCGCTGCCAGGGGCAGGAATTATTTTCAGATTATTTTACGAACGGTACGAAATTACGGCCGAATCTCGATCATGGTGCCGTCTTTGACCAGGTTCCAGACTTCGCGCATGTCGACATTGCGCATTCCGATACAGCCATCGGTCCAGTCTAGGGTGTGGAACCATTGCTCCGGGTATTCTTCGGTGTCGGGCGTGCCGTGGATCATGATCATGCTGCCCGGTCTCACGCCTTCGCGGCGCGCGCGGGCGGAGTCGCTGATGTTGGGGTAGGAAATGTGCAGGGCCAGGTTGTAGCGGTCGCTGGTCTTGCGCCAGTCGATCCAGTAAAAACCTTCCGGCGTGCGGCGGTCGCCCTCGAACTGCTTGGTGCCCTTGGGGTTTTTGCCCAGCGAGATGCGGTAGGTTTTGAGCGGTTTGCCGTCGTTGATAAGTTGCAACTGGTGCGCGGACTTGAGCACCAGGATTTTCTCGACAGGTTTGCCGCCGAGGATTTCCACCGTGGAGGCTGAGGACAGGGTAGCGAACGACAGGCAGATGAAAGCGAGCAACCAACGCATTGAAACGGTTTCCCTTGTTAGACGGTGCTGCCTGAAGGTGTTATTTGGCCGGCCGCGTCATCGGCGGCACCGACTCGCTGCGTACCGGGAACTGTTGTTGCCGGCGGTCAGCGAAGAAGCATTCTAAGGTACGCCCGACCGTGCGGAAAGCCAGCTCTGACCAAGGGATATCGGCTTCATCGAACAGCTTCACCTCAAGGCTTTCGGGGCCTGCGGTAAAGTCCAGGTCGACCAGTTCGGCACGGTAGAAAATATGCACCTGGCTGATGTGCGGCACGTCGATCAGGGTGTAGATGCTCATGTTGCGCACGCGGGCGCAGGCTTCTTCCAGGGTTTCGCGCATGGCGGCCTGTTCCACGGTCTCGCCGTTTTCCATAAAGCCTGCGGGCAAGGTCCAGTAACCCAGGCGCGGCTCGATGGCGCGGCGGCACAGCAGCACTTGATCGCCCCACACTGGCACGGTGCCGGCGACGATATTGGGGTTCTGGTAGTGAATGGTCGAGCAGTGATCACACACATAGCGCAGGCGTGTGTCGCCTTCGGGAATGCGCTGGGTAACCGGTTTACCGCACTGGCTGCAGAAGTTCATGCTGGGGTTCCTGGAGAGTGGGCCTATCTTGGCTTGGCGGGCAGGGCCCTGCAAGTTGTCGTTTCGCGACATGTGCCGGGTTTTGGGGTTGGGCACCCGCCCGCTTTGGTGCATGATGCAAGGTAGCCAACAGACCGAGATGACTCATGCTGGACGAGCTACTTCGCCGGGTAAGCAATCACACCCCTCACACACTGGAAACTGACGGGCGTTTCCCCGAGGCTGCCGTGTTGGTGCCGATTACCCGCAGTGACGAACCCGAGCTGATCCTGACCCTGCGCGCCAGCGGCCTGTCGACCCACGGCGGCGAGGTGGCGTTTCCGGGCGGGCGGCGTGACCCCGAAGACCCGGACCTGATCTTTACCGCGCTGCGCGAAGCCGAAGAAGAAATCGGCCTGCCGCCCGGCCTGGTGGAAGTCATCGGCCCGTTGAGCCCACTGATTTCCCTGCACGGTATCCGCGTAACGCCGTATGTCGGGGTTATTCCCGATTACGTTGAATACCTGGCCAATGATGCCGAGATCGCCGCCGTATTCAGCGTGCCTCTGGAGTTCTTCCGCCAGGACCCGCGCGAACATACCCACCGTATCGATTACCAGGGCCGCAGTTGGTATGTGCCCAGCTATCGGTTTGGCGAATACAAAATCTGGGGGCTGACGGCAATCATGATTGTCGAGCTGATCAACCTGCTCTATGACGACGCGCAGATCAGCTTGCACCAGCCACCCAAGAGTTTCATCAATACCTGAGCCATCGCTTGAATGGCACCGCCGTGAGGACACACCATGAAATACCGCCTGGGCGACGCCCGCGTCGAGACTCATCCGCAAAGCTGGGTGGCGCCCAATGCCACGCTGGTCGGCAAGGTCAAGCTGGAGGAGGGCGCCAATGTGTGGTTCAACGCGGTGTTGCGTGGCGACAACGAACTGATCCTGATCGGCAAGAACAGCAACGTGCAGGACGGCAGCGTGATGCACACCGACATGGGCTACCCGCTGACCCTGGGCACCGGCGTGACCATCGGCCATAACGCCATGCTGCATGGCTGCACCGTCGGCGATTACAGCCTGATTGGCATCAACGCGGTGATCCTCAACGGCGCCAAAATCGGCAAGCATTGCATCATTGGCGCCAATTCGCTGATCGGCGAAGGCAAGGAAATTCCCGATGGCTCGCTGGTAATGGGCTCGCCGGGCAAAGTGGTGCGCGAGTTAACCGAAGCGCAGAAGCGCATGCTCGAAGCCAGCGCCGCGCACTATGTGCATAACGCGCAGCGCTATGCGCGGGACTTGGTTGAGCAGGAAGAATGAACCCGATTGAACGCCCTGTTGCCTCGCCCTGCGTGAGCATTTGCGCGCTGGATGATGATGATATTTGCACAGGCTGCCAGCGCAACGTGGATGAGATTACGCGCTGGAGCCGCATGGACAATGCCGAACGCCGGGTGGTGCTGGGGTTGTGCCACGAGCGGGCGAAGGCGAGTGGGTTGGTGTGGATGATGCCGGGAAAATCCGGCGCCTGAGCCATCACTATCGCAGGCAAGCCAGCTCCCACAATTGCTATGTGAATACTTTCAAAAATGTGGGAGCTGGCTTGCCTGCGATGAGGCCCTGCCAGACGACATCCCTGTAATTGTGTACCCTGTGCGGCATTACCCACAGGTCCATCTCCATGCTCTTCCTGATCGCCTACATCAGCAGCGTCGTGCTGATCAACTTCGCCTTTTCCACCGCTCCGCACCTGGACGTCATCTGGTCCGCCTGGGGCGGCCTGGTGTTTATCCTGCGCGACATGGTGCAAACCCGCTTCGGCCATGGCGCGATACTCGCCATGCTGGCGGCGCTGGTGCTGTCGTATATCACTTCCGACCCGTCCATCGCCCTGGCCAGCGCCACGGCATTTGCGGTGTCCGAATGCATTGACTGGCTGGTGTTCAGCATCACCAAGCGTCCACTGCACGATCGCCTGTGGATAAGTTCGGCGCTGAGTATTCCCCTCGATACCTTTATCTTCTTCGGCCTGATCGGCGCGCTGACGCCAGCGGTGGCGGGCACGGCGTTGGTGTCGAAATTCGCCGGGGTCACGGTGGTGTGGCTGATCATGGCCTGGCGCCTGCGCAAACGCGCCGTCGCCAACTGAGGCCAATTCTTGCAGTTCATGTAAAATGCCGGCCTTTCTCCCCATGATCCGCTCCCCTGAGGACCTGAGATGACCCGAATCGGAACTCCATTGTCGCCAACCGCGACCCGCGTTTTGCTGTGTGGCTGCGGTGAGCTGGGCAAGGAAGTGGTAATCGAACTGCAACGCCTGGGCGTTGAAGTGATTGCCGTGGATCGTTACGCCAACGCGCCGGCCATGCAGGTTGCGCACCGTAGCCACGTGATCAACATGCTCGACGGCGCCGCCCTGCGTGCCGTGATCGAAGCCGAGAAGCCGCACTTTATCGTGCCGGAAATCGAAGCCATCGCCACCGCCACGCTGGTAGAGCTTGAAGCCGAAGGCTTCACCGTGATTCCGACCGCGCGTGCCACCTCGCTGACCATGAACCGCGAAGGCATCCGTCGCCTGGCCGCCGAAGAGCTGGACCTGCCGACGTCGCCGTACCACTTTGCCGACACCTTCGAGGACTACAGCAAGGCCGTCCAGGACCTGGGCTTCCCGTGTGTGGTCAAGCCGGTGATGAGTTCTTCGGGCAAGGGCCAGAGCCTGCTGCGCAGCGCCGATGACGTGCGCAAAGCCTGGGATTACGCTCAGGAAGGCGGGCGTGCCGGTAAAGGCCGCGTGATCATCGAAGGCTTTATCGACTTCGATTACGAAATCACCCTGCTGACTGTGCGCCACATTGGCGGCACCACCTTCTGCGCGCCGGTCGGCCACCGTCAGGAGAAAGGCGACTACCAGGAATCCTGGCAGCCGCAAGCGATGAGCCCGATTGCCCTGGCAGAATCCGAGCGCGTCGCCAAAGCCGTGACCGAGGCGCTGGGTGGCCGTGGTCTGTTTGGCGTGGAATTGTTCATCAAGGGCGATCAAGTGTGGTTCAGCGAAGTGTCGCCGCGCCCGCATGACACCGGCTTGGTGACCTTGATTTCTCAGGACCTGTCGCAGTTCGCGCTGCACGCGCGTGCGATCCTGGGCCTGCCGATTCCGTTGATCCGCCAGTTCGGGCCTTCGGCCTCGGCGGTGATTCTGGTAGAAGGGCAGTCGACCCAGACCGCGTTCGCCAACCTCGGCGCGGCCTTGAGCGAGCCGGACACGGCGTTGCGTCTGTTTGGCAAGCCAGAAGTCAATGGTCAGCGCCGGATGGGTGTGGCGTTGGCGCGGGATGAGTCGATTGAGGCGGCGCGGGCCAAGGCGACTCGTGCTTCGAAGGCTGTTGTAGTAGAACTCTAAACCGCGTCGCGCCCATCGCAGGCAAGCCAGCGCCCACATTTGATTGGGTTCACATATTTTGAATTGTGAATGCCTTCAAATGTGGGAGCGGGCTTGCTCGCGAAAGCGGTCTATCAGACGACCCTGTTCAAATCATTATCCCGCGTCTCTTTCAAGCACAGCACAGCAATCAAGCTGAGCAACGCTGCCGCTGACACATACCCGCCCACATAACTCAGCCCGCCCATCGCCACCAGCTTGGTCGCGAAAAATGGTGCGGCCGACGCCCCGACAATCCCGCCCAGGTTATACGCCGCCGACGCGCCGGTGTAACGCACGCGGGTCGGGAACAGTTCCGGCAGCATCGCGCCCATTGGGGCGAAGGTCACGCCCATCAGAAACAATTCCAGTGCCAGGAACAGAGCGACGGCCCAAGTCGAGCCGTGTGTGAGCAGCGGCTCCATGGTGAAACCCGACAGAATCGCAAGAAGGGCGCCGACGATCAGCACCGGCTTGCGCCCGTAACGGTCGCTGGCCAAGGCCGCCAGCGGCGTAGCCAAGCCCATGAACAACACCGCAAAGCAGAGCAGGCCCAGGAACGTCTCGCGGCTGTAGCCCAGTGTTGAAACGCCGTAACTCAGCGAGAACGCGGTGGTGATGTAGAACAACGCATAGCACACCACCATCGATGCCGCGCCCAGCAGGACCGGCAGCCAATGCTGGCTGAACAACTCCACCAACGGCACTTTCACCGGCGCTTCTTTGGCGACGGCGTTGGCGAACACCGGGGTTTCATGCAGTTTGAGGCGTGCATACAGGCCAACCATCACCAGCGCTGCGCTGAGAATGAACGGGATGCGCCAGCCCCAACTGCGGAACTGCTCGTCGTTCAGGCTCATGGCCAGGATCAGGAACAAACCGTTGGCCGCCAGAAAGCCAATCGAAGGGCCCAATTGCGGAAACATGCCAAACCAGGCGCGCTTGCCCTTGGGGGCGTTCTCGGTGGCCAGCAACGCCGCGCCGCCCCATTCGCCGCCAAGCCCCAGGCCCTGGCCGAAGCGCAGCACACACAACAGGATCGGGGCCCACGCGCCAATGCTGTCGTAACCCGGCAGCAAACCGATCAGCGTGGTGCACACGCCCATCAGCAGCAACGAGGCGACTAAGGTTGATTTGCGCCCGATACGGTCACCGAAGTGGCCGAAAAGCGCCGAACCCAGCGGGCGAGCGATAAAGGCGATGCCAAAGGTCAGGAACGACGCCAGCATCTGCGCGGTGCCGGAGGTCTGTGGGAAGAACACCGGGCCGATCACCAGCGCAGCGGCCGTGGCGTAGATGTAGAAATCGTAGAACTCGATGGCGGTGCCGACGATGCTCGCGGTGGCGACCCGTGCGGTCGAGTTGAGCGGGGCGGCGGTTGCAGCCTCGTTATAGGTGGTGCTCATTGAGGTATCCCTGACGGTCATTGCGCGTTTGGACGCGGATTATTATTGGTCAAACACCCATGGATCAGGGGTGTAAGCGGGGCGGCTCGGGATGGGAGCAAACACCGGTCAGACACGGTAACGCAGTGCCTGGACGCGCTGAGTGCGGGTAGCACGCGGTCGGGCGGGGCTCTGGTAAGCCGCACGGATTATAGGAAGGGGTTTGAACATACAACAAGAGGGCGGGCGAGGATCTCTTGGCTGGAAACCGGATCAATGTGGGAGCTGGCTTGCCTGCGATACAGGCGCCCCGGTACATCAGGAGTACCAAGGTGATGCCATCGCAGGCAAGCCAGCTCCCACATGGGCAATGTGTTTTGCCAGGGGGTCAGGCGGCGACAGGCACGCGGCTGGTGTGCCAGATCAGTACCTTGCTCACGCGGTTGTCCTCGGTCTCAAGGATTTCCAGGCGATAGCGGCCGATCTTCAGGCACACCGCGCAATCCGGAATGGTCTCCAGCGCTTCGGTCACCAGGCCGTTGAGGGTCTTGGGGCCGTCGCTGGGCAGGTGCCAGCCCAGGCTTTTATTCAGCTCGCGGATCGAAGCGGCGCCGTCGATGATGTAGCGGCCATCGGGCTGCGCTTCGATATGCGGGTTGTCCGTTGCCTGATCACTTTCGAATTCGCCGACGATTTCTTCGAGGATATCTTCCAGAGTGACGATGCCCAGCACTTCGCCGTATTCGTCCACCACCATGCCCAGGCGTCGCTGCTGCTTATGGAAGTTCAGCAATTGCAGTTGCAGGGGCGTGCTTTCGGGGACGAAATAGGGCTCGTGGCAGGCGGCGAGCAAGGCTTCTTTGGTCAGGCTGGCGTCGGGCAGCAGGTGTTGGATCTGCCGGGTATTGAGCACCGCTTCGACCTGATTGATGTCACTGTGGAACACCGGCAAACGGGTGCGCTGCGAGGTGCGCAGTTGCTCGATGATTTCCTCGACCGAGTCATCCAGGTTGATACCGTCCACTTCGCTGCGCGGCACCAGGATGTCGTTGACCGTGATGTTGTCCAACGCGTGAATGCCGGGCATGCCGGGCGTACGATTGTCGTCGGCCTCGGGCTCGGGTTCATCGTCGTGATCGGGCAATGGTTCGTCGCTCTTTTTCACCACGCCGGATTTGCGAGCGAACGGGCGCAGCAATAACAGGCTGATGCCATTGAGCAGCCAGGCCAGGGGGTAGAGGATTTTCAGCGGCACACTCAGCAGCGTATTGCCAAAGCCCAGTACGGCTTGCGGGTGGCGAACCGCCAGGGCGCGCGGCAGGTAGTCGGCGAGCACCAGCAGGATCGCGCAAGAGATCAGCCAGCCGAGCCACGGGCCGTTCTGCGCCCAGGCGTAGATTGCCAGCAGCGTGCAGAGAATCACCACGGCCGCGCGACACAGGCTGTTGCACAGAATCAGGCTGTTACGCGGGAAGTTCAGGCGGGCGGCAGCCTTGTCACCCTGGCGTGTACCGGGGCGCAGCGCCAGCACGTGTTGTTGTGCGGCTTCGATGGCGGTAAACAGCGCCGCCCATAACACCAGCAAGGCGATTACCGCGAGCATCGGCCCAAGGGGCAAGTTGTCCATGATCGCTGCCCGTCAGATATGCAGGATGTATTCGCGAACCAGCTTGCTGCCGAAATAGGCCAGCATCAGCAGGCAGAAACCGGCCAGGGTCCAGCGGATCGCCTTGTGCCCACGCCAGCCGAGGCGGTTGCGCCCCCACAGCAGCACGCTGAACACCACCCAGGCCAGGCACGCCAGCAGGGTTTTGTGCACCAGGTGTTGGGCGAACAGGTTTTCGACGAACAGCCAGCCGGAAATCAGCGACAGCGACAACAGCGTCCAGCCGGCCCACAGGAAGCCGAACAGCAGGCTTTCCATGGTTTGCAGCGGCGGGAAGTTCTTGATCAGCCCGGACGGGTGCTTGTTTTTAAGCTGGTGGTCCTGCAGCAGCAGGAGCAACGCCTGGAACACCGCAATCGTGAACATGCCGTAAGCCAGGATCGACAGCAGGATGTGGGCGAGAATGCCCGGCTCCTCGTCGATCACTTGCACGGTGCCGGTCGGGGTGAATTGCGCCAGCAGCACCGTCAGCATTCCCAGCGGGAATAGCAGCACCAGCAGGTTTTCCACAGGAATGCGGTAACAGGCCAGCAGCGTCAGGGCGATGACGGCCGCGGCGATCAGACTGGCGGCACTGAAAAAGTCCAGGCCCAGGCCGACCGGCGTCATCAAGTGAGTGAACAGGCTCGCGGCGTGGGTGAGCAGGGCGACGACGCCCAGGCCTACCAGCAGACGTTTATCCGCTTTTGTGCCTTGGGCCAGACGAGTGCCCTGATAGAGAGTCGCAGCGGCGTACAAAATGGCGGCGGCGAGGCTGGGTAGCAAACTGGGTGACAAGGGGACCATAAATCCTGATAGACAAGCCCGAAAGGCGCTGAGTTTGGCACACACCAACGCTGCACGAAAGACTCCCGGGCCAGACAGCGGGTGTGCACAGGCGCAGTCTTCGCTATAATCCGCGACCTGCCCACGCCGCAGGCTCGCCGAGCGCTGTTTTTAACAGCGATTTACCACAGCCTGGGCCGCCATTACCTCGGTCTACAAAGCATTTCGATGAATAGGGCCTGAAAGGATCGCGCATGTTTGAAAACTTGACTGACCGTCTCTCGCAGACGCTGCGCCACGTAACCGGCAAGGCCAAGCTGACCGAGGACAATATTAAAGACACCCTGCGTGAAGTACGCATGGCGTTGCTGGAAGCCGACGTGGCCTTGCCGGTGGTGAAGGACTTCGTCAACTCGGTCAAGGAGCGCGCGGTCGGCACCGAAGTGTCCCGCAGCCTGACCCCGGGCCAGGCCTTTGTGAAGATCGTGCAGGCCGAACTCGAAAGCCTGATGGGCGCGGCCAACGAAGACTTGAACCTCAGCGCCGTGCCACCGGCCGTCGTGCTGATGGCCGGTCTGCAAGGTGCGGGTAAGACCACCACCGCCGGCAAGCTGGCGCGCTTCCTTAAAGAGCGCAAGAAGAAGTCGGTAATGGTGGTGTCGGCCGACGTTTACCGTCCGGCGGCCATCAAGCAGCTGGAAATGCTCGCAGGCGAAGTGGGCGTGACCTTCTTCCCGTCCGACCTGAGCCAGAAGCCGGTCGACATTGCCAACGCGGCTATTAAAGAAGCCAAGCTCAAATTCATCGACGTGGTCATCGTCGATACCGCCGGTCGCCTGCACATCGATGAAGAGATGATGGGCGAGATCAAGGCGCTGCATGCCGCGATCAATCCGGTCGAGACGCTGTTCGTGGTCGACGCCATGACCGGCCAGGATGCGGCCAACACCGCCAAGGCCTTTGGTGATGCGCTGCCGTTGACCGGCGTGATCCTGACCAAGGTCGACGGTGATGCCCGTGGCGGTGCTGCGCTGTCGGTACGTGCAATCACCGGCAAGCCGATCAAGTTCATCGGTATGGGCGAGAAGAGCGACGCGCTCGAGCCGTTCCACCCTGAGCGTATCGCTTCGCGTATCCTCGGCATGGGCGACGTGCTCAGCCTGATCGAGCAGGCCGAAGCCACGCTCGACAAGGACAAGGCCGATAAGCTGGCCAAGAAGCTGAAGAAGGGCAAGGGCTTCGACCTCGAAGACTTCCGTGACCAGCTGCAACAAATGAAGAACATGGGCGGCCTCGGCGGCCTGATGGACAAACTGCCGAACATCGGCGGTGTGAACCTGGCGCAAATGGGCAATGCCCAGGGCGCGGCAGAGAAGCAGTTCAAGCAGATGGAAGCCATCATCAACTCCATGACCCCGGCCGAGCGCCGCGACCCTGAGCTGATCAGCGGTTCGCGCAAGCGTCGGATCGCCATGGGCTCCGGCACCCAGGTGCAGGACATCGGTCGCTTGATCAAGCAGCACAAGCAGATGCAGAAGATGATGAAGAAGTTCTCCGCAAAAGGCGGAATGGCCAAGATGATGCGCGGCATGGGCGGTATGTTGCCCGGCGGCGGCATGCCAAAAATGTAAAGAATTCGAGCGGAAGTTCACTTCTGCTCCGACCCACAGGGATGTGGGATCTCCAGCAAACCCGCGGTTAGCGGGAGCTGACTCGCCGTTTTAACCGACGGCTCTATAGCAGATCTGAGTGGCACGCTGATAGGCGCCAGAAAAAGACATTTGCAAAAGTCCGGATATTCCTTAGAATATGCGGCCTTTCGGGCACCTATGCCCGCTGTGCATTTAGATTTGCAGCACCGACTACAGGAACGATGTTCACATGCTAACAATCCGTCTTGCCCTTGGCGGCTCCAAAAAGCGCCCGTTTTACCACTTGACCGTAACCGACAGCCGCAACCCGCGCGACGGTTCGCACAAGGAACAGGTTGGTTTCTTCAACCCTGTTGCTCGTGGTCAAGAAGTTCGTCTGTCCGTGAACCAAGAGCGCGTAGCCTACTGGCTGAGCGTGGGTGCACAGCCATCCGAGCGCGTTGCAAAACTGTTGAAGGACTCGGCTAAGGCCGCAGCCTGAGCAATATGAACGCGACGCCAGCTGTTGCTGATGATTTGATCGTTATCGGCAAGATTTACTCTGTTCATGGCGTTCGCGGCGAAGTGAAGGTGTATTCCTTTACTGATCCGACTGAAAACCTGTTGCAGTACAAAACCTGGACGCTCAAGCGCGAAGGTAGTGTGAAACAGGTCGAGCTGGTCAGTGGACGCGGGAGCGATAAGTTCCTGGTCGCAAAGCTCAAGGGTCTTGATGATCGTGAAGAAGCTCGTCTTCTGGCCGGTTATGAGATCTGCGTGCCGCGCAACCTGTTCCCTGAATTGACCGACGGCGAGTACTACTGGTACCAGCTGGAAGGTCTGAAGGTTATTGATCAACTCGGGCAATTGCTCGGGAAAATCGACCATCTTCTGGAAACCGGCGCCAATGATGTAATGGTGGTCAAGCCTTGCGCTGGCAGCCTGGATGATCGCGAACGCCTGTTGCCGTATACCGAGCAATGCGTGTTGGCCGTCGACCTGGCAGCGGGCGAGATGAAGGTGGAATGGGACGCGGACTTCTAAGCGTGGCTAATTTGCGCATTGAAGTGATCAGTTTGTTTCCCGAGATGTTTTCCGCCATCAGCGAGTACGGCATCACCAGTCGGGCGGTGAAACAGGGGCTGTTGCAGCTTACCTGTTGGAACCCGCGAGACTACACGACAGATCGACATCACACTGTGGATGATCGCCCATTTGGCGGTGGTCCGGGCATGGTGATGAAGATCAAGCCCCTGGAAGACGCGTTGGTTGAGGCCAAGGCCGCCGCCGGGGAGAAGGCGAAGGTAATTTACCTGTCCCCTCAAGGCCGTCAGCTGAAACAGGCTGCGGTACGCGAACTGGCGAATGAGGAAGCACTGATCCTGATTGCCGGTCGCTATGAAGGCATTGACGAGCGGTTTATTGAAGCTCATGTCGATGAAGAGTGGTCGATTGGGGACTATGTCCTGTCTGGCGGCGAGCTGCCGGCGATGGTCCTGATAGATGCGGTTACACGACTGCTGCCTGGAGCTTTAGGGCATGCGGACTCCGCGGAGGAAGATTCCTTCACGGATGGTTTGCTGGATTGCCCGCACTACACCCGACCGGAGGTGTATGCGGATCAGCGTGTTCCCGACGTATTGCTAAGTGGCAATCACGCACACATCCGGCGTTGGCGTTTACAGCAGTCCCTTGGTCGGACCTATGAACGACGCGCCGATCTTCTGGAAAGCCGCTCGCTTTCTGGAGAAGAGAAGAAGCTGCTCGAGGAATACATCCTCGCGCGGGACGATAGTTAACAACGTATCGATGGTAGGTCCATTGACTTACCTTAGGAGCACAGCATGACTAACAAAATCATCCTTGCACTCGAAGCAGAGCAGATGACCAAAGAGATCCCTACCTTTGCCCCGGGCGACACTATTGTCGTTCAGGTGAAAGTGAAGGAAGGCGACCGTTCGCGTCTGCAAGCGTTCGAAGGCGTGGTAATCGCCAAGCGTAACCGTGGTGTGAACAGTGCTTTCACTGTTCGTAAAATCTCCAACGGTGTTGGCGTAGAGCGTACTTTCCAGACCTACAGCCCGCAAATCGACAGCATGGCCGTTAAGCGTCGCGGTGACGTACGTAAAGCCAAGCTGTACTACCTGCGTGACCTGTCCGGTAAAGCAGCTCGCATCAAGGAAAAACTGGCTTAAGTCCAGCTTCCCGATGCAGAAAAAAGCAGCCTACGGGCTGCTTTTTTGTGCCTGAAATTTGTCCCTTGCCGGTACTTGCCCATGACCACCCGCCTCGAAGAAATCCAGCGCCGCACCGACCTGTCCGTGACCCACGTGACCAAGGCTGTGTTTCCGCCGACTACCAACCACCACAACACCCTGTTTGGCGGCACTGCCTTGGCCTGGATGGACGAGGTGTCGTTCATTACGGCCACGCGTTTTTGCCGCTTGCCGCTGGTGACGGTCTCCACCGATCGCATTGATTTCAATCACGCGATTCCGGCCGGTTCTATCGTTGAACTGATCGGCCGTGTGATCAAGGTGGGCAACACCAGCCTCAAGGTCGAAGTCGAAGTGTTCGTCGAGAGCATGAGCGCCGATGGTCGCGAAAAGGCGATCCAAGGCGTGTTCAGCTTTGTCGCGATCGATGCCGACAAGCGTCCGGTGCCGGTGCTGCCAGGGTTTGTTGACTGACCCTCAACCGAGTCGCGGCCATCGCAGGCAAGCCAGCTTCCACATTCGATCGGTGTTAATGATGCTATCAGGCAAAACACAAAAACCATGTGGGAGCTGGCTTGCCTGCGATAGGATCTACCAGACACTCCAGTCATCAGCCTGAGCCCCTATGCCCGCCATTGACCACCCTCTGATCGACCGCTTTCTCGACGCCTTGTGGCTGGAAAAAGGCCTGTCGGACAACACCCGCCAGGCCTATCGCAGTGACCTTGCCTTGTTCAATGGTTGGCTGCAGGAAAGAAACCTCGAACTGAGCAATGCCGGTCGCGAGCTGATCCTCGATCACCTGGCATGGCGTCTTGAGCAGAACTACAAGCCGCGTTCCACTGCGCGATTTCTCTCCGGCGTGCGTGGCTTTTATCGCTACCTGCTGCGGGAAAAGCTCATCGCCACCGACCCGACGCTGCAAATCGATATGCCACAACTGGGCCGGCCATTGCCCAAATCCCTGTCGGAAGCCGACGTGGATGCCTTGCTCGCCGCGCCTGACCTCAGCGAAGCCATCGGCCAGCGCGATCGCGCCATGCTCGAAGTGCTCTACGCCTGCGGCCTGCGCGTGACCGAACTGATCAGCCTGACCCTTGAGCAAGTCAACCTGCGCCAGGGCGTGCTACGGGTGATGGGCAAGGGTAGCAAGGAGCGCTTGGTGCCGATGGGCGAGGAAGCAATCGTGTGGGTCGAGCGCTACATGCGTGATGCCCGCATCGAGTTGCTCGGTGGGCGGCCCAGCGATGTGCTGTTTCCCAGCCTGCGCGGCGAGCAGATGACCCGCCAGACCTTCTGGCACCGTATCAAGCACCAGGCCAAGGTGGCCGGGATCGGCAAGGCGCTGTCGCCGCACACGTTGCGCCATGCGTTCGCCACCCACTTGCTCAACCACGGTGCGGACCTGCGTGTGGTGCAAATGCTGCTGGGGCACAGTGACTTATCCACAACCCAGATCTATACGCATGTCGCGCGGGCACGCTTGCAGGATATGCACGCCAAGCACCACCCGCGCGGATGAAATTCCACCCGAAACGGCCCAATTTGCCCGCCGCAGTCTGCCCTCCGGCCCAACTGTGGTAGGCTTTGCCGGTTAGCAAAGGGGACGGTCAGACTTTTGTTTGCCTTGTGCGTATGACCCCGTATTTTCAGATCGGTGTTCCACACCCGTCCCTGCATCTGCCTTCAGGAGTTCCCATGCGCTTGACCCAGATTATTGCCGCCGCAGCGATTGCGTTGGTTTCCACTTTTGTTGTCGCCGACGACGCCGCCGAGCAAACGATTCGCAAGAGCCTGGCCAATCTGCAGCTCGACACGCCGATCGAAAGCATCAGCGCCAGCCCGATGGCCGGCCTGTATGAAGTCAAGCTCAAAGGCAGCCGCGTGCTGTACGCCAGTGCCGATGGCCAGTACATCGTTCAGGGCTACCTGTTCCAGTTGAAAGATGGCAAGCCGGTCAACCTGACCGAGAAGGCCGAGCGCCTGGGCGTGTCCAAGCTGATCAACGGCATCCCGGTGGCTGAAACCGTGGTGTACCCGGCCATCGGCGAGACCAAGACCCACATCACCGTGTTCACCGACACCACCTGCCCGTACTGCCACAAGCTGCACGCCGAAGTGCCTGCGCTGAACAAGCTCGGTGTGGAAGTGCGCTACGTAGCGTTCCCGCGCCAGGGCCTGGGCTCGCCGGGTGACGAGCAGTTGCAGGCGGTATGGTGCTCGACCGACAAGAAAGCCGCGATGGACAAAATGGTCGATGGCAAGGAAATCAAGGCGGCCAAATGCGCCAACCCGGTTTCCAAGCAGTTTGCCTTGGGTCAGTCGATTGGCGTGAACGGTACACCGGCCATCGTTTTGGCTGACGGCCAAGTCATTCCGGGCTACCAGCCGGCGCCACAAGTTGCCAAACTGGCATTGGGTGCGAGTAAGCAGTAATCGTCGAGCCTTTGGCGATCATGCTCCGCCGAACAGTCGGCGGGGCATTAATTGAGAGCCGCAGTTGTGCGGCTGTTTTCCACGGCCGACCTTGAGTCGGCCGTTTCATGGGGAGTTCTTCAGTGAAACCGGTCAAAGTAGGCATCTGTGGGTTAGGGACCGTCGGTGGCGGCACCTTCAACGTACTTCAGCGTAATGCTGAAGAAATTTCCCGCCGTGCAGGGCGTGGGATTGAAGTGGCACAAATTGCCACGCGTACGCCAAAGCCTCAGTTCCAAACGACCGGTATTGCGATTACCAACGATGTCTTCGCCGTGGCGACCAACCCTGAAATCGATATCGTCATCGAGCTGGTTGGTGGCTACACCGTGGCCCGCGAGCTGGTGCTCAAGGCCATTGAGAACGGTAAACACGTGGTCACCGCCAACAAGGCGCTGATTGCCGTGCATGGCAACGAGATCTTCGCCAAGGCGCGCGAGAAGGGCGTGATCGTGGCGTTCGAAGCGGCCGTGGCCGGTGGCATTCCGGTGATCAAGGCGATCCGTGAAGGCCTGTCCGCCAACCGCATCAACTGGGTGGCCGGGATCATCAACGGCACCGGTAACTTCATCCTCACCGAAATGCGCGAAAAGGGCCGTACCTTCGAAGACGTGCTGGCCGAAGCCCAGGCCCTGGGTTACGCCGAAGCCGACCCGACTTTCGACGTGGAAGGCATCGACGCCGCGCACAAGCTGACCATCCTGGCGTCCATCGCCTTTGGCGTCCCGCTGCAGTTCGACAAGGCCTACACCGAAGGCATCACCAAGCTGACCACCGCCGACGTGAATTACGCCGAAGCCTTGGGCTACCGCATCAAGCACTTGGGCGTAGCGCGCAGCACCCCGGCCGGTATCGAGCTGCGTGTACACCCGACGCTGATCCCGGCCGATCGGCTGATCGCCAACGTCAATGGCGTGATGAACGCGGTGATGGTCAACGGCGACGCGGCAGGTTCGACCCTGTTCTACGGCGCCGGCGCTGGCATGGAGCCGACCGCTTCGTCGGTGATCGCCGACCTGGTTGACGTGGTTCGCGCCATGACCAGCGACCCGGAAAACCGCGTGCCGCACCTGGCGTTCCAGCCGGACTCGCTGTCGGCCCACCCGATCCTGCCGATCGAAGCCTGCGAAAGCGCCTACTACCTGCGTATCCAGGCCCAGGATCATCCTGGCGTGTTGGCCCAGGTGGCGAGCATCCTGTCGGAGCGCGGCATCAACATCGAGTCGATCATGCAGAAGGAAGTCGAGGAGCAAAACGGCCAGGTGCCGATGATCCTGCTGACCCACCGCGTGCTCGAGCAGCACATGAACGATGCCATCCGGGCTCTCGAAGCTCTTCAGGGCGTGGTTGGGCCGGTCGTTCGTATTCGCGTCGAACATCTAAATTAATTCAGCTGCAAGCGCCAAGCTGCAAGCTGCAAGTAAAAGCAGATCCGCTGTTACTTGCAGCTTGTCACTTGAGGCTTGAAGCCCAAACCGAAGGTTTGCCCCTATGCGTTACATCAGCACCCGCGGCCAGGCACCGGCCCTGAATTTCGAAGACGTTTTGCTGGCAGGCCTTGCCACGGACGGCGGCCTGTATGTGCCGGAAAACCTGCCACGCTTTACCCAGGAAGAAATCGCTTCGTGGGCCGGCCTGCCGTACCACGAGCTGGCCTTCCGCGTGATGCGCCCGTTCGTGACTGGCAGCATTCCGGATGCAGACTTCAAGAAGATCCTGGAAGAAACCTACGGCGTGTTTTCCCACAGCGCCATCGCGCCATTGCGTCAGCTCAATGGCAACGAATGGGTACTTGAGCTGTTCCACGGCCCGACCCTGGCGTTCAAGGACTTCGCCCTGCAGCTGCTCGGTCGCTTGCTCGATTACGTGTTGGAAAAACGCGGCGAGCGCGTGGTGATCATTGGCGCGACCTCCGGTGATACCGGTTCGGCGGCCATCGAAGGCTGCAAGCACTGTGAAAACGTCGACATCTTCATCCTGCACCCGCACAAGCGCGTGTCGGAAGTGCAGCGTCGCCAGATGACCACCATTTTTGGTGAGAACATCCACAACATTGCCATCGAAGGCAACTTCGATGACTGCCAGGAAATGGTCAAGAACAGCTTCGCCGACCAGAGCTTCCTCAAGGGCACGCGCCTGGTCGCCGTGAACTCGATCAACTGGGCGCGGATCATGGCCCAGATCGTTTACTACTTCCACGCAGCCCTGCAGCTGGGCGGCCCGGCGCGTTCGGTGTCGTTCTCGGTGCCGACCGGCAACTTCGGCGACATTTTCGCTGGTTACCTGGCACGCAATATGGGCCTGCCGATCAACCAGTTGATCGTCGCCACCAACCGCAACGACATCCTGCACCGCTTCATGAGCGGCAACCAGTACGTCAAGGAAACCCTGCACGCGACGCTGTCGCCGTCGATGGACATCATGGTGTCGTCGAACTTCGAACGCCTGCTCTTCGACATGCACGGTCGCAATGGCGCCGCCCTGGCCGAGCTGATGAGCAGCTTCAAGAGCGGTGGCGGTTTCAGCGTCGACCAAGAGCGCTGGACCGAAACGCGCAAGCTGTTCGACTCCCTGGCGGTGGACGATGCACAGACCTGCGAAACCATCGCTGAAGTCTATGCCCAGACCGGCGAACTGCTGGACCCGCACACCGCTATCGGTGTGAAGGCAGCGCGCGAATGCCGTCGCAGCCTGGATATTCCGATGGTCATTCTGGGTACGGCTCACCCGGTCAAATTCCCGGAAGCGGTGGAGAAGGCGGGCGTAGGCAAGGCGCTGGAATTACCGGAGCACTTGGCTGACCTGTTCGAGCGCGAAGAGCGTTGCACGGTGCTGGCCAATGACTTGAAGACTGTGCAGGCGTTTGTCAGCCAGCACGGGAACCGTGGCAAGCCGTTGTAAGGCGAACCGCGTAGGCAAAAACGCCGCTTTCCCTTCCTCGGGTCAGCGGCGTTTTTTGTTTAAGGCAGGCCTGCTTGCTACGAGCGCTTACCCGAGCAGCTGCTGCGCAGGGGCTACGACGGTGCCCAATACCGTAAACATGGCCATGACGACACCCATTGGGTACCAGGCATTCTCTCGGGTGATCTTGTGAGCTTGCGCACTGCATGTGCGTTGTTCGGCATCGATGCGTAAGCAGGAGTGTACGCGCGTTTTTTGCCTGTCATGTTTCAAGTGCATGCTGGTTCACGTCACTCCCTGACGGCCCCATAAAGACGATAAAGCGAACTTTCCTACGTCATAACCAGTCACTTAGGATAGATGCAGCTCCCGTTGAAACGATTGTTCCCGAACTATTGAGTGGTGATCGAGATGGAAAGTATCAGCCTATTGCTCGAAGAAGCACTGAGCCCTTATCAGGTGACATTGACCACCGCTGGTGTGCAGGACGAATGCCTGGTGACCGTGAAGAACCCGGCCGGCGCCATCGTTGTCGAGCGTGAAGTTGACCGCGCGCAATTGACCGATAAACGCGTGTTGGTGGATGTGGTGGATTGCTTGCTGCGCGATCTGAAAATCGCCGAAGGGCGTCTGGAGCCGTCCGTCATCGCGGCCTTGCGCAGTGCTGCCCAGACCCGCAATGGCGCCCTTGCATGAAGAATTGTTTAACTAGGGAAACTTCCTACAGCATGGCCGGTCAGATTTTGTAACAGCAAGAGCAAACATTGTGCTCCGGTGTTTGTGGCTTGTTGTACTGGTCTTTGTAGGCCACGTTTAACCCCGAAGTGTCTCCCCACTCTTCGGGGTTTCTTTTTGCCTGCGATTTGTCCTGTGATCACTCAGGGTTCGGTGAATCCTGGAAAAAACCAGGGTTGTCGCGCAAGTATTGTTCTCGCGTGACCGGGTCCAGCCACGATGTGTAGGACTGCTGTAACTGCTCCTGCGGGATGTCGCGTAATACCTGGTCGATACGTGCCATGGCCAGGCGGCCTTGAGGCGTATCCGAGCAACCGATATGCGTACGCTGATAAGGCGCTGAGCCCTTGATGGGATAAAACACCAGGTCTCGTGCGGCGATGCCTTGTTGCGTGGCGTGATAGCGGATTTCCGGCCAGTAGCCCAGCACCGCTTCCAGCCGCCCAAGGCGTTGCATTTGCAGCAGGCTGCCAAGGGCGTCATTGCCGTAATGGAGCGCCAGAATGTGGGGATCGACGCCTTTTAGCTGTTCGTCGATGACGGGGCCGTAACTGCGTTCGGCGGTGGCGCCGATGCGTGCTTTGTGGGCGTCGAGGAAGGCTTGCAGGTCAAAGTGTTCGTCGACGATAAAGGGCCTCATTGCCGCTTGCTGGTTTCGCCTTATGGCTACGCCGTTGCTCGCCACCGCAAATGCCTGGGCAGAGAACACGATGTACTTCGCGCGTTCCGGCGTCCACAGCAGCGACGGGTCGCAGGTCAGGGAGGCGGCGCGCAGCATCTGGATGCCGCGGGCGCGATTGACGTGCATCACGGTGTGCCGGTATTGCGGCAGACGCTCGCTGAGCACAGGCAGCAATTGATCCAATGCCCCTTGGCCTTTCTGTGGGCCCTCGAAGATGGTCAGCGGCGGCAGGTCGCGCAGCAACCAGATCATCGTGTCCTCGGCACGCACGGCGAGCGGCCATACGCCGAACATCGCGCCGATGAAGCACAAGGGAATGGACCAGCGTCTACACGGGCCAGCCATCAGATCGCGCCGCCCTCGCGCAAGCGGGTGATGGCCGCCGTGTCGTAGCCCAATTGGTTAAGTACCTCGCCGTTGTGCTCGCCCAGCTGCGGCCCGACCCATTCACAACTGCCGGGCGTGTCCGACAGCTTGGGCACGATCCCTGGCATCTTGAAGTCCTTGCCGCCCGGCAACTGAGCCTGGAGGAACATTTCCCGCGCCAGAAATTGTGGGTCGCCGAGCATGTCTTCGGCGCTGTAGATGCGGCTGGCGGGCACTTGGGCCTGGTTGAGTTGCTCGACCACCTGGTCCAGTGGCAGCGAATTGACCCAGCGGTCGATCACGCCATACAGCTCGTCACGGCGGCTGTCGCGCCCATCATTGCTCGCCAATGTCGGATCGTTGGCCAGGTCCTCACGCCCAATGGCCGACATGAAGCGCTTGAAGATCGCGTCGCCATTGGCCCCAATCTGCACATGCTTGCCATCGGCGCTGGTATGGATCGAAGACGGCGTGATGCCGGGCATGATGTTGCCGGTGCGTTCACGGATAAACCCGAACACATCAAACTCCGGAATCATGCTCTCCATCATCGCGAAGATAGCCTCATACAGCGCCACGTCCACCACCTGGCCAAGCCCGCCGTTGACTTCGCGATGACGCAACGCCATCAGCGCACCAATCACCGCCCACAAGGCGGCTATCGAATCGCCGATGGAAATTCCGGTGCGTACCGGCGGGCGATCTTCGAAACCGGTGATATAGCGCAAACCGCCCATGGATTCGCCCACCGCGCCGAACCCTGGCTGGTCCTTCATTGGCCCGGTCTGGCCAAAACCTGAAAGCCGTACCATCACCAGCTTGGGGTTCAGGGCATGCAGGGTTTCCCAGCTCAAGCCGAGTTTTTCCAGTACGCCCGGGCGAAAGTTTTCGATCAGGATGTCGGCGTCTGCCAGCAACTGTTTGAGAATCGCCAAGCCATCCGGGTGCTTGAGATTCAGCGTCAGCGACTTCTTGTTACGCGCCTGCACAAACCACCACAGCGACGTGCCCTCATACAGCTTGCGCCATTTACGCAGCGGGTCGCCGCCATCAGGAGACTCGACCTTGATCACCTCGGCCCCGAATTCGGCACAGATACGTGACGCAAACGGTCCGGCGATCAGGGTGCCCAGTTCGATGACTTTCAGGCCGGCAAGCGGTTTGGCATTAAACGACATGAGGATCCTTAGCAAGCGCGGGACGGTGGTGTGATGCCTTTTAACATAGGCGAGCGGCCCAGGGATAAGGATGATGCAGCGCAGTATTCGTTGATTGACCTCGCCATCGGTTAGACTGGCCGCCTTTCCCTGTCTCTAGAAGCCCGTTCATGGCCCAGCCGTCCACGACCTACAAATTCGAACTCAACCTCACCGACCTCGATCGCTCGGTGTATGAGAGCGTCAAACAGACCATCGCCCGCCATCCATCGGAAACCGAAGAGCGCATGACCGTGCGCCTGCTGGCCTACGCCCTCTGGTACAACGAGCAACTGGCGTTCGGTCGTGGCCTGTCAGATGTCGACGAACCAGCCCTGTGGGAAAAAAGCCTGGATGATCGGGTGCTGCACTGGATCGAAGTCGGCCAGCCTGACGCCGACCGCCTGACCTGGTGTTCGCGCCGTACCGAGCGCACCAGTTTGCTCGCCTATGGCAGCTTGCGCGTGTGGGAAGGCAAAGTGGTGCCGGTGGCCAACAACCTGAAGAACGTGCACATCGCTGCCGTGCCGCAGGAAGTCCTCGAGACCCTGGCCAAGGACATGCCGCGCGTGATCAAGTGGGACGTGATGATCAGTGAGGGCACGATTTTTGTGACCGACGACCGTGGCCAACATGAAGTGCAATTGCAATGGCTGGTCGGCGAACGCGGCTGAAATTCTGGGAGTCGGGTTGTGTGGGCGCTGGCTTGCCTGCGATGCAGACACCTCGGCCTTTCAGCGATACCGAGGTGATGCATTTGCGAGCAAGCCCGCTCCCACAGGAGCCGGCTCCTACAGCTGATCCATGTTGCTTTCAGCATTATTGTTTAACCGTTGTACTAGAAGAGAAGCTTCCGTCACCCCATGCGTATCGATCCTCGCCCGTTGCCCGCTGTCCTGCCGTTTCTCGGTGAATTGCCACCGCTGTTGACCCGTCTTTACGCCGCACGCGGGGTGCAGTCCGAAGCTGAGCTGGACAAAAGCCTGGCGCGGTTGATTCCCTACCAGCAGCTCAAGGGCATCGACGCGGCGGTGGACCTGCTGGTGACGGCCTTGGAGCAGCGCCAGCGCATCCTCATCGTGGGTGACTTCGACGCCGATGGCGCCACTGCCAGCACGGTAGGCACTCTGGGCCTGCGTTTGCTCGGTGCGGCCCATGTCGACTACCTGGTGCCCAACCGCTTCGAATACGGCTATGGCCTGACGCCGGAAATCGTTGCGGTGGCGCTGCAGCGCGAGCCGCAGTTGCTGATCACCGTGGACAACGGCATTTCCAGTGTCGAAGGCGTGGCGGCGGCCAAGGCGGCAGGGTTGAAGGTGTTGGTCACCGACCACCACTTGCCGGGTGATGAGTTGCCGGCGGCGGATGCCATCGTTAATCCGAACCAGCCCGGTTGTGAATTTCCCAGCAAGGCGCTGGCTGGCGTAGGCGTGATCTTTTATGTGCTGATGGCCTTGCGCGCGCGACTGCGCAGCCTGGGTTGGTACGCCAACAAGCCACAGCCGAACATCGGCGAGTTGCTCGACCTGGTGGCCTTGGGCAGTGTCGCCGACGTGGTGCCTCTGGACGCCAACAACCGCATCCTGGTGCACCAGGGCCTGGAGCGTATTCGCGCCGGTCGCGCGCGGCCGGGCATCAAGGCGATTCTTGAAGTCGCCAAGCGCGACCACGCGCGCATCACCTCCACCGACCTCGGTTTTATCCTCGGGCCGCGCTTGAATGCCGCCGGGCGCCTGGACGATATGAGCCTGGGCATCGAATGCCTGCTCACCACCGACTTCGCCGCCGCGCGGGAAATGGCAGCGCAGCTGGACGGGATGAACCAGGACCGCAAATCCATCGAGCAGGGCATGCAGCGCGAAGCGCTCGCTCAGCTCAAGGACTTGCCCGTGGAATCGATGCCCTATGGTTTGTGCCTGTTCGACCCGGAATGGCACCAGGGCGTGATCGGCATTCTGGCGTCGCGAATGAAAGAGCGGTATTTCCGTCCGACCATCGCCTTCGCCGATGCCGGTGACGGCCTGCTCAAGGGCTCAGGGCGCTCTGTGCAGGGTTTTCACATCCGTGATGCGCTGGCGGTCGTCGCAAGCCAGCATCCCAGCCTGATCACCAAATACGGCGGCCACGCAATGGCGGCCGGTCTGACCTTGCCAGAGGCGAATTTCCCGCTGTTTGCCGAGGCCTTTGACGCTGAAGTCCGTCGGCAACTGCGAGAAGAAGACCTGACGGGCCGGTTGCTGTCGGATGGCACGCTGGCGGTGGAAGAGTTTCACTTGGAACTGGCGCGCGCATTGCGGCATGCCGGGCCGTGGGGGCAGCACTTTCCCGAGCCGTTGTTCCACGGTGTGTTTCAGTTGGTCGAGCAGCGCGTGGTCGGTGAGCGGCACCTCAAAGTGGTGCTCAAGAGCGAATGCGGGTCGGTGAAGCTTGATGGCATTGCGTTTGGTGTGGACCGTGAGGTCTGGCCTAATCCGACGGTGCGTTGGGTCGAGTTGGCCTACAAGCTGGACGTGAACGAGTTTCGTGGGAATGAGACTGTGCAGTTGATGATTGCGCACATCGAACCGCGCTGAATCTAAACCACACTGCAAAAACACATGTGGGAGGGGGCTTGTCCCCGATAGCGGTACTTCAGTCAGCGTATCTGTAGCTGACCCACCGCCATCGGGGGGCAAGCCCCCTCCCACATTTCAAGCCATGCAATACCCGGAATTACTCGGCTTTGTCCTTGGCCTGATGCTTGACGATGATATCCACCAGGCGCTGTGCCAGCGCTGGGTAGTTCTCGTCAAAGTGATGCCCGCCTGGCAGCTTCACGGCTTCGCCAACAGCGGTCTTGTCGGTGCAGCCACTCTCGTCGACTTCTTCGGCGCCGTAGATGCACACTACTTTGTCAGCCGGCAACTTGGCCATTTCCGGGCCGGTGGCGGCTTCTTTACCGGCGTTGCCCAACCAACCTTCCACTTCGATCTCAAAGCTGCCGGTGCGTGCAAATGCCAGCAGGATGATTGCGTCGACGCGCTGCTGTTCGTTTTCCGGCATGCGGTTGTAGATCGCCGGCAGTACGTCGGCGCCGAATGAATAACCGGTCAGCACGAAGCGTTTGGTGCCCCATTTCTGCCGGTAGTGCTGCATCAATTCGGTGAGGTCCTTGGCGCTTTGTTCAGGCGTTTTGTGCTGCCAGTAGTAGCGCAGGGTGTCGATGCCCACGACCGGGTAACCGATCTTGGCCATTTCACCGGCGACGTCACGGTCCAGGTCACGCCAGCCGCCATCACCGGAGAGGAACAGGGTGACGGTGTCCTTGGCTTGGCCGGCCGGTACTTCAACTACCGGAATCGCCAGACCGCCGTTGTCCGAACCCACCAGCTGCTTGCGCAGTTCGTTGTTCAGCACTTGCGGGTAGTGGATGTCGTAGTCGCTGATGCTGGTAGTCGCGCGCGGGGTGTCGCGTACGAAACTGGCACTTTCGTCGTCAGGATTATCGTTCCACGCCACCAGCCAATTGCCATGGGCAGAGGTCTTCGGCAGTGGGTCCTTGCAGCCTTCCTGCACCAGGGCGAAGCCGACGGAGATGGCGTTGGCCTTGTCATCGTTCTGTGTGGCCAGCCAGCGCCAGGCGAGTGCTGCGCCAGGGCCGATGCCGCTGACCAGCGTTGCCGGGCCTTTGAGCTGTGCCAGGGCGCTTTGCAGCGCTTGTTCCTGCAGCTTGCAGTCATCCTTTGGCAGGATCACTTGAACGATTTGCGCAGAGCCGCCCTGGCTCAGAGCAATCAGTTGGCTATCGGTCAGGGTCTCATCGGCCATTACGGCCACGGCCACACGGGCTTTTGCCGAGCCGTTAGGCGTCACACGGGTCATCACCGAACCGTCGGCCTGGGGCAATTGTTCCAGGGTCGGTTGCGGGGCAGGGCGGTTCCAGTACCAGAAGCCACCCGCCGCGATCAGCGCGAGCAGCACTACAAAGGCCAATACATACCGCCAGGAGCGTCGAATCATCAGCGTTTCACCAATCCAGTCAAGCCGCCCGCAATCAGGGCGGCGGTATCGGCCAGTGCCACCAGCGGATCAAGTCCTGCGGGCACGGCCATATAACGGGGTTCCCAGTCAGGCTGGAACTTGTCTTTAAAGCGGCGCAAACCTTGGAAGTTATACAGTTGCTCGCCACGTCGGAACACCATCGAGCCCAGGCGTTGGGTCAGCGGTGCGCCACGGCGTGGTTGCAGGCCCGACAACGGCACCATGCCGAGGCTGAAGCGGGCGTAGTCGTGGTTCTTATAATGTTGAATCAGGCCAACCATCATGAATTCCATGGTCAGCTTCGGCGCGTCCGGGTGCGCACGCATCAGGTCGAGACTGGCCAGGTCATGGTTGTAAGTCTCGAGCAGGTTGGCGAAGGCCACCGGGCGCCCTTCGAAGCGAATGATCGCGATACGAAAGTGCTTGAGGTAGTCGTCGCTGAAACGGCCTAGGGAAAAGCCCTTTTCCCGCACGTTCTTGCCGGTCAGCCAGGCATCGGAGATGACCTTGAGTTCTTCCATCGGCGCCTGGCCCGGTTCGAAGATCTCCAGGGACAGGCCGTCCCGGGTGCCACGGTTCCAGGTGTAGCGCAGGTCCTTCATCTCTTTGCCCTTGGCTTCCAGGTCAAAGCGTTTCAGGTCGACACGAGCTTCTTCGCCCAGCTTGATCGCGGTCAGGCCGATGTCCATGTAGTACGGCAGGTTCTCGGCGCGGACCTGATAAAACACCGGGCGCGCGTGATGGATGTCGCACAGGTCACGGAACTGCCAGATCATCTCGGCGCGCGGCTGGGTCGGGCCGATCGGGTCATACAAGGCCACCAGGCTGCGCCCGCGGCGGGCATACATCAGGAAGGCTTCATCGTTGGGGTGGAACAGCAGCGCCTTGTCGCCGGTCAGCGCCAGACCACCGTCGGGCTGTGAGGAGGCCATCAGGATCTTGGTGGCGCGTTCCAGTTCGTCCGGGGTTGGCAGATGAATCACCGGGCGCGCGGTGCGCAGCAGCCAGGTCAGCGAGACGATCACCAACAGCACCGCTGCACCCAGCAGCGAGCGCAGGCCGCGTGGGGCGTTGGCGTCCAGGGTGAACTGCCACCACAGCTGGTGGCTGTACGGCACGTCTTGATAGGCAAACAGCAGCAACCAGATCGAGGCGCCCAACACACAGACGCTGGCCACCAAATACAGCGGCGAGAACGGCAGTTCGGTCAGGCGGCTGGCGCGGTAGAACGAGCGCCGGAAGATCGCCAGCAGCACGGCGGTCATGATCATCAGGCTGGCTTCTTCCCAATCGAAGCCTTTAAGCAGTGAGAGCAGGGCGCCGGTGAGCAGCAACACCATGGTCAGCATCCAGGCGGCCGACAAACGCCGACGCAAGCCCTGGGCGAGCAACAGGCACAGCACGCCGATCAAGCTGGCACCGAAGTGCGAGGCGTCAATCAGGCGGTGGGGAATCAGGAAGCCGATGTTTTCCAGGCGTGAGTCGATTTCCGGCGTTGCGCCGGAAAACAGCAGGACCACGCCTGACAAAAAAACCAGTACGGCCAACACCGGAGCGGCCAGGCCGGAGGCGACCCGTAGGCTTTGCTGGGTCTGGAACAGGCGCTGGGCTTCGTTGACCAGCAGGAACACGCAGGCGATCAGCAGCGGCAGCACCACATAAATCATGCGGTAGAGCAGCAGGGCAGCAGCCAGTGGCGCGGCGCCAAGCTTGTCGGCGAATGCCGCGAGCAGAATCGCCTCGAACACGCCAACACCGCCTGGCACGTGGCTGAGTACACCGGCGGCCAGGGCCAGCAGGTACACCAGCAGGAAGGGGCCGAACGGCGGCGCTTCCGGCAGCAGCATATAAAGGACGGTGGCGGCAGCGGCAACGTCCAGCGCGGTGATGATCAGTTGCAGGAACGTCAGGCGCCGGCCCGGCAGGCGCAGGGTGCGACGCCCCGCCTTGACCAGCAGGTTGTCTGGATAAGGTTGCTCCGGCAGGCGACGGCGGTAAATGCCGATGCACAGCGCGGCGGACAGCAGCAGCACTGCACCGGCAATACCGCCGAGCACGCCTTGCGACAGGTGCAGGTAGGTCGATGCCGCCGGCAGGTTGCTCAGTGTGGCCAGTGCTGCCAGTGGCGGCAGCGCCGTACCAAGGGCCAGGCTGGCGAACACGGTCATGTGCGCCACTTCCGAAGCCCCAATACCGTGGCGTGCGTATAAACGGTAGCGCACGGACCCGCCGGAGAGCATCGACAAGCCAATGGCGTTGCCGATGGCAAAGGCGGTGAAGCCGCCCAGCGCCAGGGTCTTGGCCGGCAGTTTTACGCCGGCGTAGCGTGCGCCGGAGAATTCATAACCCAGCAGAATGATGAAACCGGCGACGGCCGCCGCGAACGCACCCAGCAGGGCGGGTCTGGGCACTTCCAGGATCGAGTCGTGGAGCGCATACAGGTCCAGTTCCAGCAGTAAGTGTCGGCAGGCGATCAGGGCGATTGCGAACAGCAACAGGGTAACGGCCAGCCCGATCGGCTGACGGTATTTGCTCAACAGATCCAGCCAACGCAAACGGGTGGGTGTGATCGGTTGTGTCGCTGTGACGGTGTCTTGTGGTTCAGACGAGTTGGCGCGCATCAATCACCTCGTGGATTGTGCGCGACAGGATGGAGGTATCCAGCCAAGTTACCAATCCCTATGGACAAAATAATTACAAATATTAACGCGTATCGCCGGGTGCGGCGACTGCGGCCATTGGTCGTAGAGGGTAATGCTTGAGCATTCAGCATAGCTTGCAATGAGATGGACTCTACAAACCGTGTACGGTTTCATGAAAGATGCCATGCCATTGTTTCAGAAGAACTTTTTCGCCAGATACAAAAAAGGCCACTCTTTCGAGTAGCCTTTTTTGATGTTTGGTTGCGGGAGCCGGATTTGAACCGACGACCTTCGGGTTATGAGCCCGACGAGCTACCAGACTGCTCCATCCCGCGTCTGTGGGCGGCATTCTACAGCCCAACGCCGAGGTGTCAACCGTTAATGGGCCGATGGGTCAAATTAGTGTGAATTAGCCCGTTGCACGCCGACCACGTGCGGTAAGTGCGCGCAGGACAACGATTTTTCTGTCTTACAATTTGCGTACACATGCAAAACAAGCGCGCACAAAAAAGGCCACTCTTTCGAGTAGCCTTTTTTGATGTTTGGTTGCGGGAGCCGGATTTGAACCGACGACCTTCGGGTTATGAGCCCGACGAGCTACCAGACTGCTCCATCCCGCGTCTGTGTGTCGGCATTCTACAGAGGAACGCGAGTGTGTCAACCCGTGAATAGAAGAAAAGCGCTTGTGGTTCAATCGGTTAGCTCTCCAAGGCAACCCGTGGAAGGGCGCGGGGCCAGTGTGGCCGAGGGTTTCAGCTCTATCGGCAGGCGAATTTCGATTGAGAAAATAAATTCATCAGTAAAATTTCCTACCGCTGAAGCGGAAGATTCAAACTACTGGTGCTATATACAGGGGTGAGTGCGATACTGGCCACCCGTTGGATTACACCCTCTGTTTATATGACGCAGCGCAAAATCATCCACGTCGACTGTGATTGCTTCTACGCCGCCATCGAGATGCGCGACGATCCGAGCCTGGCACAAAAGCCCCTCGCGGTTGGCGGCTCGGCGGACAGAAGGGGGGTGATCGCCACCTGTAATTATGAGGCGCGGGCTTACGGGGTGCGTTCGGCCATGTCTTCCCGCCACGCCTTGAAGCTGTGCCCGGACCTGACCATCGTCAAGCCGCGCATGGATGCCTATAAGGAAGCGTCGAAGGAAATCCAGACGATCTTTCGCGATTACACCGACCTGATCGAGCCACTGTCGCTGGACGAAGCCTACCTGGACGTCTCTGACAGCCCGCACTTTGGCGGCAGTGCCACGCGCATCGCTCAAGACATTCGTCGCCGAGTCTCCAACCAGCTGCACATCACCGTGTCCGCCGGCGTTGCGCCGAACAAATTTCTGGCCAAGATCGCCAGCGACTGGAAAAAACCCAACGGCCTGTTTGTGATCACCCCGGATCAGATCGAAGACTTCGTCTCCCAGTTGCCGGTGAACAAGTTGCACGGCGTTGGCAAGGTGACCGCCGATAAGCTGGCGCGCCTTGGGATTGCAGACTGTCTGCAATTGCGTGAGTGGAACAAGCTGGCGCTGGTGCGTGAATTCGGCAGTTTTGGCGAGCGTCTGTGGAGCCTGGCTCGTGGGATTGATGACCGCGTGGTGCAGAACGACAGCCGTCGGCAATCCATCAGTGTGGAAAATACCTACGACGTGGACTTACCGGATCTCTCAAGTTGCTTGGCGAAACTGCCCGAGCTGATGGAAACCCTGGCCGGACGCATGGCGCGCATCGACAGCAGCTATCGCGCGGGCAAGCCGTTCGTCAAAGTGAAGTTTCACGACTTTACTCAAACCACCTTGGAGCAGGCTGGGGCAGGGCGTGATCTGGAGAGTTATCAACAGCTGTTGACCCAGGCGTTCAATCGCGGCGGCAAACCGGTGCGGTTATTGGGGATCGGGGTGCGGTTGCTGGATCTGAGCAGCGGGAACGAACAGCTGCAGTTCCCCTGGTAGAAGCCGGAAGCCAAATGCGGGAGCGGGCTTGCTCGCGAAGGCGCCGTGTCAGTGGATACATTCATCACTGATACGCCGCTTTCGCGAGCAAGCCCGCTCGCACATTTAGCTCTTTACCTGTCTTGAGGTCCTAGCGTGCCCCAGGGTCCGCCACCAACCGTCCCGCATCCTTGGTCAGCGCCTGCACAAACTCCTGCTGCAACTCGGGATCATTGCGGGTCAGCTCGATCAGGCTTTGTTCCAGCTCACTGGCTTCTTCCTCAAGGCCCAGCTCCGACAGGCGCTTGACCCGGTGCACCCACTGGTTGACTTCGTCGTCTTCCAGGTCGTCGTAGATCAGGCCATGGGCTTCCAGCAACTTGCCGCGCAGGGTATTGCTGATCGCCAGGGTGGAGTCCGAGTGCACGTCGTCCTGGCCATCTTCCACGCTGATCTTCAAGGTGGTGACGCGGTTCAGGTCCTGCTCGGCAAACGGGCTGTCCAACAGGTTCAGGCGCAGCACGCCGTCGCGGTCGGTGGTCAGCTCGTGGGTCTGCTTGCCGGCGGTGACCTGTACCGGACGCTCGCTCCAGGGCAGGCTCGAATACTCTGTGCGCTTGTCACGCTGGACTTCATCGATACCGGCCAGGTTCTGTTGCGCACGGCCGTGGGATTGCACGTTCATGAACGGGTTGATGCCGTCCACGCCGTAGCTCAGCCAGTCGCGCGTCATGCTGGTCGGCAGGTTGCCGAGGGCGAAGATGTTCGCCACGTTGGCCCCCGCGCCGGCCACCAGGGCGACCGCACCCAAGGGCATCTCATAGAGTTTGCGCCAGGGCTGGTAGGGGGTGTAGCGATCGTAACGGCGGGTGACTTCGAATTCGGTGACCTCAAAGGTCTTTTGCTCGTGAATGCGAACCCGGCGTTGCGGCAGTTCCAGCACTTTGGGTTCACCTACATCGATCTGCAGGCTGTGGTCGAGCAATTTGCGCTCGACCCGCTCCTCGTGCTCACTGCGTTGCGACATCTGGTTGGCGCAGCCGCTGACCAGCAGGGCGCCGCACAAGGCGGCGCCCCCCAGGGCTCTGGTGTTTCGCTTGAACATGACTTCTCTTGATCTGGTTTTCAGCGACGAATACGCGCCTGAAGGAAAGACAGCACGTCAGCCACCGGCAACGGTTGGGCTTCGGCTTCGGTCCGGCTCTTGTATTCCAGATTGCCATCGGCCAGGCCGCGGTCACTGACCACGATTCGGTGCGGGATGCCAATCAGTTCCATGTCAGCAAACTTGATGCCGGGACTGGTTTTCTTGTCGCGGTCATCCAGCAACACTTCAAAACCGGCGGCCGTCAGTTCGGCATACAGTTTGTCGGTGGCTTCGCGTACTTGCTCGGTTTCGTAGCGCAGCGGCACCAGAGCGACCTGGAACGGCGCCAGGGCGTCACTCCAGATGATGCCTTTCTCGTCGTTGTTCTGTTCGATGGCCGCTGCCACCACACGGGAAACACCAATGCCGTAGCAGCCCATGTCGAGGGTGATCGGCTTGCCGTTCTCGCCCAGTACTTCGCACTTCATCGCCTTGCTGTACTTGTTGCCCAGCTGGAAGATGTGCCCGACTTCGATGCCGCGTTTGATTTCCAGGGTGCCCTTGCCATCCGGACTTGGGTCGCCGGCAACAACGTTACGCAGGTCGGCCACGGTTGGAACTGGCAGGTCACGCTCCCAGTTCACGCCGAAGTAGTGCTTGTCGTCGATGTTCGCGCCAATGCCGAAGTCGCTCATCAGCTCGACCGAACGGTCGATGATGATCGGCAGCGGCAGGTTCAGTGGGCCGAGCGAACCGGCACCGGCGCCAATTGCATCGCGCAGTTCTGCGTCTGTGGCCATGACCAGCGGGCTGGCCACGCCAGGTTGCTGGGCAGCCTTGATTTCGTTGAGTTCGTGGTCGCCACGGATGACCAGGGCGATCAGCTTGCCTTCTTCTTCGGCGCGCACGATCAGGGTCTTGACGGTCTTTTCAATCGGCAGATTGAATTTTTCCACCAGCGCCGCGATGGTCTTGGTCTCTGGGGTGTCCACCAGGCGCAGCTCTTCGCTTGGCGCCGGGCGGGACGTTTCCCGTGGCACGGCTTCGGCTTTCTCGATGTTCGCCGCGTAGTCGGAACCGTTGCTGAAGACGATATCGTCTTCACCGGACTCGGCCAGCACGTGGAACTCGTGGGAGCCGGCGCCGCCGATGGAGCCGTTGTCCGCTTCAACCGGGCGGAATTTCAGGCCCAGGCGCGTGAACACGTTGCAGTAAGCCTGGTGCATGCGGTCGTAGGTGACCTGCAAGGAGGCCTGGTCAGCGTGGAAGGAGTAGGCGTCCTTCATGATGAATTCGCGGCCGCGCATCAAACCGAAGCGTGGGCGGATTTCGTCACGGAATTTGGTCTGGATCTGATACAGGTTCAGCGGCAGCTGCTTGTAGCTGCTCAGCTCATTGCGCATCAGGTCGGTGATCACTTCTTCATGGGTCGGGCCGGCGCAGAAGTCGCGGCCATGACGGTCCTTGAAGCGCAGCAACTCAGGGCCATACTCTTCCCAGCGCCCGGATTCCTGCCACAACTCAGCCGGTTGCGTGCTCGGCATCAACACTTCCAGAGAGCCGGCGGCGTTCATTTCTTCGCGAACGATGGCTTCGACCTTGCGCATCACCTTCAAGCCCATGGGCAGCCAGGTGTACAGGCCGGAGGCCAGTTTGCGGATCATGCCGGCGCGCAGCATCAGCTGATGGCTGATCACAACCGCGTCGGAAGGCGTTTCTTTCTGTGTGGCGAGCAAATATTGACTGGTACGCATGGTAGGCCGTTGTCGGTTGCTTGGACTTGAAATGACTTGGGATTGTACGGGCGCAAACTGCTGGAGTACAGGTATCAGAATGCAGAGGCGGTGTGGGAGCGGGCTTGCTCCCACATTGACAGAGGTGTGTCAGTCTTCGGTGGGCGGGCTCAACCGAATCCGTCTATTTTCCTGAAACCAGTGCAGGGCAATCAGGAACAGCGTCGGTACGCCCAGCAGGCAGGTGATCAGGAAGAAGTTGTGATAGCCGAACTTCTCCACCATCACCCCTGAATAGCCGCCAATCAGGCGCGGCAGCAACAGCATGATCGAGCTGAGCAGCGCGTATTGGGTAGCGGAGAACTTGAGGTTGGTCAGGCTCGACAGGTAGGCGACAAACGCCGAGGTGGCAAGGCCGGAGCTGAAGTTGTCCAGCGAGATGGTGAAGATCAGCATCTGCAGGTCGGGGCCCATGTCCGCCAGCATCACGAACAACAGGTTGGTGCCGGCCGAGGCCACGCCGCCGATAAACAGGATCGGCAGGATCCCGAAGCGCACGATCAGCAAGCCGCCCATGCCGGCGCCAAGCAGGGTCATGATCAGGCCGAAAATCTTGCTCACTCCGGCAATCTGGTCCTTGGTGAAGCCCTGGTCGATGTAGAACACGTTGGCCATCACGCCCATCACCGTGTCCGACATGCGATAGGTGGCGATCAGCCCGAGCAGCAGCAAGGCCTGCCAGCGGTAGCGCAGGATAAAGTCGTTGACCGGCGTCAGTACCGGCGCCAGGCCGCGTCGGCCCATGGCCGACAGGCACAGCGTGGTCAGGATGATATAGAGGATGGCGCGCAGGAAGGCGCGGTCCTCCATCAACAGTTCCCACAGGCTGACGCCGTGGAACAGGACGCTGGCGAAATCGGTGTTGTAGAGCTGGGTGAACATCGCCGGGACGGACACCAGCAACACGATCAGTACAAACACCGAGACCAGCTGATGCACGAAGCTGTAGCGGCCGGCCTGCAACTGCGTTCGCAGTGGCACATTGGGTTCGCGCATGAACAGGGTGGTCAGCAGCGCCGGAATCATCAGCAGGCCGAACAGCACGTAAGTGCCGGTCCACGCCGAGTGCTTATAGTTGAAACCGGTCGAGCCGAAGCCTTCGGCAAAGAACAGTGCGCCGGCGGTGGCCAGCAGGGCGGCGATGCGATAACCGGACATGTAGCTGGCGGCGAGGGCGGCCTGGCGGCTGTCGTCGGCGATTTCCAGGCGATAGGCGTCTACCGCGATGTCTTGGGTGGCCGAGGCGAAGGCGACGATCACAGCAATAGCAATCAGCCACGACAAGTGCTTTTGCGGGTCGCAAAAGCCCATGCCGATCAACCCGAGGATCACCAGCGTCTGGGCCAGCACCAGCCAGGAGCGACGTCGTCCGAGTTTACCGAGCAGCGGCAAACGCCATTGGTCGAGCAGCGGTGACCAGACCCATTTGAAGGCATAGGCCAAGCCGATCAGGCTCGCATAACCGATGGTCTCGCGGGCCACACCGGCCTCGCGCAACCACACTGAAAGCGTCGAGAACACCAACATGTAAGGCAAGCCGGCGGCGAAACCGAGCAACAACAGCACTAACGTCGAGGGGCTGGCATAGGCGGCGAGCGCGGCGCGCCAGGTTTTACGGGGCATGGGCTGGAGTCTGCCTCAGATTTGCGGAAACAAAGCGCGCACTCTAACCGCTGTGCTCTACCGGGCGCCAGCCATGACGCTGAATATCAACGCGATTGTTCAGGATACTGACACCTTCGCTGCGTAAACGCGCACGTTGCTCGTCACCTGAGGCACTGCCCACTGGCAGACTTATCCGACCACCGGCGCCCAGCACCCGGTGCCAGGGCAGCCGGCTGTCCTCGGGCAACTGGCTCAGCGTGCGGCCGACCCAGCGGGCCGCCCGGCCCAGCCCGGCCAGCTGCGCCAATTCGCCGTAACTCACCACGCAGCCTTCGGGCACCTGCGCCAACGTCAGGTACAACGCCGTACGGCGCATTTCTGCCGGGCTTTGGGGGGGATCGGCGGGTTCAATCACTGTGGGCATCGTCAGGGTCTTTGTAAGAAACGTCTGTAATCATGGTGTTGAGAATTGAACTCAATATAAATACTTGAGTCAGTCCTAGCTATCTAACACGATAACGCCCCTTTTTCGCCAACCCTGAGCCCCGAATACGCTTATGTTGTCCAGAACCTTGCTGTGCCTCGCTGTTATCAGCGCCTCCACGCCCCTGCTCGCCGACACCGTGTGGTTAAAGAACGGTGACCGCCTGACCGGCAAGATCAAAGTCTTCGACGGTGGCAAGTTGCTGATTCAGACCAGCTACGCAGGGGCCATCCCGGTGGATTGGAAGCAGGTGAAAACCCTGGAAAGTGACCAGGAGTTGCTGGTCAAGCAGGACGCATACAGCGGTGAGAAGGCCAAATCCCTGAAAGCTGCGGATGACGGCAAGGTGGTGCTGGCCAATGGCGAGGCGCCCAAAACCGTGGAACTGGCCAGTATCCAGCAAATCCTCAAGCCCAAGCCGGTCATCGAAGACCTTGTGTGGAAGGGCAACGTCGACCTGGCGCTGGACTACAAGCGCGCCGACAAAGACACCAATGATTACGACGTGGACTTCAAGACCACGGCCCGTCACGGCCAGTGGCGCCATACCGCGCAGGGCGAATACAACCGCGAGTTCCAGGATGACGTCACCACCACCGACAACTGGGCGCTGGAATATGACCTGGACCGTTTCATCACCGAGCATTGGTTCTGGCAAGGCCGCCTGACCTACAAGCGCGACAAGGTGGAAGACTTGTCCCGCCAGCGCACGGTCGGTACCGGCCCTGGCTACCAGTTCTGGGACGATGAGCTGGGCGCGTTCTCCCTCGGTTCGCTGGTGAACCGCACCGATTACGAATATGCCGACGGCGGTAAATCCAATTTCTACTCGCTGGCCATGAAGTGGAACTACAACCGCTATCTGGTGGGCAAGACTGTGGAGTTCTTCACCAACGGCGAAGTGGGCAAGCCGCTCGCCGGGCCGTCCGATTACTCCCTCGATGCGGAAATGGGCCTGCGTTACAAGGTCACCGAATGGGCGTCCCTCAACCTCAAGGCTGAACGCGACATCATCAGTGGCGAATCGCAAAGCAGCTTGAGCAAGACCCGTTACACCGCAGGGTTCGGCGTGGCCTGGTAAGTGCACTCTGGCAACCTGCGCGGATATTGATTACCTTGTGTTGAGATCCATTCCCATATGCTGTGGGCGGCGGAATACCCGAGGAGTCATACGTTGAGCGCGCACGTTGCCAAGAACGCCCGAGAGCTGTTGCTCAAGGAATACCGTGGGGCTCTCTCCACATTGTCCAAAGCCATGCCCGGGTTTCCCTTCGGCTCGGTCGTGCCGTATTGCCTCGACGAGCAGGGCCGCCCGCTGATCCTGATCAGCCGTATCGCCCAGCACACCCATAACCTGCAAAAAGACCCCAAGTGCTCGCTGCTGGTGGGTGAGCGCGAGGCCGATGACGTGCAGGCAGTGGGGCGTCTGACCTACCTGGCTGAAGCCGAGAAACTCGAAGATGCCACTGCCATTGAAGCGGCTGCCGAGCGTTATTACCGTTACTTCCCCGATTCGGCCAACTACCACAAGGCCCACGATTTCGACTTCTGGGTACTCAAGCCGGTGCGTCACCGCTATATAGGCGGGTTTGGCGCGATTCACTGGGTCGACCACCTGACACTGGCCAACCCATTTGCAGGCAAGGCCGAGCGCAGCATGGTCGAGCACATGAACGCCGACCACACCAAGGCCATCGCCCATTACGTCGCGCTGACCGGCTTGCCGACCTTTGAACCTGCGCAATTGGCCGGCATCGACAGCGAAGGCATGCACCTGCGCATTGGCCAGTCGCTGCATTGGTTGCCGTTCGCGACGCCTTGCAACACTCCGACACAAGTACGCGAAGCCCTGGTTTCATTGGCCCACGCTGAGGTTTGGCCGAAAAAAGAGCCTACCAACGCTTGAATTCACGAAATGGCGACGTCATCTAAGGTGGACTGGCAAGGCATTCTTGCGTTGAGGAACCATTTGATGCGCCCTTTTTTATTGCTCTTTCTGCTGTTCCCGGTGCTGGAGCTGTTCGTATTCGTTCAAGTCAGCAGTGCGATCGGGTTTTTCCCGGCCCTGTTATTGATCATTCTCGGCTCGATGCTCGGCGTTCTGGTGCTGCGCGTCGCCGGCTTGGCCACAGCGTTGCGTGCGCGTGAAAGCCTGAACCGCGGCGAGCTGCCCGCGCAAACCATGCTGGAAGGCCTGATGATGGCCCTGGCCGGTGGCCTGTTGATCCTGCCGGGTTTCATCAGCGACGTGGTCGGCCTGGTCATGCTGCTGCCGGTCACTCGCAAGCTGCTGGCCGGCAAGATGCGTCAGCGCGCCGAAGAAGCGGCGATTCGCCAGCGTGCGTTCGCCGATGACCTGCAACCCCGTGGTGGCCCGGCTCCGCGCCAGCCTTTGGGACGCGAGGGCGATGTGATCGAAGGCGAATTCGAACACCGCGACAGCAAATAACCGCTTTATTGGCACGGCACCTTCGGGTGCCGTGTTGCTTTTGTGCGTCGGCAAACATAAAAAATTTCCGCCGCGGCCCCTTGTAATAAGCTTATGCGCCCTTATGTAACGGTCACCGCAAGGTTTCTGGTGGCGACACCAGACAGACTTCCGCGTCCTGCTTGGCGAGGCGCGACCGGCACAGCCGGAATACAACCCGCCGGTACCGATACCGGCCGATGAAAAACACAATTAGGAGAGATCGACAATGAGCAAGCTTCGTCCTCTGCACGACCGCGTCGTTATCCGTCGCAGCGAAGAAGAAAAGAAAACCGCTGGCGGTATCGTTCTGCCAGGTTCGGCTGCTGAAAAAGCCAACCACGGTGTGATCGTCGCTGCAGGCCCAGGCAAGACTCTGGAAAACGGTGAAGTGCGTGCGCTGGCCGTTAAAGTCGGTGACAAGGTTGTTTTCGGCCCTTACTCCGGCAGCAACACTGTGAAAGTTGACGGCGAAGACCTGCTGGTAATGGCTGAGAACGAAATTCTCGCTGTACTGGAAGGCTGATTTTCCCGCTCATTTTTCCGTTACTCCAAAGAATTTAAGGAATATCGATCATGGCTGCTAAAGAAGTTAAATTCGGCGATTCCGCCCGTAAAAAAATGCTCACCGGTGTCAACGTCCTGGCTGACGCAGTAAAAGCGACCCTGGGCCCTAAAGGCCGTAACGTGATCATCGAGAAGAGCTTCGGCGCTCCGACCATCACTAAGGACGGCGTTTCTGTAGCAAAAGAAATCGAACTGGAAGACCGTTTCGAGAACATGGGCGCGCAGCTGGTCAAAGACGTTGCCTCCCGTGCCAACGATGACGCAGGCGACGGCACCACCACCGCTACCGTTCTGGCTCAAGCTATCGTCAACGAAGGCTACAAAGCCGTTGCTGCCGGCATGAACCCGATGGACCTCAAGCGCGGCATCGACAAGGCGACCATCGCTGTTGTTGCTGAGCTGAAAAACCTGTCCAAGCCATGCGCTGACACCAAGGCTATCGCTCAGGTCGGTACCATCTCCGCCAACTCCGACAGCTCCATCGGCGACATCATTGCCGAAGCCATGGAAAAAGTCGGTAAAGAAGGCGTGATCACCGTTGAAGAAGGCACTGGCCTGGAAAACGAACTGTCGGTTGTAGAAGGCATGCAGTTCGACCGTGGCTACCTGTCCCCGTACTTCGTCAACAAGCCAGAAACCATGGTTGCCGAGCTGGACAGCCCGCTGATCCTGCTGGTCGACAAAAAGATCTCCAACATCCGCGAAATGCTGCCAGTGCTGGAAGCCGTTGCCAAAGCCGGCCGCCCACTGCTGATCGTTTCCGAAGACGTTGAAGGCGAAGCCCTGGCGACGCTGGTTGTGAACAACATGCGTGGCATCGTTAAAGTCGCAGCCGTCAAGGCTCCAGGCTTCGGCGACCGTCGCAAGGCCATGCTGCAGGACATCGCTGTGCTGACTGGCGGTACCGTTATCTCCGAAGAGATCGGCCTGAGCCTGGAAAGCGCCACCCTGGAAAACCTGGGCAGCGCCAAGCGTGTGACCATCTCCAAGGAAAACACCATCATCGTTGACGGTGCTGGCGTAGACCAGGACATCCAGGCTCGCATCACTCAGATCCGTGCCCAGGTTGCCGAAACTTCCTCGGACTACGACCGTGAAAAACTGCAAGAGCGTCTGGCCAAGCTGTCCGGCGGCGTTGCAGTGATCAAGGTTGGCGCTGGTTCCGAAGTTGAAATGAAAGAGAAGAAAGCCCGCGTTGAAGACGCCCTGCACGCAACCCGTGCAGCCGTTGAAGAAGGCGTGGTACCTGGCGGTGGCGTTGCGCTGATCCGTGCTCTGGAAGCGCTGGTTGACCTCAAAGGCGACAACGCAGACCAGAACGTGGGTATCGCTGTACTGCGTCGTGCCGTTGAAGCTCCACTGCGTCAGATCGCTGCCAACTCCGGCGACGAGCCGAGCGTTGTGGTCAACGAAGTCAAGAACGGCAAAGGTAACTACGGTTACAACGCTGCAACTGGCGTCTACGGCGACATGATCGAAATGGGCATCCTGGACCCTACCAAGGTAACCCGTTCGGCATTGCAGGCAGCGGCCTCCATCGGCGGTCTGATCCTGACCACCGAAGCTGCGATCGCTGATGCACCGAAGAAAGAAGGCTCGGCTGGCGGCGGTATGCCAGACATGGGCGGCATGGGTGGCATGGGCGGCATGATGTAAGCCAGCCTTACCCGGCACCTGAAAAACCCCGCCTGCAGTGATGCAGGCGGGGTTTTTTTATGCGCGGTATTTGCCGCAGGCACGCGGGTCAGCGCGTGCTCACCTGTGGGATTACTTCCTTGGGTGCCTTCCAGCTCAGCAATTGTTGCTTGAAGCCGTAGCTCGCGCCTTGGTAGTACGCGATTGCGCGCTGGATCAACGGGTCGTCACTGCCCACACGCAACTCCTGGCTCTCACCCAGCGCCTGGTCATGGCGACGCAGGGCCTGGCGCGGGCTGAGGATCGCCAGGTCATTGCCGTCAAACAGCCCAAGGTGCTGGTAGTTGCCGATGACGACGCGTGGCGGCAGCGGATTGTCCTGCAACAGGTTGCGGCCGAAGAAGGTCGACTCGTAGCTCAGGTTGATCAGGCCCAGCAAGGTGGGCGCCAGGTCGATCTGGCTGGCCAGTTGCGCTGTTTCACGCGCTTCAATCAACTTGGGTGCATAGATGAACAGCGGGACCTGGTAGTTGGCGACAGGCAAGTCCTCTTTGCCTGCGCTGCCGGCGGTGTGGTCGGCGACAAACACGAAGATCGTGTTATCGAACCAGGGTTTCTGGCGTGCCGCATTGAGGAACTCGCCGATGGCGTAGTCGGTGTATTTCACCGCGCCGTCACGGCCATTGCCGGACTTGATATCAATGCGGCCTTCCGGATAGGTGTAGGGGCGATGATTGGAGGTGGTCATCAGTTGCAGCAAGAAGGGTTGCTGTTTGGCGTAATCGGCGTCGGCCAGCTTCAGGGTTTGCCGGTAGAGGTCTTCGTCGGCCATGCCCCACGCGTTTTTGAACGAAATTTCTGATTCGGCCACGCTGCTCTGGTCCACCACCCGGTAACCGTTGCCGCTGAAAAACGCGTTCATATTGTCGAAATAACCGCGCCCGCCGTAGACGAATACGCTGTCGTAGCCGATGGCCCCGAGGTGCTGGCCGAGGCTGGCGAAACCGCTTTCACGGCCGATACGTTTGACAATCGATCGGCCTGGCGTGGGGGGAATCGCCAGCGTGATCGCTTCCAGGCCACGGTCCGTACGGGTGCCGGTGGCATAAAAGTTACTGAAGTACAGGCTTTGTTTGCGCAAGGCATCCAGATTGGGCGTGAGGTTGCGCCCATCGCCGTTGCTGCCCATGTACTTGGCACTGAAGCTTTCGATGGTCACCAGCACAATATTGGGTTTGCGCAACGTGCCGGGGTTGGTGATTGCCCGGCGTATGTCCAGCGGGTCAGTGCCGACGAAGCGCGCATTGGGCTCACTGAGCTCGGCGCGCAATTGCCTGGCGACCACGTCGTCAGGCAGGCTTTTGTAGAACTGCGTGTAATCGAGCTCGTTGTTTCGGAACGCGGCGAAAAACTGATACGGGCCATTACTGGCCAATTCATTGTTGTACGCGTTACCGCCTTGGGCGCGTGGGCTGTCCTGGCTGATCAATTGCAGGCTGAGCCCGGCGACGATCAATAAGCCCAGCGCATTCAGCAGCCGGCCACGCATGGGCGGCAGAGGCGCGCGCATCGCCGCGTTGAAGGGCGTGCGCAGGGCCAGGCTCAACACAATCGCCAACATCGCCAGCAAGCTGAGCAGCTTGCCGATCGGGTACGACTCCAACAGGTTGTTCAATACTTCATTGGAGTACACCAGGTAATCGACGGCGATAAAATTGAAACGCACGCCAAACTCATCCCAGAACAGCCACTCCGCAACCGAGGTGAACAGCATCGCGAACAGGCTGACCGTCAGCACGGCCTGCAGGAACCAGCGATGGCCGCGGCGACGCCACAGCGCGGGCGGGCACAGCAGCAAATACAGCCCCAGCGGCAGGGCGGCGTAGGTGAGAAAGCCCAGGTCGTAGAGCAAGCCGACGCCAAACACCGGCAGCAGGTTGCCACCGACTTCGTCCAGGTGCGTGAAGAGCAGCACACTGCGCGTGAGCAGGAAAATAACCAGCCACGTGCCGGTTACGAGCAGCAGAAAGCGCATAGGCGCTGTTTTGAGAAACCCCATGTCTATGTTCCTTATATCGATGGGCGGTGATCTTCGGCCTGACACTGTAGTCAGTTTGTGAAGCTATAGTGAAAAACTTGTTGGTTTATCTTATTGGTTGAAAACCTTTATCGCTAAGGCTCTGAGGTCTATCCCTGAGCCACACTTGGCCTTAAGCTGCGCGAGCCAACACGGCCGTTACCGCGTACGGAGACACTGCCCATGCGAATTTTATTGGTTGAAGACAACCGCGATATTCTGGCCAACCTGGCCGATTACCTGGGGCTAAAGGGCTACACCGTGGACTGTGCGCAGGACGGTTTGTCGGGCCTGCACCTGGCCGCCACCGAGCATTACGACCTGATCGTGCTCGACATCATGCTGCCTGGCATCGATGGCTACACCTTGTGCAAACGCCTGCGTGAAGACGCGCGCCGCGACACGCCGGTGATCATGCTCACCGCCCGTGACCAGTTGGATGACCGGCTGCAGGGCTTCAAGTCCGGCGCCGATGATTACTTGCTCAAGCCGTTCGCGCTGTCGGAGTTGGCCGCCCGCATTGAAGCCGTGCTGCGCCGTGCCCAGGGTGGCGGCCGCCGCGCCCTGCAAGTCGGCGACTTGAGCTACGACCTCGATACCCTGGAAGTCACCCGCGAAGGGCGCCTGCTCAAACTCAACCCTGTGGGCCTGAAGTTGCTTGCGGTGTTGATGCAAAAAAGCCCACATGTGCTGCGTCGCGAAATTCTCGAGGAGGCCTTGTGGGGCGATGACTGCCCCGACAGCGACAGCCTGCGCAGCCACGTCCACCAATTGCGCCAAGTGATCGATAAGCCCTTCGCCAAGCCGCTGTTGCAAACCGTGCACGGTGTGGGTTATCGCCTGGCCGAGGGTCGTGATGGAGTTTAAGCAAAGCCTTGCCCAGCGGATCATCATCGCCTTTGCCTTGATGAGTGCGTTGGTGGCGGGGGCGTTCGCCATGGGCATCGTTGCGACTGTGCACCTGGTAGAAGAAAAACTGATTTCGGCAGGCTTGGGCGGCGACTTGCAACGGCTGCTGTTGATGGACAGCGTCGAGGACTGGAGCCACCGGCCAGAGCCCGACCAACTGTTCTATTTCAGTGGCGGGCGTGGTGATTTCGAGCTGCCCAAGGATTTGCGGCACCTGGAACCCGGCTTTCATGAGGTGTTCCGCGAGGCGCTGTCTTACCACGCCATGGTCGAAGTGGTGGATGGCCGTCGGTATGTCCTGCTGCAAGACCAAAGCGACTTCGAGGAACGCGAGCGGGTTCTATTTGCCGTGGTACTGGTGGGCTTCGTGCTTAGCCTGGCGCTGGCGGTGTTCCTCGGTTGGGTGCTGGCGCGCAAAGTGATGGCGCCGGTGGTGCGGCTCGCTCGGCAGGTGCGTCATCGCGACCAGTTGCTGGGCCTGGCGCCACCGCTGGCACCCGATTATGCGGCGGATGAAGTCGGCGAACTGGCCGTGGCCTTCGATGCCACACTGGGGCGTCTGCGACAGGCGTTATCACGCGAGCAATTGTTCACCAGTGACGTCAGCCATGAATTGCGCACGCCTTTGATGGTGCTGGCCAGTTCCTGCGAACTGCTGCTGGAAAATCCGGCGATCGATCAGCGCGGCCGCAATCAGGTTGAGCGCATCGCGCGTGCCTGTGAAGAAATGCGTGAGCTGGTGCAGACCTTCCTGATGCTGGCCCGTGCCGAACACGATGAAGCGGCCATGTCGCCGCAGGTAACGCTGCCGCAGGTGGCGGACGATTTGCTCGGCATCTGGCGCGAGCCGATCGAGCGCAAGGGCCTGGCGTTGATCTACCAGCCAGGCAACCCTTCGGACGCGCGCTACAACACCACCTTTCTCCACGCCGTTATGGGCAACCTGTTGCGCAATGCCCTGCATTACACCGAACAGGGCTTCATCCGCCTGACCCTCGAACCCAATGGTTTTGTGGTGGAGGACACCGGTGTAGGGATTCCCGAAGACAAGCGTGAGGCGATGTTCGAGCCGTTCGTGCGTGGCAGCGAAAAACGCGGCGAAGGGCTCGGCCTGGGATTATCGCTGGTGCAGCGGATTTGTGAGAACCAGGGTTGGACGGTCAGTCTCAGCACGATGGAACCCAACGGCTGTCGTTTCCACGTGCAGTTGAGTCAGGTCAATCCCTGACACTTGCCCTTGCCGTTATCCTGCCAGACATCACAGTAAATCGGCGAAGATGGCCCCATGCTATTGCTTGTGTCTGTAAAGTCTTGAAATGTATGAGATTGGACAGGACAAGTTTTTCACAACGGGTTGACCTGTTGATCACAGTTCGCTGCATAAGGTTGTAGGCATCAGCTACTGGAGATCCGTTGATGTCTACCCCGATCAAGCTCGATTTTTCTGAAAAGTACGACGATCAGCACGCGCAAAATTATTTGCTCAAGCATCAGGACAATCTGGCTCGCCGGTTGTCCCACAAACGCGACGAGCAATTGGCGCGGGGTGCGCTGGCCATGGCCGGCGAACCTGGCCTGGTGTTGGACCTGCCGTGCGGCGCCGGGCGCTTCTGGCCGCTGTTGGCTGAGAAACCCAACCGTGTGATTATCGGCGCCGATAATTCAGCGTCGATGCTCAAGGTTGCGACCGTTGCTCAGCCAGCGGACGTGGTGAAACGGGTACGACCTTTGCAGACTTCTGCCTTTGATATCGATTTGCCGGATAACTCGGTCGACAGTATTTTCTGCATGCGCTTGATGCACCACATTGGTGATCCGGCGCACAGGATGACAATACTGCGAGAATTTCAGCGGGTTACCCGCGACAGCGTGATTATTTCGCTGTGGGTGGATGGCAATTTCAAGGCCTGGAAACGCAAACGCGCCGAAGTGAAACGTCGCAACAGAGGTGAGCAGGAAGGTTACCAAAACCGGTTTGTGTTACCGGCTGCTACTGTCGAGGCAGAGTTTGAGCAGGCCGGTTTCCGTGTTCAGGAATCCCTGGACTTCATACCGCTCTACGCCATGTGGCGAGTATATGTATTGCGTAAGAGGTAACAGGATGGCAGTTGAGTGCGTAGTAGGCAGTCATGTAGCTCCCGAGGAACGATTCGATTTTTTCTGGCGCCTGCAGGGCGAGTGGGTTGAAGAACCCAATCGTCGACGTGGCGGTGAAAGTGGTGTGCAACGCGTGATGAGCCCCAACGGCCGCTTGCTTTACAGCAAACGCCAGACCGGCCACATCTATCGCAGCTGGCTTCACCCGTTTGGGCGCCCCACCGTACTGCGTGAGCGTGATGCCCTCAGGGGTTTGCGTTCATTGAACGTACGCGTGCCGGAGCTGGTGTTCTGCGAGGCACGTCGCGACCCTGAGCATCAATGGAAAGCGTTGTTGGTGACGGCGTCGCTCGACGGTTTCGACGAAATCGAAAACTGGTACGCCGCCGGTGGTCGTGAGCAATACGGTGAGGCGGTGCATGAGCGCCTGCTCAAGGAATTGGCGGGCACCCTGGCACGTATGCACAAGGGCCGCTGGCAGCATGGCTGCCTGTACATCAAGCACGTGTTCGTACGCGTAACCGGGGAAGGCGATTCGGCCAAAGTAGAAGTGGCGTTGCTGGATTTTGAAAAATGCCGACAGCGTTTGACCGCTTATCGGGCGGCGTCCCATGACATGCTGCAACTGCGGCGCCATTCGTCGTGGAACGATACCGACTGGAAAAAACTCAGCTACTTTTACGAGACGGCGTTTGGCAGCGCTATCAAGGGTTTAACCAGATGAAGCTAGAAATAGCACGAGGTTTGTTCCTGGTCGGCGCGTTGGGCATTTCAGCCCTGGCGCTGGCTGCCTGGGAGCTGCCTCGGACACAAGTGCTCAGTGCGGTGCAAGGGGGCGGGCAGTGTCCGTTACCGCGCATCGCCAAGGCGAGTGTGGCGGTCAAGCCTGATCATGAGTTGTTGTTGTTCATGTTCGGGATGTCTCAGGGCATGAGGCCGCAGAGCTGAATAAAGCGTTGAATAGATTCAAACCCCCGAAAAGGGCCTTGCGATGCGAGGCCTTTTTTTTGCCTGTTGATTTGGGCCGCAGCACCTGTCCGTCACCGCAGTCACGCACAGGCGTCAATTTCAAATCACCTGCAGATGGTTATCCCAAAACCCTGACGGCAGCTCCAACGGTTTAGCCACCAACTGCTTCTGGCGACAGTCGTAGAAGCGGCAGCGTCCCTGGCCTGAAGTCACCACAAACCCGTCCGCTACCGCACCCACGCCGGCACAGTCGGGCAAAGGCCCATCCAGATGCAGCTCGCCGCTGTCCATGTTCCAGATAAAAAAGCGATTGCCGCGCGGCGCCGTCAGCGCCACCAGGCGTAACTCACTGTGCACGGCGACGCTGGCGGTGTAATGCCCCATCGCCTGCAGTTGCTCATCCGCCACCGGGAACGCCACAAATGGCTGCCCCGGTCGCTTGATCGCCAGCAACTCGGACCGCTCCTGAGACGGCCCCATGAACTGCTGCCCCGTGAGAATAGTGCCGTCGTCGGCAATCCCCATATGACGCACGCTGTTCATCTGCTGGCCCAGGGTTTCCTTGCTGATCAACCGGCCATCGCGGTGCATCAATACCAGGCTCGGCTCCATCGCATTGAGGTTCATCTCAACCCGGCTTTCCGCCTCGGTACGGATCCCGCCGTTGGCCACCACCAGGGTTTCCCCGTCGGGCATCCACGACACTTGGTGCGGCCCGATACCGTGGGTCGACATCTCGCCGCTGTGCACCAGCCGTTCGCCCTCGAACTTATACACACCCAGCAACCCACGGCCCGGGTCGGACGTGTCGTTCTCGGTGGCATACAACCAGTCGCCGCTCTTGTGAATCACCGCATGCCCATAGAAATGGCGATTGGCATTCGACGTGATGGTCTGCAGCAACGCGCCATCACGCAGGTTGATCAGGTAACTCTCAGTGCCCGGGCGACGGGCGACAAACAGCGCAATTGGCAGCGTCGGGTGGTTGATGATGTCGTGGCAGCGCTGACCGACCTGGGTGGCAAACACCTGCTTGCCGTCCAGGTGATAGCCCACGGCGTAGTGCTTGCCATCGGCATCATTACGCGCCGAGAGCAGCAACGGGCTTGTTGAGCCCTTCTGCTTGAACAGCGTCCAACCGCCCAACGTGAGTGCGCTGAGCAGCACACTGCCCACCGCCAAAGCCTGCCGCCTGAGCATCATCAGTCACCGTCGTTGGCGTTAAAGCCCAGTTGAATGCCCAGCGCTTTGGCCAACTCGCCTTCGTGCAGGCGGTGGACCACGTTGAGGCTGTCGTAAATGTCGTTGAGCTGCTGGCGGCCGGCGTCGTCGGCCAACAGTTCATTGAGCGTGCGCTGATTGCTGGCGAACAGCTTCAAAGACGCGGCATAGGCGGCGTCGATCTTGTCGGCCAACGGCTTCTGCTCTGACGGCAACAAGCCACGCAGGCCTTTGTTGTCGACGCCGGCCCACACGGTCTGGGCCGCAGCCAGGCTGGCTTCCAGGCTTTGCAGGGACGACTGGCTGCGCCACGCATCGGCCTGGAACGGTTGCGGGATGCCCTTGGTCTGGCGACCCATCGGCGTGCCGAGTTTTTTCTTCAGCGTGTCCAGCGCAGTGACTTGCACGCGCAGCAGATCCGCGATGGCTTCGTGGGAATCGGCGTAGCGCTGGTTGGGAAACTTGGTCATCTGCGCGAGCATGCCGTCGGTGCTGTTCCAGCTCGCCAGGATCTCTTCAGCCAAGGCTTTCTGGCGCTCGCCGATGGCGACCAGCAGCGGGCAGTAGCGGGCTTTCTGGGCCTCGTCGGCGACGTCGGTCTTGGCGTCGTAGAGGATGTATTCGTAGGCCGACAGGCCTTGTACCACCACGCTGGACTTGGCCAGGGCCGCGCCATCGATCTGCGGCTGGGCGGTGACCAGTTGTTCGACTTGGCGGCCGACCAGGTTTTTCTTGTCCGGCCAGAACTGCACTTGCCACGAACGGTTGCCCTCGGCCAGCGGGCCGATCAGCAGCGGTTGCAGCTCGGCCCAGGCTTTTTGCGCGTGGAGGAAGTCGGCGCGGGCGGTCTCCAGGCTTTCTTTGCCCTGGCAGTAGGCGAGGGCGCTGACGGCCAGTTGGCGGTCGGCTTCAACCCAACGGCTGTAGGTCGGCAGGATCACTTGCTTGGCGATAGCCGCCGAGGTCACCGCTTGCGGGTCCTGCGGCGAGCAGGCGCCGAGGGCGAGGGCGGCCAGGCTGGTGAACAACAACTTGGGACGAAACATGTCGAGCTCCCTTCTGTAAGTGCGGCAAAGCTTATAAAGAATTCAGGAACGCCAGCAACGCGGCACGCTGCTCGGCATTAAAGGACAGCACATGCTGCTGCGCCGCTTGTGCTTCACCGCCATGCCACAGCACGGCTTCGAGCAGATTGCGGGCGCGGCCATCATGTAAAAACTGGGTGTGGCCACTGACGGTCTGCGTCAGGCCAATGCCCCACAACGGCGGGGTGCGCCAGTCGCGGCCACCGGCCTTGAATTCGCTGCGGTTGTCGGCCAGGCCTGCGCCCATGTCGTGCAACAGCAGGTCGCTGTAGGGGCGAATCACCTGGTTGGCCAGTTCGGGTTCGGCGGCGCCTGCGGCCGTGGTGAACGTGGGTTTGTGGCAGCCCTGGCAACCGGCCTGGTAGAACAGGTTTTTCCCGGCCAGTACCTGCGGCGTGTTGATGCCACGGCGCACCGGCACGGCGAGGTTGCGGGTGTAGAACAGCACCAGGCGCAGGATGTTATCGCTGACTTCCGGCTCGCCATCGGGGCCATTGCCGTTGGGGGCCTGTTTGCAGGCGACTTGGGCGTCGGTGCAGTCATCAAAGGGTCTCAGGGACGTGGTGAGGCCCATATCACCAGAAAACGCGTGAACATTTTGTTGATTGAGGTTGGGTTGCCCAGCTTTCCAGCCAAAGCGCCCGAGCACGGTTTTTTGCCGGGCGTCATCCCACACCCAATTGGCGCGGCCGACGAGGGCTTCTTTGTCGGCCGTTTTCGGGTCGGTGTTGCGCAACACATCGGCGTCGCTGATGGCTTCGAGCAAGCCCAGGCCGATCATGGGCGGGGCGATGCGCGCTGAGAAAAGTGTATCCGGATGCATTGGGCCGTAGCCGAGCTGGGTGATGTGCAGGTCGGGCTTGCGCAGCTCGACCACGGTGCCGTCCTTGAACGTCACGTTGACCGGTGTGTAATCCACGCGCACCTTGCCTTCCGGGGCCACGCCCGGCACGGCCATGTCCTGCAATTGCCCGCCGTAGACCGGCTCGGGCACTACGCCGAGCTGCTCGATGATTTTGGCGTAGGGCGCAGGCGCTGTCATCGGCACGGGAATCGACAGGCGCACCAGCATCGACACCGCATTGGGCGCGTCGGGCAGCGGTGGGTGACCCCGGCCGTCCTTGATGTGGCAGTTCTGGCAGGCGTTGGTGTTGAACAGCGGGCCCAAGCCGTCGCGCGCGGTGGTGGTGGACGGCGCGATCACCCACGGGCTGCGGAAAAAGCTGTTGCCGACGCTGAAGTCCAGGCGGCGCGTCGGCGCCAGGTTAGCCGAGGGCAGGGAAAAGGCGTTCTGGTCGCGCTTGTTCACCGTCGTCGCGCCGCCGGCTCGCGCTTCACCAGGCTCGGCCTTGGTGAAACGTGGGGCGTCATCGCAGGCTGTCAGGCTCAAGGCCATCAACGCTGCGGACAGGCGAAAAAGCGAACAGAACATCAAGTTTCCTGAAGCGATGGCCAAAATTAGGCCGCAAAGTCTAACAGGGCGGGGCTCAATGAATAAGAGCAATTATCGTTTGGTCGAATCCGATTCATTCCCGCTAGAATGGCCGCACATTTTTCTCTGGAGGTGGCCAATGCAGGCTCTCGACGCTTTGCTCAACCGTGTTTCCGTGCCGCGTTTGCTGGAACCGGCACCGACCCAGGAGCAGCGCGATGTGCTGTTCGCCGCCGCCATGCGTGCACCGGACCACGGCCAGTTGCGGCCATGGCGTTTTCTCACCGTCGAAGGGGCGGCCCGCGAGCAAATGGGCACGCTGCTGGCCGAAGCGGCGCGCCTGCAAGACGCCGACGCCCCGCAAGCCGCCATCGACAAGGCCCAGAATGGCCCGCTGCGCGCGCCGTTGGTGGTGGTGGTGATTGCCCGCCTGCAAGAACACTTCAAGGTGCCCAAGTCCGAGCAACTGCTGGCGGCTGCGTGTGCGGCCCACGGTATTCTGCTGGCGGCTTATGCACAGGGGATCGGCGCGGTGTGGCGCACGGGCGAGCTGTCCTACTCGGCGCACGTGGCCAAAGGCCTGGGGCTGACGGCGGATGAGGAAGTGATTGGCTTCCTTTATCTGGGCACGCCGCAGAACCCGCCGCGCACTGCGCAGAAAGAAGATGTGGCGGCGTTTGTTCAGGCGTGGCCTGGCCTGTAGGCCAACGGTGATCTAAATGTGGGAGCGGGCTTGCTCGCGAATGCGGTGTGACAGTCACTGGATGTATTGACTGATCCATCGCATTCGCGAGCAAGCCCGCTCCCACATTTGCTCTTCATTGGCTTTAGATTCGGTGTTACACCTTGAACTGATCCATCAGCTTCATCTGCTGGCTGGCCAAGGCATTCAGTTGGCTGCTGATGGCCGCCGACTCGGTGGCCTGGCCGGTGAGGGTTTCAGTCACGGTACGAATTGCCGACACATTGCGATTGACCTCTTCGGCCACGGCGCTCTGCTGCTCGGCGGCGCTGGCGATTTGCAGGTTCATGTCGCTGATGACTGTGACCGCGTCGCTGATCTTGCCCAGCGCTTGCACGGCCTGATGGATCTGCCCGGCATTGCTTTGGGCCTGGTGCTGGCTGGAATGCATGGTGGCCACCACGCCACGGGTGCCGCTCTGGATGCGCTCGATCACCAGGCGAATTTCTTCCACCGAATCCTGTGTGCGTTTGGCCAGGTTGCGCACTTCGTCGGCCACCACCGCAAACCCACGTCCGCTTTCCCCGGCGCGTGCCGCTTCGATGGCGGCGTTGAGGGCCAGCAGGTTGGTCTGCTCGGCAATGCTGCGGATCACTTCCAGCACCGAACCGATCTGCTCGCTGTTCACCGCCAAGGCCTCGACCTCGCTCACGGCCTTGCTGACTTCTTCGGCGAGGGTGGTGATGTCGCGGGTGCTCTGCTCAATGATCGACATGCCCTCGCGCGCCGACTGGTCCGCCCCGCGTGCCGCGCTGGCAGCGTTGGACGCGCTGTTGGCCACGTCGTGGGCGGTGGCGCTCATTTCATTGGACGCCGTGGCAACCTGGTCGATTTCGCGGAACTGCACCTGCATGCCTTCGCTGGTCTGGCGCGCAATGGCTGATGACTGATCAGCCGTGCCGCGTGCTTCGGTGATGCTTTGTTTGATCTGCGCGATGGTCGGTTGCAGCTTGTCGAGAAAGCGGTTGAACCAGTTCGCCAGCTCGCCCAGTTCGTCTTTCTTGGCGTAAGTCAGGCGCTGGGTAAGATCGCCTTCGCCACTGGCGATGTTCTTGAGCATCGCGGCCACGGTGTTGATCGGGCGGGTTACGCCGGTGGCGGTCAGCCAGATCAGCACCAGGCCCAGCAATGCGGCGGCGGCACCGACCAGCAAGGCCTTGAGCGTGCCGGCATGCTGGGCGTTGTCGAGGACGCCTTGCAGTTTCAGGGTGTCCGCCAGCATCACGTTCTTGGGCAGTTTGATCACGATGCCCCAGGACTTGGCGTCGGCAATCGGTTTGACCGGGTACACGGCGCGGATCGTGTCGTCTTGCTCGCGGAGAGTGCGCGTGTCGTTGGCCAGCAATTGCACAATCTCTTTGCCCTCGGCGCCCAGGGTGTCGATCAGGTTTTTGCCGACCCGCGCCGGCTCGCCGCTGTAGGCCGCGATCAAGCCGGTGCTGGAGAGAATTTCCAGGTGCGCGGCGCCGTCGAAGAGTTCTTTTTGTGCTGCGTCGGTCGCCGCCTGCAGGGTGTTGAGGGCCAGGTCCACGCCAACCACGCCGATGACCTTGCCGTCGACGATCAACGGCAGCGAGAGGGTGGTCATCAGCACCTGCTTGCCGGCCACGTCGTCGGAGTACGGGTCAAGCAGGCAAACAGTGCGCGTGTCCCGTGGGCAGGTGTACCAAATGTTGTAGGGTGTGCCGCTGAGATTCGGGGTGGTCTTGGTCAGGTCGTCCTCGACCATCACCGTGTTCAGGCCTTCACCGGCGGCGCGGCTCCAGTAGCTGGAAAAGCGACCTTTTTCATTCGAGACGCGGGCCTTGTCGTCGACAAACTCGCTGTCCTTGCCATCCAGGCCATTGGGTTCGAACGACAGCCAGATTCCCAGCACCTTGGTGTTGCGCTCAAAGGCGGTCTTGAGGCTCTGGTTGAGTTCTTCACGCAGTGCACCCGCTTCCAGCCCGCGCTTGGCGGCGGTGGTGCGCAGGCCCTTGATCTGGTCGGCCAGTGCGGTGACCACCACCAGGCTTTCGCCAAAGGTTTTCTGCAGCTGTACCGCCTGTTCGCCGGCCTTGGCTTGCAACAGGTTCTGCACACTCTGGGTGAGCATTCGCGAGCTTGAATCGCTGACCAGTCGGTTGTTCTGATCGGCCTCGTAAAGGTTGACGCCGATGACCAGCGCAATCACGCCCAACAGGCAGAGGCCGGACAGCAGCACGATTTTCAAGCGGATAGAGAGGGTGTCGAACATAGGTTCACTCGCGATTGGACTTGTTGACCTGCAAGCAGGGCGAGCCAAGTCCATTCGGCGCTATGTCCGAAACATCGGCGTAACGAGTTGTTTCATGAGAGAAAGACGATGAGCGGTAGGAAAAAGACTACACGCCGCGCCCTACGGGCGCTGCAAGCCGTTCCGGGCGTGACCAGATCCACAGGTTGCCCAGGCTCATGCCGGCGATCGCCAGGTAGATCGGCCAGCCATGATCGAGCATCACCAGCATCAAACCGGCGCACAGCAGCATGCTGACCGTGGCGCTGACTTTGGCACGGCGGGCGATGATCTTGCCGTTGCGCCAATTGAACAGGATCGGCCCGAACAGCCGGTGGTTTTCCAGCCAGGCACTCAGGCGCGGCGAGCTTTTGGTCGCGGCCCAGGCGGCGAGCAGGATGAATTCGGTGGTGGGCAAACCCGGTATGACAATCGCCACCAACCCAATGCCCAGGCTGACGTAGGCCAGCAGGCCGAAGAGGATCTGCGCGATTTTTGAGGTGGATTGGGTTTTGCCGGTCATAGGTTGGGTGATCACAAAAAATCAGTTTGAAATGAGATACAACTGTGGGAGCGGGCTTGCTCGCGAAGGCGGTGGTTCAGTCATGTATATGTCGACTGACACACCGCTTTCGCGAACAAGCCCGCTCCCACATGTTTAATCGCATTCCAGCAGTCAGGCCAATTCAGGGGCGCTAGCGTACGCCTGTTCCAGCAGCACGGTGAAGCGTACAAACGCGTCGATCGCACCTTTTTCTACCGCCGCTTCTTCTTCAGCACTGAATGCCAGGCCGTCGAGGGTGCGGGTAAAGCGCTTCCAGCCCTCGGCGCGACCACCGGCCGGCTCGCCGAGGTGACGGGCTCCGAAGGTTTCGCTCAGGCCCAGGCTCACGGCGCGTTTGATCAGGAACGCGGCGCCCAGCTTGGAGCCTTCGGAGACGAACAGCCAGCCCAGGGCTTCGGCCTTGCTCGGGTTCTTAACAGCGCCGGCGACCGGTGCAGGCACTTCGGTGTCCAGGTCGCCGAGGTCCAGCTTGGCGGCTTCGGCGCGGCAGCGTTCAGCCAGGTCAGGGACGATCTTGATCAGCTCAGGGTCGTTGTACAGGGCCACCAGTTCCGATTGGAACAGGTACTGGGCGACCACGAAGCGGGCGAAGTTGGCTTGGGTTTCGAATGGGGCGTGGGCTTTGACCAGCGCATCGAGCTTGGTGTGGGGCTCGTTGGTGATCTGGTTCAGGCGCTGGGAGCGCAGGCTTGGGCGTTCTGCGGTAGGGGAAGCGGTCATCGAAAAAAGTCCTTGAGAAGAGTAGCGCCTGGGTGCCCTAAAGAGAGCTGTTATCAACTAGACGAACAAGAAGACGCGGCACAGTAAAAAATCCTCACCTCGCCGGTGAAATTCCGGCGAGGTAAGGAGACGGCATTTGGGTGTGGTGCTGTCAGATGTCCCAGATCAGGTTGATCGCGAAGTTGCGGCCGGGCTGGGTCAGGCGGTCGAGGTTCGCGGGCGCTGTCACGCCGGCTTCGCCGACGCCGTCGTAGCTGCGCACGTCATCCCAGTTCCAGTACTTTTTGTCGGTGAGGTTGTAGAGGCCGCCGTTGATGGTCACATCGTGGGTGACTTTGTAGTAACCGGTCAGGTCGACGATGCCGAAGCCAGGCGTTTTGAACGGCGCACTGGTGCTGCCATCCGGTGCGTGGAAGGTGGTGCTGTCGACGCGGTTCTGTTTCTTCACCAGCGTCCAGCTGACCAGCGCGCCGTATTGCTCTTGCTCGTAGCCCAGGCCGAACACGCCTTTAAGCGGGTTGACGCTGTTGAGCGGCTCGCCGTTGTCGTCGTTGCGGCCGTAGGTGTAACCGACCGAGCCCTGGGTGTAGAGGCCTTGCGGTGCGCCGAACGCGTCGAGGTTCAGGCGGCCCTTGGCTTCTACCCCTTTGATGGTGGCGTGCTTGATGTTGTTGGCTTCGAAGGTTTGTATGTCGCCGCCGGCGACCGAGGCGTCTTCGTCGATAAAGTCGCGGTACTTGTTGTAGAACACCGCGATGTCGAAAGAGCCCTCGTCGAAATGACCGCGAATCCCGGTTTCGATGCCCTTGCTGGTTTCCGGCTTGAGGTTCGGGTTTGGCTCGACGGTGTAGCCAAGGTTGAGGTTTTCAAAGCGACCATAGAGCGCCTTGGCCGATGGCGTGCGGAAACCCTCGGCGTATTGACCGAACCAGGTGTATTGATCGGTCAGCGCATAGGTCAGGCCGAACTTGGGCGTTACACGGTGCCAGGTTTTTTCTTTGTCGCTGACCGGGTAGGTGCCGGTCGGGTTTACGGTGTTGAGGAATTCCTGGGTCAGCTTGGGTTTGAGCTGGGTGTAGTCATAGCGCACTGCCGGCAGGAAGGTCCATTTGTTCCAGGTGATCTGGTCCTGGGCAAACAGCGAGTAGGTGTTGATGGTCGGGTCCGGGAAGTCGCTGGATTTTTTCACGCTGTCGCTGGCTTGCGGGCTGGGGGCGCCGATGGCCGTGCAACCCGAGCCGACGGCGAGGCAGGAGGCCGAGCCTTCGCGCGAGCCGGTGACTTTCTGCTGTTTGAGTGTGGTGCCATAGGTCACTTGGTGATCGGTTTCACCGATGTTGAAAGCCTTGTCCAGTTGGGCGTCGAAGACCCACTGTTTTTCTTCGTATAGCGTGTCACGGGTGCGTAATACGCGACGACCCGCCTGGTAGATTTCGGCGGTGGTCTGGTCGGTCTTGGCGATCTGGTAGTTCAGGCTGGTCTTGATGCGATCGGCAATCGGCGACTCCAGGGCAAAGGTGTTTTCCAGGCCGAAGCGCTCGCGAGTGATGGTGTCGTTGCCCGAGCGGGCACGGTACAAATTCATTCCTCGACCACCGATGAACGGGCCGCCCACGGCGTTTTTCAGGTTAACGTCGCGGTCATCCTTGAACTTCTCGTAGGTCAGGCCCAGTCGGTTGTCATCGCCATAGTTCCAGCCCAATTTGGCCAGGATATTGGTGGTGCGCGCGTCTTCCGGGTTGGCACCGGTGCGGGCCAGGCCGGTGGCGTTGTTGCCGTCGTAGGATTCCATTTCATGGCCATTGCGCTGGCTCAAGTGCAGCAAACCGTCGAAGTCCTGCACGCGGCCGGCAACGGTGCCGGAGGTCAGCCAGCTGTCGTCGGCGGAGCTGTAGCCGGTTTTCAGACGGGCGCCGACGTCCTGGCCGGGCTTGATGATGTCGTCCGGGTCGAGGGTGAAGTAGCTCACCGCGCCGCCGATGGCGCTGCTGCCGTACAAGGCCGAGGCCGGTCCACGCAGGATTTCTACGCGCTTGACGATTTCCGGGTCGACGTAGTTGCGGCGCGTCTTGGCGTAGGGGCCGTTGAAGAAGTTGTCCGGCACTTCGACGCCGTCGACTTGAGTGAGGATGCGGTCGCCGTCGATGCCGCGAATGTTGTAGCCCGCGTTGCTGGCGCGGGTGCCTGCGCCACCGACTGACACGTTGGGCTCGTAGCGCACCAGTTCACGGATGGTGTTGACGTTCTGGCGGTCCAGTTCCTGGCGATCATGCACAGTGACCGTGCTGGGCACGCTGTTGACGTCCTGTTCGTTGCGCGTGGCGCTGATGGTCACCTGTTGCAGGTTGAGCACGCTGCCGGTCGCGCGTTTTTCCAGCACGATGTTGTTGGTGCCCAGTTTGCGATAGCTCAGGTTGGTCCCCACCAACAACCGGTCCAGGGCTTTTTCGGGTGACAGCGGGCCGCGTGCGCCAGGGGACGACACACCTTGGCCCAGCTCTGCCGGCAGGCCGACTTGCCAGCCGGTCACGGCGGTAAACGCGTTCAGCGCCGAGACCAACGGCTGCTGCTCGATGCTGAAATTGTAGTTGCCGTGGCTGCGGGCGACCGGCTCGGCGGCAGTGGCGGCCATGACTGGCGCGCTGGCCATCAGAATGGCAGCGGTCAGCAACGACAGGACGGGCGAAGAAGACCGGCGGTTGAAACGAGAGGACATCGAGAGCGCTCCGGAGTACGAATCTTATAGTTGCGAACCGAATCAAATAGGAATCAGTTGCATTGGCTATAACAAGACGTACCGCCGGTTAACATCGAGTAAAAATAATTCTCATTTAGTTCAGAATGACCAGCGCCGGGTATTCCGAGAGCGTGGCCGAGGTGATGTGCGCCAGTGAGCGCACCACGTCCAGCGGCTGGTCGAGGCGGTAATTGCCGGTGACAGCTGTGCTGGCGAGCTTGTCGTTGGTGTTGACGATCCAGCCCGGGTAATAGCGGCGCAGCTCTGCCAGCACGTCGCTCATCGGGCAGTTTTCGAACACCAGCCGACCTTGGACCCAGGCCAGGTCCTTGCTCACATCCAGCTTGGCGGGTTGGCCAAAGCCTTTGGGGCCGATACGGATACTTTCACCGGCGCGCAGGCGCACGCGGGCGTCGTCGAAGGTGTTGCTCAGGTCGACGTCACCGCGCTGCACCTGCACTTGCGCTTCGCCATTGAGGTAGCGCACGGCGAAGTCGGTGTCGCGCACGCTGGCGCGCACCGGCCCGGCGTCAATCTCCAGGGGCAGGCCACGGTTGGGCGCAACTTCGAAAAATGCCTCGCCTTGGTACAGGCGCGCGATGCGCTGGTGGTCTTTGATGCGGCTGGAAAACGCCGAGTTGGTGTTCAGCAGTACTTTGGAACCGTCGTCCAACTGCACGCGCTGGCGTTCACCGACCACGGTGAGGTGGTCGGCTTGCAGGCGCACGGGCAGGTTGCTGAAGCTGAACAGGCCGATCAACAGTACGGCGGCGGTGGCCAAGGGTTTCCAATGCGGTTTTACCCGGCGCCAGGCGCTCGGTTTGCGCGGCGCTGCCAGGGCCACGGCGGCGCTGTGTACCGGCGCGCCGCCCCAGGCGGTCCGGGCTTTGTTGAACGCGTGTGCGTGTGCCGGGTCACTGGCCAGCCAGGCATCGAACTGCGCTTGCTGCCCGGGTTGCGGGCACTGCAAGACGATCAGCCAGTCAAGGGCCTGGTCCATAGCAGTGTCTTGCAACACCTCATGAGCCAGCTCATGGGGGCGCAGTTTATTCGGGTCTGTCACGGTGTTCCTCGGGTCTTCGCCACGTTCTATTCATCTTTCCTACAGACTGGATCGCCACATCTGTCGGCTGAAGCTTAAGGCTGATCCAGCCGTTCAGCCACTCCTACACAGATGGCCATGATCAATTTCAGTTCCTTTTGCACGGTGCTCAAGGACACTTGCAACTGATCGGCAATCTCTTGGTAGCTGCAACCGTGCAGGCGGCTGAGGATGAATATCTGCTGTTGCCGAGCGCTCAGCTGGCCGAGGCTGACACTCAGGTGTTCGAGCAATTGCTCGGCCTGGGTCGCGTCTTCGGGCGTGCTGATGGGCGCCGCGACGCTCTGCAACACGTCCAGCGGGACGTCTTCCTGCAGCGTACGGGCTTGAATGCGGCGCGAACGCAGGTGGTCCAGCGCCAGGTTGCGTGCAGTCTGGTAGACGAAGGGTTCGAGGTGATCGATCGGCCGCTCGCTGAGGGCCCGGGTGACGCGCAGGTAGGTTTCCTGCAACAGGTCCTCGGCGGTGCTGTGGTTGTTCACCATCCGCTGCAAGGTGCGAAGCAGAATCACCCGTTGAGTGATAAAGACTTGGTTGAAGCGGGATTGGCTCACAGTGCTACCAGATCGATTTGCAGTTAATGATAATGCTTATCATCAACGGAAATGGCAAGTGGCTATTGCTGTGGGCCTACCACGGGCTGGTTAGTGCGCAAAACTCATGTGGGAGCGGGCTTGCTCGCGAATGCGCAGTGTCAGTCAATGGATCGGGCGACTGATTCACCGAGTTCGCGAGCAAGCCCGCTCCCACACAAGCCCGCTCACACAGAGCGCTTCGTGCCTGCTTACTCGGCGTTGCAGAGCGCCAGGCAGTTATCCAGCATCCGGTTGGAGAAACCCCACTCGTTGTCGTACCAGGCCAGCACTTTGAGCAATTTACCGCTGACCTTGGTGTGATTGGCATCGAAGATCGACGACAGCGGGTTATGGTTGAAGTCACTGGAAACCAGCGGCAGGGAGTTGTAGCCGAGGATTTTCGAGTGCTGGCTGGCTTCTTTGAGCAGCGCGTTGACTTGCTCGGCGGTGGCTTCTTTCTTCAGCTCCACGGTGAGGTCGACCAGCGACACGTTGATCACCGGTACCCGCACCGCCATACCGGTCAGCTTGCCCGCCAGTTCCGGCAGCACCAGGCCCACCGCTTCAGCAGCGCCGGTCTTGCTTGGGATCATGTTCTGGGTGGCCGAGCGCGCGCGGTACGGGTCGGTGTGGTAGACGTCGGTCAGGTTCTGGTCGTTGGTGTAGGCGTGAATGGTGGTCATCAAGCCGTTTTCGATGCCCAGCTCGCGGTGCAGCACCTGGGCCACAGGCGCCAGGCAGTTGGTGGTGCAGGAAGCGTTGGAGATGATCTGGTGCGATTGGCGCAAGATGTCATGGTTCACCCCGTACACCACCGTGGCGTCTGCGCCTTTGGCGGGGGCCGAGATGATTACCTTGCGCGCGCCGGCGGTAATATGAGCGGCGGCCTTGTCACGGTCGGTGAACAGACCGGTGCATTCGAACACCACGTCGATCTTGTGCGCCGCCCACGGCAACTCGGCGGGGTTGCGAATGGCACTGACGGCAATCCGGTCACCATTGACGGTCAGGCTTTCCTGATCGTGGGCAACCTCTGCTTCGAAAGTACCGTGTACGGTGTCGTATTTGAGCAGGTGGGCATTGATCGAACTGTCGCCCAAATCATTGATGGCGACGATCTGCAAATCCTGGCGGTAGCCTTGGGTATACAGTGCGCGCAGGACATTGCGGCCGATACGGCCAAAACCATTGATTGCGATACGAAGAGTCATTGGAAAGTGCCTGTCGTCGATTTGTTGTAAGAATTACAAGATTATTCGCATAAAAATAGAAAACAAGCCTTTTTAGTGGCAATATTTTGTTCAATCTACAACGAGTGACCTGAATCAACTGGTCCGATGATACAAACGACACCCTGCCATCCCATGAGCTGCGGGCGTTTGATCAGCATAGACACTCAGGTCGCCACATCCGTTAGCCTGGAGTTCTACACATGCATCCCCGCGTTATTGAGGTCACCGAACGGCTTATCGCCCGCAGTCGTGCAACCCGCGAGGCTTACCTTGCGCTCATTCGCGGCGCCGCCAGCGACGGCCCGATGCGCGGTAAGCTGCAATGCGCCAACTTCGCCCACGGCGTGGCGGGCTGCGGCACTGAAGATAAAAATAGCCTGCGCATGATGAACGCCGCCAACGTGGCAATTGTTTCCTCATATAACGACATGCTCTCGGCGCACCAGCCGTACGAACATTTCCCTGAACAGATCAAAAAAGCCCTGCGCGAAGTCGGGTCGGTCGGCCAGTTCGCCGGCGGCACGCCTGCCATGTGCGACGGCGTAACCCAGGGCGAACCCGGCATGGAGCTGAGCCTGCTCAGCCGTGAAGTCATTGCCATGTCCACAGCGGTAGCGCTGTCGCACAACATGTTCGACGCCGCGCTGATGCTGGGCATCTGCGACAAGATCGTCCCCGGTCTGATGATGGGTGCGCTGCGCTACGGCCACCTGCCGATGATCTTTGTGCCGGGCGGCCCGATGCCCTCGGGCATCTCCAACAAGCAGAAGGCCGACGTGCGCCAGCGCTACGCCGAAGGCAAGGCCACCCGCGAAGAGCTGCTGGAATCGGAGATGAAGTCCTACCACAGCCCCGGCACCTGCACCTTCTACGGCACCGCCAACACCAACCAGTTGCTGATGGAAGTGATGGGCCTGCACTTGCCGGGCGCTTCGTTCGTCAACCCGTACACGCCGCTGCGTGATGCACTGACCCGCGAAGCCGCGCACCAGGTCACGCGCCTGACCAAAGCCAGTGGCGACTTCACGCCGATCGGCGAGATCGTCGACGAAAAATCCATCGTCAACTCCATCGTCGCGCTCAACGCCACCGGCGGTTCCACCAACCACACCCTGCACATGCCGGCCATCGCTATGTCGGCGGGCATCATCCTCACCTGGCAGGACATGGCCGACCTCTCCGAGGTGGTGCCGACCCTGTCCCACGTGTATCCAAACGGCAAGGCCGACATCAACCACTTCCAGGCGGCGGGCGGCATGTCGTTCCTGATCCGCGAACTGCTCGAAGCCGGCCTGCTCCACGAAGACGTCAACACCGTGGCCGGCAAGGGCCTGAGCCGCTACACCCAGGAGCCGTTCCTGGTCGACGGCGAGCTGATCTGGCGCGACGGCCCGATCGAGAGCCTCGACGAAACCATCCTGCGCCCCGTGGCCCGTGCGTTCTCGCCCGAAGGCGGCTTGCGCGTGATGGAAGGCAACCTCGGCCGTGGCGTGATGAAAGTCTCTGCCGTTGCCCCGGAGCACCAGATCGTCGAAGCGCCGGCCGTGGTGTTCCAGGATCAACAGGACCTGGCCGACGCCTTCAAGGCCGGTGAGTTGGAAAAAGACTTTGTCGCGGTGATGCGCTTCCAGGGCCCGCGGTCCAACGGCATGCCGGAATTGCACAAAATGACGCCGTTCCTGGGTGTATTGCAGGACCGTGGCTTCAAGGTGGCGTTGGTGACAGACGGGCGTATGTCCGGCGCGTCGGGTAAGATCCCTGCCGCGATTCACGTCAACCCCGAAGCCCAAAGCGGCGGGCCACTGGCGCGGGTCAAAGATGGCGATATCATTCGCGTGGATGGCGTGAAAGGCACCTTGGAGCTTAAGGTGGACGCCGAAGAATTCGCAGCGCGCACGCCTGCCACGGGCCTGTTGGGCAACAACGTGGGGGCGGGGCGTGAGCTGTTTGCATTTATGCGCTTGGCCGCAAGCTCCGCAGAGCAGGGCGCCAGCGCCTTTACCTCTGCCTTGGAGACGCTTAAGTGAAGCTTGCGCTGGTCGGTGACATCGGTGGTACCAACGCCCGTTTTGCGTTGTGGCGGGATCAGGAGCTGCACTCGATCCGCGTGCATGCCACCGCGGACCACCACAGCCCTGAGGAGGCCATCAAGGTCTACCTCAAGGAAGAAGGCCTGGAAATCGGGGACATCGGCGCGGTATGCCTGTCGGTCGCCGGGCCAGTGAGTGGCGATGAATTTAAATTCACCAACAATCACTGGCGCCTGAGCAAAACTGCATTCTGTAAGACCTTGCAGGTGGATGAGCTGCTGTTGGTCAATGACTTCACGGCCATGGCCCTGGGCATGACTCGCCTCAAGCCCGACGAATTTCGCGTGGTCTGCGAAGGCACGCCGGAACCGCTGCGCCCGGCGGTGGTGATCGGGCCGGGTACCGGCCTTGGCGTCGGCACCTTGCTGGACCTGGGCGAAGGCCGATATGCGGCGCTGCCGGGGGAGGGCGGCCACGTCGACCTGCCGCTGAGCAGCCCGCGTGAAACCCAGCTGTGGCAGCACATCTACACCGAGATCGGGCACGTCAGTGCCGAAACCGCCTTGAGCGGCAGCGGCCTGCCACGGGTGTACCGCGCGATTTGCGCGGTCGACGGGCACACGCCGGTGCTGGACACGCCCGAAGCCATTACGGCAGCCGGCCTGGCAGGAGACCCGGTGGCGATCGAAGTGTTGAACCAGTTCAGCATCTGGCTGGGCCGCGTGGCCGGCAACAACGTGCTGACCACCGGGGGACGCGGTGGCGTGTATATCGTGGGCGGGGTCATTCCACGCTTTGCCGACTTCTTTATCAACAGCGGTTTTGCCAAGAGCTTCAGCGACAAAGGCTGCATGGGCGATTATTTCAAAGGCATTCCGGTGTGGTTGGTGACCGCGCCGTATTCCGGGTTGACCGGGGCGGGTGTGGCACTTGAGCAGGCTTTTGCGTAGGCAGTGATGGCCTCTTCGCGAGCAAGCCCGCTCCCACATTCAACCGCATTCATCCAGTTGGAATGAGTTTAAATGTGGGAGCGGGCTTGCTCGCGAAGGGGGCCTTGAAAGCAACACATGACTCAGGTTTGGCCATAACAACAAGGAGGACCCCGTGAGCGCAATCAGTAAATCGATTCTCCTCGTCGACGACGACCAGGAAATCCGCGAATTGCTGCAGACCTACCTCAGCCGCGCCGGCTTCCAGGTGCGTGGCGTGCCGGATGGTGCAGGGTTTCGCCAGGCGATGAACGAGGCGCCGTGCGATCTGGTCATCCTCGATGTGATGCTGCCCGACGAAGACGGTTTCAGCCTTTGCCGCTGGATTCGCCAGCACCCGCGCCAGGCGCAGGTGCCGATCATCATGCTCACTGCCAGTTCCGATGAAACCGACCGCGTGATCGGTCTGGAGCTGGGCGCCGACGACTACATCGGCAAGCCTTTCAGTCCGCGCGAGCTGCAAGCGCGAATTAAAGCCTTGCTGCGCCGCGCCCAGTTCGGCCAGGAACGCAGCAGCGGCGGCGATGTGTGGGTGTTTGATGAATGGCGACTGGACATGATCAGCCATCGCCTGTTTCACGTGGACGGCGAAGAGGTGATTCTTTCCGGCGCCGACTTTGCCCTGCTCAAACTGTTTCTCGATCACCCGCAACAAATTCTCGACCGCGACACCATCGGCAACGCCACCCGTGGCCGCGACCTGATGCCGCTGGACCGTATCGTCGACATGGCCGTGAGCCGCTTGCGCCAACGCCTGCGCGATACCGAAAAACCCCCACGGCTGATCCGCACCGTGCGCGGCAGCGGTTATCAACTGGCAGCCAGCGTGGTTGCCGGCAATGCCCACTGAGCATTTAAGCGAACGCCGCCGCCGTTTCCCGGTGCCGCGCTCGCTGCTGGGGCGGATGTTGCTGCTGACCTTGCTCGCAGTGCTGTTCGCCCAGGCGCTGTCCAGCGTGATCTGGGTCTCGCAATTGCGCGCCACTCAACTTGAAGGCCTGGTCACCAGCGCCCGCAGCCTGGCGCACTCGATGACGGCCAGCGTGAGTTATTTCCGCTCGTTGCCGGTGGCCTATCGCCCGTTAGTGCTTGATCAACTGCGCAGCATGGGGGGCACCCGCTTTGTGGTGACGCTCAACGATCGCCCGCTGGATATGCAGATATTGCCGCAGACCCCGCGCAAGCAGGCGGTGTTGCAAGCGGTGGACGAAGTGCTGCGCCAGACCCTGGGCAGCGACGTGCATATTTCGGTGGAATTCGTCAGCGCCGAGGACCTGCGTATTTTCAACGCTGGCCTGAAGCTCGATGAACTGCCCCGGTCCTGGGCGCATTACGCGTTGACCCTGGAGCCGGTGAATCCGCCGGTGCTGGTCACGCAGATCCAGCTGGCGCCGGGCGAATGGCTGTACATCGCTTCGTTGTTGCCCGAGCCCTACACCAGCCTTGAAGAACAGGGCCTGCCGTCGCAGCAGGTGTGGTTTATCGTGCTGACCAGCGGTTTTCTATTGTTGTTTATCGGCCTGTTGGTGCACTGGCAAAGCCGACCGCTCAAGCGTCTGGCGCGGGCAGCGCGAGACATGTCCCTGGGGGCTGACGTGGAGCCGGTGGCCGAAGGCGGCGGCAGCGAAGTGGTGGAAGTGGGCCGTGCGTTCAACGCCATGCGCGAACGCATCAGCCGTTACCTGACCGAGCGCAGCCAATTGTTCAGCGCGATTTCCCACGATTTGCGCACGCCGATCACCCGCTTGCGCCTACGCGTGGAGCTGCTCGAAGACGAAAACCTGCAAGCCAAGTTCGGTCGCGACCTGGATGAATTGGAGTTGCTGGTGAAGGGCGCGCTGCAATGCGTGAAGGACACTGACATCCACGAAAACATCGAGCCGGTCGACCTCAATCACGTACTCGATTGCCTGGTAGAACCGTACCTGGCGCCCAACGGCAATGGCCGCATCACCCAGGATGGCCGCGCCCTGGCACCGTATGCAGGCAAGCCGCTGGCGCTCAAGCGCTGCATCGGTAACCTGATCGACAACGCGTTGAAGTACGGGCAGAACGCGCATTTGCACATCGAAGACGATGGCGCGGAATTTATCCTGCACGTTGATGACGAGGGGCCAGGCGTGCCGGAGCAGCGGCTGGAGCAAGTGTTTGAACCGCATTTTCGGTTGGCCGGGCAGCAGCAGGGCTATGGATTGGGGTTGGGCATCGCGCGCAACATTGCCCATAGCCATGGCGGTGAAGTGAGTTTGCAGAACCTGCGCGAGGGTGGTTTGCGAGTCACCTTACAGCTCCCGCGAACCCTGGACTAAAGCACACAGAGGATCAAATGTGGGAGCGGGCTTGCTCGCGAATGCAGAGTGTCAGTCACCGAAAATTTTGACTGATCCACCGCTTTCGCGAGCAAGCCCGCTCCCACATTTTGACGCCTTTGGGTCAGATGCTCTGGCGCAACCGGGCCAAATCTCTCAGCGGTGGCGCCCCAAATAGCCGGCTGTACTCGCGGCTGAACTGCGAGGGGCTTTCATACCCCACCCGATACCCCGCCGCCGAAGCTTCCAGCCCTTCGGCAATCATCAAACGCCGCGCTTCCTGCAGGCGCAACTGCTTCTGGTATTGCAGCGGGCTCATCGCGGTGATCGCCTTGAAGCGGTGGTGCAACGTCGAGACGCTGAGGTTCACTTCACGGGCCAGGTCATCAATACGCAGCGGCTGTTCGTAGTTGCCGTTCAGCCACTTGATGGCCTGGCTCACACGATGGCTCTGACTGTTGGCCACGGCGATTTCATACAGCCTGTAACCCTGCGGCCCACGCAGCAAACGGTAAAGAATTTCGCGGTTGATCAATGGCGCCAGCATCGCGATGTCTTTGGGCGTATCCAGCAGGCGCGCCAGGCGCAGCACGGCGTCGAGCAATTGGGTGTCGATGCGGTCGACGTACATGCCGCGCGAAGTCGGACGCGACGGCACGCCCATTGGCCCGGCCTCGGCGATCAGCGCCGTGAGTTGCGCCGGGTCGATATTGATGCGCACCGACAGGTTGGGATCTTCCGGCGTGGCATCGATGATCCGTCCGGCCACCGGCATTGCCACGGAGAACACCAGATAGTTGAGCGGGTCGTAGGCGAAGATTTCGTCAGCCAGGCGTACTTCCTTGCTGCCGCTGGCGAGGATGCACAGCGCAGGTTCCACCAGCACCGGCATGAAGTCGCGCGGCGTGTTGTGGCGGTTGAGGTACAACGAGGTGATCGCCGTGCCGTAGGAGCCATCTTCCCAGGTATGCCGGTGCACGATGCTGGCGAGTTCGGCGCGCTGTTTTTCCGTCTCGGCATCGAGGGGAGTGGACTTATGTTCCGACGACGACATGACGTGTCCTCTACAAGCTTTTTGATGGGATCAGCTTAGTGGCGGTCTTTGAGAAAGTGTTACGTCGATCCTGCACAATCCTTGCCTGATCCTGCGATAAGTCGCGAATCAGGCAAGTGCAGTGCCTGTCATCTGCCTGAAACACTGAACATGGCCATGGAATAAACGCGTGGGGCCAAACGTCTTATCTACGCTTCTGGCAGGATTGTGCAATAAGCCGGCAGGAATTGACTAACCGCGCCCGCACCCGCGCCGTTATCTTTGATCCTGTGGCAGCACGCCCTCACAGTGCTTGCCGAGCATCACTTCTCAACGGGAGAGTCGAACATGTCCACCCCCATTCCCGCGAGCCATATGGCCTTTATCCGTGCCCGTAACGGGTGCAGCACCGAACTCGGTGCACGCTTGAGCAGTTTGATCGAGCCGGGCCGTCAGGCTCAGGGTTGCCTGCAATTCTCGTTGCAGCATTCCCAAGTGGATCCCGATGTGTGGCTGATCTGCGGCTTCTGGAGCAGCGAGCAGGCGATGAGCGCCTACTTCAATTCGCCCGCCTTGATGATCTTTACCGAGCTGTTGAACGACATGATGGTGCGCAGCATGGACTTCCAGACCTTTACCGATGCATCCGCTGCGCATGCCTACGGCGAGTACCTGCAACTGGCCGGTTGAGAAGGTTAGAATGGCCGACTTTCCCATTGGCCAGGACCTGCAACATGGCACGTAAAGAGTTTGCCCACCACGAAGCCGTTTCCGCCTTGGTGCGTGAAGAAGAGGGTGGCTACAGCGCTGCCATTGCCGTCAAGGCACTGGATGGCATGGGCGCCCCCAGGTTTCACAAGATCCTTGAAGGACACACGTTCAAGACCGCTGACGACGCCGACGATGCGGCTGCCGCGCAATTGCAGCGGTTGGTCGACGTGGACGAAGAAGGGCAATTGACCTGGTCACCTGCGGCTGACTAAGCAACCCCACCGATGCAAAGGTGGGAGCGGGCTTGCTCGCGAATGCACCGTGTCAGTCACTGAAACATTGACTGATCCCCCGCCTTCGCGAGCAAGCCTGCTCCCACTTTTTTTTGCCTTTCACTCAGCGCTGAGTGGCGCCTGGGCGATACATCTTGAACAACGCCTGCGGCTCTATCTGGAAGTAATCCGCCGGGCCACCACCGCGCAAGATCGGCTCGGCGGCGGCCGTGTCGTAGATCCCATCCTTGAGCAGCCACTTGGCAATGTGCACCGCGACCACCTCGCCAAGCACCAGCCAGCTCGGCACCAACTCTTTGTCGGCGCGCTGCAGCTGAATAATCTGCGTCACCTTGCATTCGAACGACACCGGGCTTTCGCCCACGCGCGGCACGCCGACGATTTTCGAGGCGACCGGCGTCAGGCCGGACAGCTCGAACTCGTTGACCTCTGGCGATACCGCCGCGCAACTCTGGTTCATCTGTTCGGCCAACGGGCGAGTGGCCAGGTTCCACACGAATTCGCCGGTCTGTTCGATGTTGTTCAGGCTGTCTTTGCGCCCGACGCTGGAAAACCCAATGATCGGCGGAATGTAATTGAACGCATTGAAGAAGCTGTAGGGCGCGAGATTCAGGCGGCCCTCGCGGTCGTGGGAAGAAATCCAGCCAATCGGCCGTGGCCCGACGATGGCATTGAACGGGTCATGAGGCAGGCCGTGGCCATTGGCGGGTTCGTAGAAATGGATATCGTCAGACATGGACCGGGGTTCCTGCTGCGGGGGGCTGTGAGGTAGCCATAGTGCAATCCATGACGGCGAATTTCCATTGGCCGGATGGAATTTTCATTGATTGCCCACCTATTTTTCACAGCGTCCCGTTCAGTCTGCGCGCCAGGTCGACACTCCCCATGAATCGGCCCCCTGCATGACTGAGCTTCGGAGCCTTGCGCACAATGAACAAACTTCCTCAGATAACCCTGGCGTTCTGGGTCATGAAAATCTGCGCAACCACCCTGGGCGAAACCGCCGGGGATTTGTTGTCGATGACCCTGAATGTCGGCTACGCCATCAGTTCGATGATCTTGATCAGCGTATTTCTCGTCACCCTGATGACGCAGCTCTGGTCCAAAACCTACAACCCGGTGTTGTACTGGATCGTGATTCTGTCCACGAGTACCGCCGGCACCACGATGTCGGATTTCATGGACCGCACCATGGGCCTCGGGTACGCCACCGGCTCGATGATCCTGATCGTGATCCTGATGATCATCTTCGCGTTGTGGCACCTCAGTGGTGATTCGCTGAACGTGAACAAGGTCCAGACCTTTCGAGGCGAGCTGTTTTACTGGATGGCGATCCTGTTCTCCAACACCTTGGGCACCGCGTTGGGCGACTTTCTGGCGGACGACTCCGGGTTGGGTTTTGCCGGTGGCGCCTTGCTGATCGGCTCGGCCATTGCGGTGGTGGTAGCACTCAAATACTTCACCCAGATTTCTTCGGTGCTGTTGTTCTGGGTGGCGTTTGTGCTGACTCGGCCATTTGGCGCGACCCTGGGCGACTTCCTCACCAAGCCCCATGAAAAGGGCGGGCTGGATTTCGGCACCATGGGTTCATCGGCGGTGTTGGCGGCGGTGCTGGTGGTGATGATTGCCGGGGCGTCGTATGCGCAGCGCCGGTATGGGCGCCGGCAGCCCGTAGAGCTGACCTGACGCTGTTTATGAAACGCTGAAGAACAACATGTGGGAGCGGGCTTGCTCGCGAATGCGCCGTGTCAGTCGATGTTGCTCTGACTGATCACCGCGTTCGCGAGCAAGCCCGCTCCCACACTGTTCAGTCCGTGGTAATGCGCGAATGTTTGCGGGTGTCTTTCATGGTCACGTAGACCACCAGCGACACTGCAATACAGGCCGTCACATACCAGTAGTAACCGGTTTCCATGCCAATGCTCTTGAACCACAGCGCGATGTATTCAGCCGTACCGCCGAAGATCGACACGGTCAGCGCATACGGCAGGCCCACGCCCAAGGCACGAATTTCCGTAGGGAAAAGCTCGGCCTTCACCACCGCGTTGATCGAGGTATAGCCGCTGACGATGATCAGTGCCGCCATGATCAGGAAAAACGCGCCCCACCAGGTCTGGATGGTGTGCAGGGTGGTGAGGATCGGCACGGTAAACAAGGTGCCGAGGATGCCGAAGGCGATCAGGATCGGCCGGCGGCCAACCTTGTCCGACAGCCCGCCGACAATGGGTTGCAGGCACATGAACAGAAACAGCGTGGCCGCCGAAATGGTAGTGGAGTCGGAAATGCTCATGCCCACCGTGTTCACCAGGTATTTCTGCATGTAGGTGGTGTAGGTGTAGAACGCCAGGGTGCCGCCCATGGTCAGGCCGACCACGGTCATCAGTTCCTTGGGGTGGCGCATCAAGGTGCGCATGGCGCTTTCCTTGGCCTTTGCCTTTTTGGTGAACGATTCGGTTTCTTCCATGCCACGACGCAGGTACAGCGCGACCACTGCGCACAGGGCGCCGATGGCGAACGGGATGCGCCAGCCCCAGTCGTACAGTTGTTCGGTGGTGAGCACCTGTTGCAGCACAATCAATACTGCCAGCGCGATGAGTTGGCCGGAGATCAGCGTCACGTATTGGAAGCTGGAGAAGAAGCCGCGACGTTCCTTGGTCGCCATTTCACTCAAGTAAGTGGCCGAGGTACCGTACTCGCCACCCACCGACAGACCTTGCAGCAGGCGGGCGAACACCAGCAGGATCGGTGCGCCGACGCCGATGGTTTCATAACCCGGGCTCAGGGCGATGATCAGTGAGCCGAAGCACATCAACAGCACCGAAGCCATCAAGGCCGCTTTGCGACCGGCACGGTCGGCGTACAGCCCCATCAGCCAGCCACCGATCGGGCGCATCAGAAAGCCCACGGCGAAGATCGCGGCGGTGTTCAGCAATTGGGCGGTAGTGTCGCCTTTCGGAAAGAAGGCTTTGGCGAAGTACAGCGAGAAGGCGGCGTAGACGTACCAGTCGTACCACTCGACCATGTTGCCGACCGAGCCGCTGAAAATCGATTTGATCCGGCTGGAAGTACTGCGTTCTTTTGCCGGCGCAGCCGCCGACCCCAGAGGCAGGGAGTTGGAGTTATCCATTGAAGGATCCTTCATCTAGTTGTTTTTATGGAGCCGCACGAGCGCAGCCTGTTCGGGCTATAGCAGGAGCTGTGCCAGTTAGATCAAGGCCCGGTTTAGAAGGGTTTCAGAATGTTTTTGAGCGGAAAATTGCTGATGATTTGAGGGTGATGAGCGGAAATCCGCTTATGGCTGCTGGCCTCTTCGCGGCAAGCCAGCGCCCACCGTTCGATGTGTGAACACATTCAAATGTGGGCGCTGGCTTGCCTGCGATGGCGTCTTTGCAAACACCACAGAAAATGGCCTACAGAAACATCTCCCGCACCAACCCATGGCGCTGCATCTTTTCATTGAAGGTGCGACGCGGCAGCTGCAGCTCCGCCAGTACTGCCTTGATATCGCCCTTGTGCCGCACCAGCGCCGCTTTCAGGCAATGCGCTTCGAAGGCTTCCTGTTGCGCCGCCAGGGATTGCCCGGCCTCGATACCTTCCGGCTCCGGTTCACCCAGGCCCAGCACTTGGCGCTCGGCGACGTTGGCCAGTTCACGCACATTACCCGGCCAATCATGGCTGAGCAGCCGCCCCAGTTGCGCGCCGCTCAAGGGTTCGGCGCTGCGGCCCAGGCGCTCGGCGGCGCTGTGGGCAAAGTGGTCGAACAGTAGCGGAATGTCTTCACGACGCTCGCGCAGAGGTGGCAGGCGCAGCTGTGCGACGTTCAGTCGGTAGGCTAAATCTTCGCGAAAACGCCCTGCGCGTGCCTCTTCCAGCAGGTCCGGCTTGGTGGCGGCAATGATGCGCAAATCCACGTGAATGCTTTGGTTGGAACCCAATCGCTCAAGCTTTTGTTCCTGCAATACGCGCAGCAACTTCACCTGTTGGGCCAGCGGCATGCTTTCGATTTCATCCAGGAACAGCGTGCCGCCATGGGCATATTCCAGCTTGCCGATACGCTTGCCTTGGGCGCCGGTGAACGCGCCACTTTCGTGACCGAACAATTCGGCCTCAAACAGCTGCTCGGGGATGGCGGCGCAGTTGAGCGCTACAAACGGCTTTTTTGCACGCGGGCCAAAATCGTGCAAGCAGCGCGCGACCAGCTCTTTACCGCTGCCGGTCTCGCCACGGATCAACACATTGACCGGCAGGTTCGCCAGGTCGAGCACCTGGCGTCGCAGGTTCTGCAAGCCTCGGGACACGCCCAGCAGGCTCGATTCGAGCTGCGCGCGGTGATCGGCCTGTTGATGCAGACGTCGGTTCTCCAGGATCAGTCCGCGTTTGTCCAGGGCGCGGCGCAGGCTGTTGAGCAAGGCGTCGGGGCTGAAGGGTTTTTCCAGAAAGTCATAGGCGCCGTCGCGCATCGCTTCCACTGCCATCGGCACATCGCCGTGGCCGGTGAGCAGAATCACCGGCAAATCGGCATCCCGGCGTTGCACTTCGGCCAGCAGTTCCAGGCCGCTGAGCCCGGGCATGCGCACATCGCTCAGGATCACCCCGGCAAAGTCCCTGGGCAGGTGCGCCAGGCATTCCTCGGCGCGGCTGAACAACTGCACATCAAACCCCGACAGGCTCAACCATTGTTCGACGGCCGTGCGAATGCTGGCTTCGTCATCGACCACAATCACGGCGTTCAACATAGGTCGGGCGTCTCCAGCGCAATCGGTAAGGTCAAAGTGAAAACCGCGCCGTCGCCACGGTTGCCGGCGAGCAGGCGCCCGCCCAGTTCATGCACGATAGCGTAGGACACCGCCAGCCCGAGGCCGAGGCCGTCTCCTACGGGTTTGGTGGTAAAGAACGGGTCGAACACGCTGTTCAAGTGTTCTTCTGCAATGCCGCCGCCGCTGTCGCTGACGGTCAGTCGCCACAACTGCTGGTCGGCGTGCAGGCGGATCTCCAGGCGTTTGCGTGGCGTGTCGGCCATCGCATCCAAGGCGTTGCGCAGCAGGTTGATCAACACCTGTTCCAGGCGGATGGCATCACCGCGCACCCACGCGGGGCGGGTCAGGTCCAGCACCACGCCGATGGCTTCGTCGCGCAGGCGCGCGTCGAGCAAGTGCAGGGATTGGTCGACGACGGTGGCCAGGTCGAGCTTTTCGCGCAAGCCGCTGGGGCTTTTGCGCGCGAAGGTCTTGAGGTGGCCGGTGAGTGCGGCCATGCGCGTGAGCATGTCGTCCAGCGGTGTGAGCGCCTGATAGGCATCGTCCACGCGGCCGTGGTCCAGCAGCAGGCGCAGGGTCGCCAACTGCATGCGTTGGGCGGTCAGCGGCTGGTTGATTTCATGGGCGAGTGCGGCGGACATCTGGCCCAGTGCCGCCAGTTTGGCCGATTGCACCAAGCCATCCTGGGCCGTGCGCAGCGCCTGGGTGCGCTCCTCCACAAGCTGTTCCAACTCTTCGCGGCTGCGCTGGCGCAGGCGTGCCAGGCGCCAGCGCTGGGTCAGGAACAGCACCAGAAACACCAGCGCCAGCCACGAACCTGCAGCGGCGAGGCCGGCGTTGCGCTGATCCTCAAAGGCGAACTGCGGTTTGCGCAGCAGGTGCAGGGTCCAGCCTTCGGCCTTCAGTGGCAGGGATTCCCAGATGTAGTTGGCATTGCCTTCAGGGCCGCTGACGCGCATCAAATGGCTGTTTTCATCGAAGCGCTGCAGCGTCTGGGTTTGCAGCGGCTGCAATTGCTTTTTATCGTATTGGCGCGTGGCCTTGAGTTCGGCAAGGTCACTGGCTGACAGCGGCCGCAGGTTGCGGTAACGCCAGCCCGGCTGGTTGGCGATAAACACGATGCCGCGCGCGTCGCTGACCAGCAGCAGGTCATTGCCCTGGGCCCACTCACGTTCAAGTTCGGGGAATTCGAGCTTCACGACCATGGCGCCGAGAAACTGCTCATGTTCATCGACCACCGCGCTGGAGAGGAAGTAACCCGGAATGCCGGTGGTGACTCCGACCGCATAAAAACGCCCGGTGCCTTGGCTCAAGGTCTGGCTGAAGTAGGGGCGAAACGCGTAGTTGTGGCCGACATAACTGCTCGGCAAGTTCCAGTTACTGGCGGCCACGGCCAGGCCGTTGCGATCCATCAGTTCCAGGGTTGAGGACTGTGCTGCGCCGTTGATGCGCTCCAGTTTGCGGTTGAGCAGGTCCTGGGTGGTGGTGTCGAGTGGGCCTTTCAAGGCGCTGATCATTTCCGAATCCAGCGCCAGTACGGCGGGCAGGGCGCGGTAGCGTTCGATCAGGGTGTGCAGGGAATTGCCATAGAGCGTGAGCTGTTGATGGGCGCGGGCGGCGTCATCCACCAAGGCTTGGCGTTCGGCATGGCGAGTGGCCAAGGCAGCGGCCAGCACCGCACCGGCGATGATCAACAGGGAATAGAAGGTCAGGCGCAGGGGGCGTGGGATCGCGATCATACGGTGATGAACAGGCACGGTAAGGGGTGAGCACCATAGCATGGGCTGCTTGGATCTTGTGGCATGCAGGCTTGTGTGGGAGCTGGCTTGCCTGCGATGGCATCACCTCGGGGTCACTGAAAAACCGATGTGCCTGCATCGCAGGCAAGCCAGCTCCCACATGATCGTGTTTGTCATTGCAACATTGCCAGTCATAAAAAAGGCGACTGGGCCATGGGGCCGCAGTCGCCTTTATCCTTGCGAGGGAAGCGCTTACTGCACTTCTACCGCCAGGCTTTCACTGATCTTTTTCTGCCAGATGGCAGGACCGGTGATGTGGACGGATTCACCCTTGCTGTCCACCGCAACGGTGACCGGCATGTCCTTCACGTCGAACTCGTAGATCGCTTCCATACCCAGCTCGGCGAACGCGACTACGCGCGACTTCTTGATGGCTTGCGCCACCAGGTACGCCGCACCGCCCACAGCCATCAAGTACACGGCTTTGTGGTCCTTGATCGCTTCGATGGCGGTTGGGCCGCGCTCGGATTTGCCGATCATGCCCAGCAGGCCGGTCTGCTCGAGGATCTGACGGGTGAACTTGTCCATCCGCGTGGCGGTGGTCGGGCCAGCCGGGCCAACCACTTCTTCGCGCACCGGATCAACCGGGCCGACGTAGTAGATGAAGCGACCCTTGAGGTCTACCGGCAGGGTTTCGCCCTTGTTCAGCATCTCGACCATGCGCTTGTGCGCCGCGTCGCGACCAGTGAGCATCTTGCCGTTGAGCAATACGGTTTCGCCCGGTTTCCAGCTTTGCACTTCTTCCGGGGTCAGCGTGTCGAGGTTGACACGGCGGGCCGATGGGCCGGCTTCCCAGACGATTTCCGGGTAGGCGTCCAGCGATGGCGCTTCCAGCGACGCCGGGCCCGAACCGTCGAGCACGAAGTGCGCGTGACGGGTGGCAGCGCAGTTGGGGATCATGCACACCGGCAGCGAGGCGGCGTGGGTCGGGTAGTCCATGATTTTCACGTCGAGCACGGTGGTCAGGCCACCCAGGCCCTGGGCGCCGATGCCCAGTTGGTTGACCTTCTCGAACAGCTCCAGGCGCATCTCTTCGATACGGTTCTGCGGGCCGCGCTTTTTCAGCTCGTGGATGTCGATGGACTCCATCAACACTTCCTTGGCCATGACCGCAGCTTTCTCGGCGGTGCCGCCGATGCCGATGCCCAGCATGCCCGGTGGGCACCAGCCGGCGCCCATGGTCGGAACGGTCTTGAGCACCCAGTCGACGATCGAGTCGGACGGGTTGAGCATGGCCATTTTCGACTTGTTCTCGGAGCCACCGCCTTTGGCGGCCACGTCCACTTCCACGGTGTTACCCGGGACGATGGAGTAGTGGATCACGGCCGGGGTGTTGTCCTTGGTGTTTTTACGCGCACCTGCCGGGTCGGCGAGGATCGAGGCACGCAGGACGTTTTCCGGCAGGTTGTAGGCGCGACGCACGCCCTCGTTGATCATGTCGTCCAGGCCCATGGTGGCGCCATCCCAACGTACGTCCATGCCCACGCGCACGAACACGGTAACAATACCGGTGTCCTGGCAGATCGGGCGATGGCCGGTGGCGCACATGCGCGAGTTGATCAGGATCTGCGCGATGGAGTCACGGGCTGCCGGCGATTCTTCGCGCAGGTAGGCTTCGTGCATCGCCTGGATGAAGTCAACGGGGTGGTAGTAGGAAATGAATTGCAGGGCGTCGGCAACGCTCTGAATCAGGTCGTCTTGCTTGATCACGGTCATGAGTCGCGCTCCTCTATAAGACGGGAACATTCAATAAAGGTGGCTCAGTTGGGTGCATCGGTCGGCTGAGTCCACCTTTCCAAGGCACGCCGTAGGTGCAGGCGCGACGCTAAAAAGGCGCGGCAGTATAACCCGGCGCGGTGGCCGATACACCCGACTATGGTCAAACTCTGTCGGGCATGATTCCCTGTACGCAGCCCTTCTGATTGAGACCTTATATGCCTGAACTGCACGTCGGCGAACGCCACTGGTCGGTAGCCACCGGCAGCAACTTGCTGGATGCCCTGAATCTGGCGGGGGTGGCCGTGCCTTACAGTTGCCGGGCGGGCAGTTGCCATGCGTGCCTGGTGCGTTGCCAGGGTGAGGTCGAGGACAAACAACCCGACGCCTTGAGCCCGGCACAACGTCAGGACGGGTGGCGCCTGGCGTGCCAATGCCAGGTTGTCGGGGACGTGCAAGTTGAAACGTTCGACCCGCTGCGTGACGGTTTACCCGCCCGGGTGGTGGGCGTCGACTGGTTGAATGCGAGTGTGCTGCGCCTGCGCTTGCAACCGGAACGTGGCCTGCGTTATCGCGCCGGGCAGCATCTGGTGGTGTGGGCCGGACAGGTGGCGCGGCCCTATTCCCTGGCGAGCTTGCCCCAGGAAGATCCGTTCCTGGAGTTTCACCTCGATTGCCGTCAGCCCGGTGAATTCATAAGCATCGCCCGCCAGTTGCAACTGGGAGACGACCTGCGCCTGGGCGAGTTGAGAGGCGGGGCGCTGCAATACGACCCTGACTGGCATTCGCGGCCGCTATGGCTGCTGGCCGCCGGCACGGGGCTTGGCCCGTTATGGGGCGTGCTGCGCGAGGCGTTGCGCCAGGATCATCAGGGCGCCATCCGTGTGATTCACCTGGCTCATGATGCCGACGCGCATTACCTGGCCGAGCCCCTGGCGCAGTTGGCTTTGCAGCACCCAAACGTCACCGTGGAGCTGTGGACTGCGGCTGAGTTGACCCAGGCATTGGCGCAACTGCGGCTTGTTTCGCGGCAAACTCTGGCCTTACTCTGCGGGCATCCTGTCAGCGTCGAGGCGTTTTCCAAGCGCTTGTTCCTGGCCGGTCTGCCGCGCAATCAACTGCTGGCCGATGTGTTTGTGCCCCGTGGTTGAGCGCTGACTTCTACAGCCGCGAGATCCACCATGACCGACGCCATCCTGCTGCAACGCGAACGCGGGCTGCTGACCTTGCAGCTCAACCGGCCGGACAAGAAAAACGCCCTGACCCGCGCCATGTACACGCAATTGGCCCACGCGTTGGAGCAGGCCGATGCGGACCCTGACATCCGTGCCGTGCTGATTCAGGGCAGCCGTGAGTGCTTTACCGCCGGTAATGACATCGGCGATTTCCTCGAACAGCCGCCCAGCGACCTCGACAGCCCGCCGTTTCACTTTATGAAAAGCCTGCTCAATTGCCGCAAACCAGTGATTGCCGCTGTGGCCGGCGCGGCGGTGGGCATTGGTACGACTCTGTTGCTGCATTGCGACCTTGTGTATATCAGCCGCGATGCGCGCTTGCGCATGCCGTTCGTCAACCTTGGGTTGTGTCCGGAGTTTGGCTCAAGCCTGATCCTGCCGCGATTGCTCGGGCATGCCAAGGCGGCTGAGCTGTTGCTGCTGGGCGAGGGATTCACCGGTGAGCAGGCGGCAGCGTGGGGCATTGCCACGCAGGCGTTGAGCAGCGGTGAAGCGGCGCTGGCCAAGGCGCGGGAAGTGGCTGAACGCTTTGAGACGCTGGCGCCGGGTGCGGTGCAGGTCAGCAAACACTTGATGAAAAGTGTGGATCGCGAGCAGTTGCGTCACGTGATCGAAGAGGAGGGGGCGTTGTTTACGCAGCGGTTGAAATCGCCGGAGGCGATTGCGGCGTTGTCGGCTTTTGTCACCAGGCGGTGAATTAGCGTTAAGTGGTCGGACGTCTTCGCGAGCAAGCCCGCTCCCACATTCGAGCGTGTTTCTTCAGGGTGTATGCGGTCAGATGTAGGAGCGGGCTTGCTCGCGAAGAGGCCAGTGACGCCAACACCACTACCAGCCTGAAATGCAAAAAGCCCCGCCATTCACATGGCGGGGCTTTTGTTTTTCAGCCTGTCACTCAGACCATTGGATCGCCAACGTGCAGGATCTTCATGCCGTTGGTGCCACCGATGGTGTGGTAGCTGTCGCCCTTGGTCAGGATGACCCAGTCGCCTTTCTCCACAACGCCGCGCTTGATCAGCTCGTCGATGGCAGCCTGGCTGACTTCATGCGGCGGCAACGAGGCCGGGTCGAACGGCACGGTGTACACGCCACGGAACATGGCCGCGCGGGCCTGGGTTTCGCGGTGCGGGGAGAACGCGTAGATCGGCACCGAGGAACGGATGCGCGACATGATCAACGGCGTGTAGCCACTTTCGGTCAAGGCGATGATCGCTTTAACGCCCGGGAAGTGGTTGGCGGTGTACATGGCTGCCAGCGCGATGCTCTGGTCGCAGCTTTCGAACACTTTGCCGATGCGGTGGCTGGAGGTCTTGCTGGTCGGGTGCTTTTCGGCACCGACGCAGATCCGCGCCATGGCCTGTACGGCTTCCAGCGGGTACGGGCCGGCAGCACTTTCAGCTGAGAGCATCACGGCGTCGGTGTAGTCGAGCACGGCGTTGGCTACGTCGGACACTTCGGCGCGGGTTGGCATCGGGTTCTGGATCATCGACTCCATCATCTGGGTCGCCACGATCACCGCTTTGTTATGGCGGCGTGCGTGCAGGATGATCTTTTTCTGGATACCGATCAGCTCGGCGTCACCGATTTCCACGCCCAGGTCGCCACGCGCAACCATCACAGCGTCGGAAGCCTTGATCAGGCCGTCGAGGGTTTCGTCATCGGCAACGGCTTCGGCGCGTTCGATCTTCGCTACCAGCCAGGCAGTACCGCCGGCTTCGTCGCGCAGTTTACGTGCGTATTCCATGTCGGCAGCGTCGCGCGGGAAGGACACGGCGAGGTAGTCCACTTCCATTTCGGCGGCGAGCTTGATGTCGGCCTTGTCTTTTTCAGTCAGCGCCGGCGCCGTCAGGCCACCGCCGCGACGGTTGATGCCTTTATGGTCGGACAGCGGGCCACCGATGATCACGGTGCAGTGCAGTTCGGTCGGGGTCGCGGTGTCGACGCGCATGACCACGCGGCCATCGTCCAGCAGCAGCTCGTCACCGACGCCGCAGTCCTTGACCAGATCCGGGTAGTCGATACCCACGACTTGCTGGTTGCCTTCGGTCAGCGGATGGCTGGTGGAGAAGGTGAACTTGTCACCGATCTTCAGCTCGATACGCTTGTTGGCGAATTTGGCGATACGAATTTTCGGGCCTTGCAGGTCACCCAGCAGCGCCACGAAGCGGCCGTGCTTGGCGGCCAGGTCACGCACCAGCTTGGCGCGAGCCTTGTGCTCGTCCGGGGTGCCGTGGGAGAAGTTCAGACGGGCAACGTCCAAACCAGCCAGAATCAGCTGTTCGAGGACTTCCGGCGAGTTACTGGCCGGGCCAAGGGTGGCGACGATTTTGGTACGACGGACGGACATGCACAGACTCCTGAGTTCAAGCGCTGGAGAAGGCTACTATGCTCTTTCGTTGTAGTCATTGTTCGTTTGCACTACTTATCGACGATTGGCTTGTTTTTGCAGCGGTTGAATAGACGAACATCCTTGAAGATTTTCGACGAGGGGTCGATACACTGCTCAAGACAGGAGAACCCCCATGCGAATTTTGCTCGTTGCTGCCCTGGCCGTCAGTGTTGTCGGCTGTACCCGCTGGTCGATGGACCACCATTTGAACAACGCTTACCGTGCCTATGGGGTGGGTGATTGCGAGCGCGTCACGCTGGAATTGTCCCAGGTTGACCGCGAGAGCCGCACCCGTCGCTACGTGCAACCGGAGGTCTCGATGTTGCGCGGCCAATGCCTGGAGCGACAGAAATTGTTCGTGGATGCAGTCCAGACCTATCAATTCATCATCAGCCAGTACCCGACAAGTGAATACGCCTACCGTGCGCGAGCCAGGCTCGACACGCTGCAGCAGTTGGGGCATTACCCCGGCGCCAGTGCTGCACAGACGCGGCCGGCGTCTTTGTAATGATATTTGTCATTCTATAGCTGGCCCGTCGCCAGTCTTGAGCTATCCTTTGGGTGTTCGTTTGTACAAGTTTCTATTCGAACGAATGCGAGGCCCGGATTCGGCAGTTGTTTAGTGACCATAGCGACGTCTGTTGGCACACCGAGATCCAGGGAGAGCGAGCCATTGGCTCGTTCCGAATTACTGGACCGGCCAGGGCATGGCCATTGGATGGCGATCTCACATGTTTACCCACCGACGGATCGAGCGGCACCAATTACATTGCTTCCTGCAGGTATTCAACCGAGTTACCGATAAACCTATCGGTTTTCTGGGCAACGTTTCTGAAAGTGGGCTGATGTTGATCAGCCAGTTGCCCATGATGGTCGATGTGGATTTCGAGTTGCGTCTGAAAATTCCTGGCCCGACCGGCGAGTGCCAGGCAATCGACCTGACCGCGACCTGCCTGTGGAGCCATGAAGACATCAACCCGCAGCATTACGACTCGGGGTTCAGTGTGATTGAAGCGGGCGAAGAGTACAGCCAGTTGATCAGCGCCTTGTTGAATTACTTCAGCTTCGATCCGCTTCAGGCATCCGCTTAGGCATTGAACGTGTTGACCCGGGTTGGGAGGGTTAGCCCGGCCTTGGCAACGTGTCTGTGTCAGCGCGCTTTCAGAACACTCCGGCTTTTTTCCAACCCAGATAACGCGTCACGAGCGCGGCTCCCAACCCTGATGGGGGGGTGTCCAGTACGGATAACCCATGGGCGCTCAACCGGTCATGGAGTTCGTTACGTGTATTGAGGTAGTCGACCGTCCCGCAATAAGCCAATGCTTCGGGCAGGGTTTGCACGGGGGCCTGGCGCAAATTATCGAGTACTTCCTCCCTGAGGCTGGCCACCAGTACCCGATGTTGTCGGCTGATACGCTTGACCGCTGTCAGCAATGCTTCATCGTCCTCATCGCGCAGATTGGTGACCACGATCACCAGCGCCCGGCGTTTTTGCCGAGCCAGCAGTTGGCTGGCCGCCGCTTGATAGTCGGCCGTCCGGCGGGTGGTATCCAGGTCGTATACCGCATTGAGCAGCAGGTTCAGTTGGCCGCTGCCCTTGACCGGCGCCAGGTAACGCGGCTGGTCACTGGCAAAGGTGCTCAGCCCCACGGCATCGCCCTGACGCAGCGCAACATAACTGAGCAACAGGCAAGCGTTGAGTGCATGGTCGAAATGTGACAACTCGCCGTCCTGACTGCGCATGCGTCGACCGCAATCGAGCATGAACACAATCTGCTGGTCGCGCTCATCCTGGTATTCACGGGCGATGGGTGTGCGTTGTCGTGCGGTAGCCTTCCAATCGATCTGACGCAGGCTGTCGCCCTCGCGAAATTCGCGCAGTTGGTGAAACTCCAGGCCCAAGCCCCTTCGCTGGCGTTGGCGTACGCCGAGTTGGCTGAGCCAGTTATCCACACCGAGCAACTGTGCGCCGTATAAATGGGCGAAATCCGGGTAGACGCGAGTGGCATCGCTGACCTCGGCAAATTGCCGTGCCGACCATAGCCCAATAGGGCTGGGCAGGTGAATTTCACAGCGGCTGAAGCTGAAGTGTCCACGGCGCAGAGGCCGCAGTCGGTAGCCCAGTTCGCTGCGTTCACCGGGGCGCAGTTCGATGCTTTGGGGCAGGTTTTCCATGCTCAAGCCGTCAGGAACATGATCGAACACCTTCACTGTGATTGGTCGCGAGTAATCGTGCGCCAGGGTCAGGCGCACTTCACCCCAGCGTCCGAGTGCCAGGCTGCCCGGCATTTGCCGCTGAATTTGCACGCCGGGGCGACGCCGCAGACGCACGGCATCCAGCAGCGCCAGCAGCAACAGCGCCAGTAACAAGCCCCAGGCTATCGAGTGCAGCGTGTCGGGCACCTTGAACTGCAGCGCTGCTGCGGCGCCGAGCAGGATGTTCAGGCCCAACAACACACTCAGCCAGCTCAGCAACAGGCGGGTCGGCTTCATGGGCGAGTCACTGCCGGGGCGCCGGGATCTGGTCCAGCAGTTGCTTGAGCACTTGGTCTACCTCCAGCCCGTCGATGTCCAGTTCCGGCGCAATGCGCACCCGATGACGCAATACCGCCAGCGCGCACCCCTTGATATCGTCAGGGGTGACGAATTCACCGCCACGCAACAACGCGCGTGCCCGGGCTCCGCGAACCAGGGCGATGGAGGCCCGAGGGCCGGCGCCGATGGTCAGCCCAGGCCACGTGCGGGTGGCTCGCGCCAGGCGCACGGCGTAGTCGAGGACTTGCTCATCCAGCGCCAGTTCGCTCGCGACCTGCTGTAGGTTCAACACATCATGGGCCTGCAGCACCGTACGTAGCGGGTGCACATCGAGCATGTCTGCCCGGGACGAGCGAGTGACTTCGCGCACCATCTCCAGTTCTTGCTGAGCATCGGGGTAATCCATGCGCACCTTGAGCATGAAACGGTCGAGTTCGGCTTCGGGCAGGGGGTAAGTACCTTCCTGTTCGATAGGGTTCTGGGTCGCCAGTACCATGAAGGGCTGACCGATAGGCAGCGCCTCGCCTTCGAGAGTGACTTGGCGCTCCTGCATGGCTTCAAGCAAGGCGGCTTGAGTCTTGGCCGGAGCGCGGTTGATTTCATCGGCCAGCAGCAAGTGAGTGAACAGCGGGCCCTTGCGCAGTTTGAACTGCTCGGTATGCAGGTCATACACAGCGTGGCCGGTGACATCGCTGGGCATCAGGTCCGGTGTGAACTGGATTCGCGCGAAATCGCCACCAAAGCAACGCGCCAGGGCACGCACCAGCAACGTCTTGCCCAGGCCGGGGACGCCTTCGAGCAGTACATGACCGCCAGCGATCAGCGCGGTAAGTACGTCGTCGATCACCTGATCCTGGCCAATCACCGCCTTGCGCAATTCAACGCGCAGGGCCTGTGCCTGCTGGCTGGCGTGTTGAAGGCTTTCGGCGGTAGGGGCAGTGGCTGCTGGGAGTTCGCTCATAGGGCATTCCTGAGAGTTTGCAGGCATGCCACCTGACGGCTGAAATCGGCGCTGGTGAGCCGCTTTGCCGGGAGTGGGCCAAGGGCCTGACTGATGATGTGGGAGGGTTGGCGCGTCAGGCGTTCAAGTACCTGCCACTGTTCAGCGGTGTCGAGGTGTTCAAAGCCAGGGTGACGTCGGCGGGCAGCGCGCTGGATGTCGCGCTGCAGGGCGTGCAAGAGGGCGCCCTGGCCGGTGCGACGCAGCAGGAAATCGGCGCTGGCCTTCAAGTGCTCCTGCAACTGCCGACGTGCCCTGGGCGCAGGCGCCTGGATCGGGCCCTGGCGCATGCCGGTCCGCCAGAGTGCCAGAGCAATCAACGCCAGGAGTGCCACCAAGGCTTGGGGGAAATAGCGCATCAACAGGGTCAACAGACTGTCTACATCGCTGTTGAACAACAAGGTCACGCCAGTGCCTTGGTTGAGGTACCACAGCAGCCAGGCGTTATCGTGTTGGCCGATGCCCGGGGTTTTCCACAGCTCGCTGTCGGTTACCACGGTTACGGTGCCATGCCCGAGATTGCGTTGCATGAGATGGCTGGATTTGGCGCTGTTGGCTGAAAACTGTGCCAGGTGTTTGGGATCGATGAGGTTGAAGTCGGTATCGAAACTGAAGTACGCCGGGGCGGTTTCATTGTCGACATAGAGTTTGGTCAGATCCGGCGTTTTCTTTTTGCGCGCCGAGGCTGGCTCATCGAAGGTTTCGCTCAAGGTCTGGTGGATGTCCAACCGATCAAGCAGCAGGTCGCCGCTTTTACCTGTCTCTTCATCCCACAGCGCTTCGGCGACCACCAGCAAATGGCCACCGGACTTTGCCCAATCGAGCAGTTCATCCACCTGGCGTGGTGTCATGTTGCCGCGATCACCCAACAGCAGAAGGCTGTTGCCTTTCGGCTGGAGGTGAGCGAGGCGTTCGAGGCTCTTGGCATGCTCGACGCTCAGGCCTTGCTGGCGCAGAAAGTACTCGGCCGCCAGATAGGGATTTTCCCGTGCTTGGGGCGATGGGCCGCGATCAACCACTTCGTCATAAGGGATCGCTTTGTGCCAGGCATAAAATGCTCCAGCCCCCAGCAGGCACGCCAGCATTAGACCTGCCCACAGTAATGGGCGGTTCATTGCGCGGCGTCCGAATTGAACAACGCGCGCCATTCGCTGCAGAGCTTTTGCTGGGCGGCGAGCGGAGGCAGTCGATGGCCGTAGGCCAGGTTTTGCCAGTGGCGTGTCAGCTCATTACTGAACACCAGCAGCTGCGGTTGTTGTAATTGGTGAACACGCTCCAGGACCTGGCCTTCGGTGTCGGCGGTTTTCAGTGCAATGTTGTAGTCGTGCAACAGGTGGCTGAGCAGGCCTCGGTACAAAAGGCTGAGGGCTTGCCGTGGTTGTGTGGGCCATAATTGTTCGGCAGTACTGGCGATGTCTTCGGGCAAGGTTTCTATGCCCAACTCCAGGCCGAATAACTGCGTCGGAGCGGGTTTGGTGACCCGGGGTTGACTGATTGCGCGCCGACTGACAAAAGCGTGCAACCCGTCGCGGTAGTGCCAACCGAGCAATGCGAGGCCTCCAATCAACAGGCTCCACAGGAGTATTTCCAATCCCTGGCCTACGTGTTTGAAGGTGGTGCTGTTGAGGTGATCGAGCAGTGCCTGTAACCATCCGGGTAATTTGCCGTCACCGTGCGCGGTGCCTTTGGCCGCAGGCTGGTCTTCGCCGAAGCGATAGCGGGTGACGGTTTCCGGGTTTTTGAACGGGGGGAGGGCCAGCAGAGTCTTGATGGATTGACTCGCAGCCGGGGTGCTCAGTTGCGATTGGCTACTGGACTCATCCGCCATGACCTGTGGACTGGCCTGCAGCATCAGCCCGACCGCCAGCAGTAGCGTCGCCACGCTGCCCAGGCGCTGGCGTAAACGCCGGAATACCAGTTCCAGGTCCCAGGCTTCCAGTACGGTACGGCGGTTGAGGTACAGGCTGAAACCGCACGCGACGTAGATAGGCTCCCAGAACACCAATATCAACGCATAGAACGCGTTGCCCAGATGCCCCAGCCATAGCCATTGCGAATTGGTTGCGAGCGCCAACCGTTGCCAGTCCCAATCGCGTTCAACCTGCTCAGGAATGAAGAGATAGAACAGTGCCATGCAGCCAAGCCACAGGCCGATTTCCAGGTGCATGCCAATGATTGTCAGCCAGCGCGCGGCCCCTGCGTTGCGTTGTAACAGCACGCCGAGGCGGTGTTGGCGCGCATGGCCACCCAGGCCTTCGAGTTGGCTCACTGGCAGCACGAAACTGCGGCTCAGGCTGAGACGCCGCCAGGTCAGGCTGACCAGCAACTGGCTTTTTAACAGTCGCGGCCAATGGCGCACGGCTTGTTTGACGCTGGGTGTTTCACCAAACAGTGCCTTGGAGAGGATGTACAACGGCAACCGATCGAACGCCGGCTTGAGCCACCAGAACAGCAAAACGGCGGCCAGTGGAGACTCCCATAACAACACGGTGAGCAAGGCAAATACTGGCAAGCTCACCAGCGCCCAACTGCTCATCAACAGCCAGCGATGCTCCCTGGCCATCAACACACCAAGGTCCATGGCTTCCCAGGCAGTACGGGGGCGAATTGCGACGCTGGCGTCACTCAGGCGCATGGTGAACCCGCCCGGCGAGAATCAAGTAAGCGGCCACCAGTAGCCAAAGCGCGGCGCCCACGAGGTATTTGATCCAAGGCGTGATAGCGGTGGTGGAAGACCAATAGGCCTCAATCAACGCAGCGATCAGCAGGAACACCATCACCCCGCAGAGCATCTGCACGCTTTTGCGCGCCGCCAAACGCAAGGATTCGCTGCGAGCGAGCGACCCCGGAGCGATCAGTGACCACCCCAGTTGCAAACCCGCTGCGCCGGCCAGGGCGATAGCGGTCAGCTCGAATGCACCGTGGCCGATGACAAACGACCAGAAGGTCTGGCCATAGCCAATTTCGGTCAGATGGCCGCAGATTGCGCCGATGATCAAGCCGTTGAAAATCAGAAAGAACACGCTGCCCAGGCCAAACAGCAACCCGGCTGCAAAGGTCTGGAAGGCGATGCCGATGTTGTGCATCACGTAGTAGCCGAACATCATCCAGTTTTCGCTGGAGGCTCGCTCGGCGGCGCGCCCAAGGCGGCTGGCATCGGGGTCGTACATGCTTTGCATGTCGGCGACCTGCTGGGCGCTGACGATGCTGTAGATCAGGTCGGGAAACAGGTAAACCAGCAGTGCTATTCCCAGCAGGCTGCCGAAAAACAACAGGCCGGCGATTAACACGAAGCGCCATTGCTCACGTACCAGGCGTGGGAAGTCGGCCAGGACGAAACTCAGGACCTTTGCTCCCAATTGACTGCGATGGCGATAGAGCTGTTGGTGGCCGCGCAGGGCCAATTGCTGCAGCGGATCTACCAGATAACTGCTGTAGCCACGCTCCTGTGCCAGCGCGAGGTGCTGGCACAGGCGTCGATAGTGATGGGGGAAGTCCGCCACGTCGCGGGCCTTGGCCTTGCCTTGCTCCAACTGTGTCAGTTGCGCTGCAAAGGCTTGCCATTGGGGCTGGTGACGGCTTTCGAACAGGCTCTGCTTCATGTCGGCCCCAACAAACCACGGGCCACACCATTGAGTTGCTCTACGGCGCGTGCAGGAGACACTTGCAGAGGAACCGCGAGGATGGACGCAAGTTCATGCACCCGTTCGGCAGAGAGGTCGCCCTGGCGTTCGGCGAAGGCGAGAATGGCGCGCTGTTCGCTCAGGTCAAGGGCGAAGGGCAGGCGCAACGCAGCCGCTTGAGGTACCCGGGGGCGGGCCAGTGCTTGTTCGCGGTAGATCACCAGGGTACCGGCGGCGAGGTCGCCGAGCCGTTTGAAATGAGGATGTTGCAGGCAACTGATGGCGCCGAGGAAGTAGCCGAAGGGCAGCATGTCGACAAAGCGCAACAGGTTGCGGATCAACGAGGCGGACCAGCCGACAGGCGTGCCATCGTCCTGTACGACCCGCAGGCCCATGACCTGCTTGCCTGGAGAGCAGCCTTGATTGAGCACTTCGAACAAGACCATGTACCACCAGCTGACCAGAAACAGCAGCAATGCACCCAGGCCAATACCAATATTGCCCAACAGGGCCAGCGGCACGAGCAGGATGCCCATGACCAAGCCACGCAAGCCCAGGTCGAAAGCAAAGGCCAGTACCCGCGGCGGCAGGCCTGCCGGGCGCAAGGGCAGATCTATCCCCTCAGGGGTCTCGATCTGGTAGCGGGTATCCAAAGGGTTTTTCGGCATTGCGATCCCTGGCAGTGCGAAGCGGCTGAGAGACACGGATGCTAGCAGTGTCGACGGTGGAAGCAACCATTCAAGGTTTTGCTGGATATTTGTACAGCCAAGGTATCGCTGGCCCCGGACGGCCAGCAGCGCCTAGACTTTGCCGGTCTTCAGCACAGGAATAGCCCGTGACCTCCATTTTTTGGTACGACTATGAAACCACCGGCATCAACCCGCGCAGCGATCGCCCGCTTCAGGTTGCCGGTATTCGTACCGACCTCGAACTCAACGAGATCGGCCCGCCGGTCAACCTTTATTGCCAGCTCAGCGACGATATCCTGCCTCATCCGGCCGCCTGCGCGATCACCGGCATCACCCCTGACGTCCTGGCGGAAAAAGGCCTGGCCGAAGCCGACTTCATGACCCGAGTGCATGCCGAACTGGCCGCACCGGGTACCTGCGGCGCCGGTTACAACACTTTGCGTTTTGACGATGAAATGACGCGCTACAGTTTGTATCGCAACTTTTTCGACCCTTACGCCCGTGAATGGCAGGGCGGCAACAGTCGCTGGGATTTGATCGATGTGGTGCGCACGGCCTACGCACTTCGCCCGGAAGGGATTGTCTGGCCAGAGCAGGATGGGCGCGTCACCCTCAAGCTTGAGCGTTTGACCGCAGCCAACGGGATCGATCATGGCCAGGCCCACGACGCCTTGTCGGACGTGCGAGCCACGATCGCCCTGGCGCGCCTGGTCCGCGAGAAACAGCCCAAGTTGTATGAGTGGCTGTTTCAATTGCGCAGCAAGCAGCGGGTGATGGATCAGGTACGCCTGTTGCAACCGATGGTACATATATCCGGACGCTTTTCCGCCGAGCGTCACTATTTGGGCGTGGTGCTGCCGCTGGCCTGGCACCCGCGCAATCGCAATGCATTAATCGTCTGTGACCTTGGGCTGGACCCGCAGGGGTTGCTGGATCTGGACGCCGATACCTTGCGCCAGCGCCTCTACACGCGCCGTGGCGACCTGGCGGAAGGCGAACTGCCCGTGCCGCTCAAGTTAGTGCATATCAACCGCTGCCCGGTCGTTGCCCCGTTGAATGTGCTCCGGGCGCAGGATCGCGAGCGACTTCAATTGGATATGGACACGTGCCAGGCACGTGCGCTGCGACTAACTGACGCACACGAAGTTTGGCGCGATAAGTTGGCGGCTATTTATGCCGAGGAAGATTTTGCGCCGAGTGCGGATCCCGAGCAGCAGCTCTATGACGGTTTTATTGGTGATCGCGATCGTCGTTTATGTGAACAAGTCCGGGCTGCCGAGCCTTTACATCTGGCGCATCAGCAGTGGCCATTTGATGATCATCGTTTGCCGGAATTATTATTCCGCTACCGCGCGCGTAACTTTCCTGACACCTTGAACAACGAGGAACAACAGCGCTGGAAACTTTTCTGTCAGCAACGGTTGTCGAGTTCGGAGTGGGGCGCGCCGACTACCCTGTTGGCATTTAAGCAGGCGCGCGAGGAGTTGGCCGTTAGTGCTACATCGTTTCAGTGTCAGGTGCTGGATCAATGGCAGGAGTACGCCGACTCTTTAGCCGCCCGGCTGAATCTGTAGTCAGGCATTGGAGAATATTCTGACAATAAAAAACGCCAGCAAGCTGGCGTTTTTATTTTGTTGCTTATCAGGCGAAAGCCCGACCAGGCTTAGCCCAGCAGGGTAGCCCAGCCTTCAACCACGTCGCCGCCCCACTTGGCTTTCCACTCTTTCAGCGTCTTGTGGTTGCCACCTTTGGTTTCAATCACTTCACCGTTGTGTGGGTTCTTGTATTGCTTGACCTTGCGAGCACGCTTGGTGCCGGTAGTTTTCACAGCGCCGCGGGGTGCTTTAACTTTCGACTCTGGATCCAGCAGCGCGATGATGTCACGCAGGGATTTGGAGTATTCACCCATCAGGGTGCGCAGTTTGCCTTCGAATTCCAGCTCGGTTTGCAGCTTGTCGTCTTGGGACAGGTTCTTCAAACGGGCTTGCAGCTCTTTGATAGCTTCTTCGGTGGCACGGTATTCGTTGATCAGAGACATGTGGACTACCTTATGTAGAGCGCTGATTGGCAGGAGAGTGGCCTAATAATAGTCAGGCACTAACCCCAAGTAAACATTTAAGGGTGCATTTATGTGAATTACGTTGAATGTTTGTAGCCCTGCTACGCAATCGAGTTAATTAGTAGGTGGTAGACGTAAAGATAATCTCGTTTATTTTCCGACAATTGCCCGTGCATCACGTTGTACACGCATATAGCGTTGGTAAAACCTTACGCTATTAAGGGCTGTAGGCAGAGGTTGGGGGCAGAATAAGCCGTAAGGAATACTGCAGTTTTTCTGCGCAATCGCTAGAATGGCCGCCTTTGCGAAGTTCTGGAGTTTCCCCCTAATGCGCACTTTTCGGCTGGTGATTGCTTGCCCGGACCGGGTTGGCATCGTTGCCAAAGTCAGTAACTTTCTGGCCTCCCACAACGGCTGGATCACCGAGGCGAGCCATCACTCGGACGATCTCAGCGGTTGGTTTTTCATGCGTCACGAAATTCGTGCCGACACGCTGCCCTTTGGTCTTGAAGCTTTTCGTGAGGCGTTTGCGCCGATCGCCGAAGAGTTTTCGATGACCTGGCATATCACCGACACCGAGCAGAAAAAACGTGTCGTGCTGATGGCCAGCCGCGAGTCCCATTGCCTGGCCGACCTGCTGCACCGCTGGCACAGCGATGAGCTGGACTGTGAGATCGCTTGCGTAATCTCCAACCATGACGACCTGCGCAGCATGGTCGAATGGCATGGCATCCCGTATTACCACGTGCCGGTCAACCCGCAGGACAAGGAGCCGGCCTTTGCCGAAGTCTCCCGCCTGGTTAAGCAGCACGAAGCGGATGTGGTGGTGCTGGCGCGCTACATGCAGATTCTGCCGCCGGAACTGTGCCGCGAATACGCCGGCAAGGTCATCAACATTCACCACAGCTTCCTGCCGTCTTTTGTGGGTGCCAAGCCGTACCACCAGGCTTCCCTGCGTGGCGTGAAGCTGATTGGCGCAACGTGCCACTACGTCACCGAAGAGCTGGACGCCGGCCCGATCATCGAGCAGGACGTGGTGCGCGTCAGCCACAGCGACAGCATTGAAGACATGGTGCGTTTCGGCCGTGACGTCGAGAAGATGGTGCTGGCCCGTGGCCTGCGTTATCACTTGGAAGATCGCGTGCTCGTGCATGGCAACAAGACTGTAGTGTTCTGATACACGTCTTGAAGAAGCACAGGCCTGGGCGTTAAATCGTCCCAGGCCTTTTTTTTTCCTGCTGTTGGGGATTGATCAATGAGCGATCCACTGGACAAAGCCACCTCCCAAGCCCCGGCGACGCTGGGGGAGGGGTGTTTAAGTCGATATGACCCGGATGACCTGGACGCTGAGGACGGCACCGAGTTTCCCGGTGCCGCTGAGTTGTGGGAGCGCGAACAGGCCAAATCCGAGCGCTCGGAAAAATAACGGCCCGCCGCTCTGAAAAGCGGCAGGCACGGGGCTCAGATGCGGAAACTGCCCACCAACTGTTTCAAGCGTGCGGCCTGTTGTTCCAGGTCGGTGCAGGCGCGCAGGGTGGATTGCAGGTTTTCCACGCCTTCCTGGTTGAGGGTATTGATCTCGGTAATGTCCATGTTGATCGACTCCACCACCGAGGTTTGCTCCTCGGTAGCGGTGGCCACTGACTGGTTCATGCCGTCGATCTCACCAATGCGCTGGGTCACGCTGTTCAAGCGCTCGCCGGCCAGGTTGGCGATTTCCACGCTGTCCTGGCTGTGGCGCTGGCTTTCACTCATGGTGCTGACCGATTCGCGCGCACCGACTTGCAGCTCCTCAATCATCTTCTGCACTTGCTGCGCCGACTCTTGAGTGCGATGCGCCAGGTTGCGCACCTCATCGGCCACGACCGCAAACCCGCGCCCGGCTTCCCCGGCACGCGCCGCTTCGATGGCGGCGTTCAGTGCCAGCAGGTTGGTTTGCTGGGAGATGCTGGTGATCACCTCCAGAATTTGCCCGATGTTCACAGTCTTGCTGTTCAGCGCTTCTATATTGCTGCTGGAAGCACTGATCATCGCTGACAGTTGGGTCATTGCCTTGATATTGCGATCTACCACCTGCTGGCCGTCTTCGGCCAAGTGCCGCGCATCGCTGGCCTGGCTGGAGGCTTGTGCGGCGTTGCGCGCGATTTCCTGGGCGGCGGCGCCCAGTTCGTTGATGGCGGCGGCGACGCTATTGGTGCGGTTGGCCTGCTCGTCGGAGTTGACCATCGAGGAATTGGAGGCACTGACCACGCGCAACGCCACTTCGTTGACCTGTTCGGTGGCCGAGGACACCTCGCGGATCGAGGTATGAATCCGCTCCACGAAGCGGTTGAAGGCATTGCCCAGCGTGCCGAACTCATCGTTGTTCTGGATGGTCAGGCGGCGAGTCAAGTCGCCCTCGCCATCGGCGATGTCCTGCATTGCGCGGGTCATTACGTGCAGCGGTTGCAGCAGCACGCGGATGAGCATGCCCAGCAGCGCAATGATGATCACCACAGCGATGATCGTGGCGATGACCGCCGAATTGCGGAACTCGCTGAGCATGGCGAACGACTTGTCTTTATCCACCGAAATGCCCAGGTACCAGTTCACCGAGGGCAAGCCCTTGATCGGTGTAAACGTCACGATGTTGCCTTTACCGTTGGCTTGAACTTCACTGAAGTCAGCACTGATCTTGGGCGTGTGATTGGGGTACACGTCGGCCAGGGTCTTCATCACCAGGTTTTTGTCCGGGTGCACGAGCACTTTGCCATCGGCACTGACCAGGAAGGCATAACCCATGCCGCCGAAGTTCAGCGCGCCAATGTTATCCACCAGCGTTTGCAGGCTCAGGTCGCCGCCTACCACGCCGATGCTCTGGCCAGTTGTGGTGGTGCTGGGGGTGGCGACCGAAATGATCAATTTCCCGGTGGCGGCATCAATGTAGGGTTCAGTCAGGGTTGAGCCATTGCTGGACTGGGCGCCCTTGTACCAGGGGCGAACCCTAGGGTCGAAGCCATCGGGCATCTTGGTGTCGGGGCGGATGGTGAAGGCGCCTTTGCTGTCGCCCACGTAGGTGGCCATGAACGAGGACGTCAGGGCTTTCTGTTCCAGCAGGCCGGCGACGGCGGCGGGCTCAGGGTTGATGGCAATGTTCTGTGCTGCGTTTTCTACCAGCGCTATGCGCCCGGTGAGCCAGGTCTGAATATTGCTGGCGGTGACGTCGCCCATTTCATGCAGGTAATTATTGAGGTCGTCGCGAATCGCGTTGCGTTGCAGGTAGTCGTTGTAGAGGGTAAACAATGCGAAGGCGGCGATGACGATAAGAGCGGCTGCAAGCAGGATTTTGTGGCTGAAGCGCAGGTTTTTATTCATGGCTTGAAGGGTCCGCTAAGGTCTTGATATCCGAAGCGCGTCCTCATGGGATGCGCAAAATGGCAGCGTCAAAAAAGGTGTGGTACTTCTGGTGATAGCTCTGTAAGTCCCTTTAGGAGCCATCCGATCTGTTTTTAGACTTTGTGGGTCTTACAATTATCTGTATCGACCTGGCGGCACTAAAGATTAACCAAAGGTGACGAAATGCCTGACTCCTCGCAACTTCTTATTGGCGCCGGTCCGGACGGCCAACCTGTCGCCCAGGCCATGCGCCTGGCCAACCGTCACGGCCTGATTGCTGGCGCCACGGGCACCGGCAAGACCGTCACCCTGCAGCGCCTGGCAGAAGCGTTCAGTGATGCGGGTGTGGCCGTGTTCGCCGCTGATATCAAAGGCGATCTGTGTGGTCTGGGGGCTGCCGCGAACCCTCAAGGAAAAGTGGCTGAGCGCATCGCCGGCATGCCCTTCCTTAATTACACGGCGAAGGCTTATCCGGTAACGCTGTGGGATATCCACGGGCAGTCGGGTCATCCACTTCGCACGACCATCAGCGAAATGGGACCTCTATTGCTCGGCAGCCTGTTGGAACTCACCGACAGCCAGCAGTCGGCACTCTATGCCACCTTCAAAGTGGCGGACCGCGAAGGCCTGCTGCTGCTCGACCTCAAAGACCTCAAGGCATTGCTCAACCATCTGCGCTATCACCCGCAACTGCTGGGTGACGATGCCGCGCTGATGACCACCGGGTCCAGCCAGGCGCTGTTGCGGCGCTTGGCGGTGCTTGAACAACAGGGCGCAGAAGCCTTGTTTGGTGAGCCGGCCCTGCAGCTTGAAGATATTTTGCAGCCGGCCGGCGACGGCCGCGGGCGTATCCATTTGCTCGACGCCAGCCGGCTGGTGCACGAGGCGCCCAAGGTGTACGCGACGTTCCTGCTGTGGCTGCTGGCCGAACTGTTCGAGCAGTTGCCGGAGCGCGGGGATGCCGACAAACCGTTGCTCGCGCTGTTTTTCGATGAGGCGCATTTATTGTTTGCCGACACGCCCAAGGCTTTGCAGGATCGACTGGAGCAAGTGGTGCGTCTGATCCGCTCCAAAGGTGTCGGCGTGTACTTTGTCACTCAATCCCCCGGTGATTTGCCTGACACGGTCTTGGCGCAACTCGGTCTGCGTATTCAGCACGGCTTGCGGGCGTTCACCACAAAAGAGCAGAAATCCCTGCGCGCGGTGGCGGATGGCTTTCGGGCCAACCCGGCGTTCGACACCTTGTCGGTGCTCACAGAGCTGGGCACCGGTGAGGCACTGGTGGGCACCTTGCAGGAAAAGGGTACGCCGCAAGTGGTCCAACGCGTGCTGGTCGCGCCGCCGCAATCGCGCATCGGGCCGCTCAGCGAAGCCGAACGCGCCGCGCTGATTGCCAGCTCGCCGTTGCTGGGGCGGTATGACAAGCCGATTGACCGGGAGTCGGCCTATGAAGTGTTGATGGCGCGCAAGGAGCTCGGGCCGACTGAGGCAGCCACGCCTGCTGCCGAAGAACCAAGCTTTACCGACAAGGCCGGAGCATTTTTGGGCACCACGGCCGGCAAGGCACTCAAATCAGCCATGCAACAGGCCGCCAATCAGATGGGCCGGCAGTTGGTGCGGGGTTTGTTGGGCTCGTTGCTGGGCGGCAGCAAGCGTAAGTAGCTATTCAGATTTGGGCTTGGCGTGCGCGGCCAATCGTTCCAGTGCCGCGCGCAAGCCCGGATCGCTGATCCCGTCGGCCGTCGCCTGAATGGTTTCGGCCGCATTCACCGAAAGGTTGATGGTGTGCCCCACCGCACCTTGCTGCACGGTAGGCGGCTGCACCTTGAACTGGATACGGGTCAAACTGGCAAATTCATCAAAGGCCATCAATTGTCGCTGCAGACGTTTTTGCTGATAGCGCAAACGGGTCGCCCAATGACCGTCGGTGACAATTAACAGCAAATTTCCTTCGCGCCAGGACGCCACATGGCAATGTTCACGTGCGGCAGGTTGTAGCTGGCTTTCTACCAGGCGTTGCAAATGGCCCAAGCGTTGCGCATGGCCGAAGATGGCTTTCAACGGCTTGGCTTCGCGGAGCAACACGCTGGGCGCGCGGGCTGTAAGAGGGCGAAATGCCATGTTTAGACACCTTAAGTAACAGAGCCGCCATCTTAGCAGAAAGCGCCTGTGTGCCCCCCAGCCAATGCGTCACCCAGCGCTTTGCTCGTAAAATCAATGGGTAACTTCTGCGCCTGATGGGTTGAAGTTCCAGCAAAAGCCCTTATTTTAAACAGGCCCTCTCACAGCGCCATGCCAGCATCAGGGAATAACGCCACTTTCCTCACCCACGATTCCGGGTAGAATGCGCGTTCGCATGCGGCCGTGAGGGCTGCTCGGGCCACTCACGGTGCGCCCTCCATCCCTATGTGTGGAAGAACCTGCCGATATGTTTGCGCCTTTGTTAAAGAAACTTTTTGGAAGCAAGAATGAGCGCGAAGTTAAACGCATGCTCAAGACGGTGCAGCTGGTCAATGCCTTCGAAGAGCAGATGGTTGCCCTTTCGGACGAGCAATTGCGCGCCAAGACCCAAGAGTTCAAGGCCCGCATAGCCAAAGGTGAAACCCTCGACAAGCTGCTTCCCGAAGCCTTTGCGGTCGCCCGTGAAGCCGGCAAGCGTGTCATGGGCATGCGCCACTTCGACGTGCAGTTGATCGGCGGCATGACCTTGCATGAAGGCATGATTGCCGAAATGCGCACCGGTGAAGGCAAGACCCTGGTGGCAACCCTGGGTGTTTACCTCAACGCACTGTCCGGCAAGGGCGTGCACGTTGTGACGGTGAACGACTACCTGGCTCGCCGGGACGCCAACTGGATGCGCCCGCTGTATGAATTCCTCGGCCTGACCGTCGGCGTGGTAACGCCGTTCCAGCCGCCGGAAGAGAAACGCGCCGCTTACGCTGCCGACATCACGTACGGCACCAACAACGAATTCGGTTTCGACTACCTGCGCGACAACATGGCGTTCAGCATGGAAGAAAAATTCCAGCGCGAACTCAACTTTGCCGTGATCGACGAAGTCGACTCCATCCTCATCGACGAAGCCCGTACCCCGCTGATCATCTCCGGCCAGGCCGAAGACAGCTCGCGCCTGTACACCGAGATCAACAAGTTGATCCCGCGTCTGGAGCAGCACATCGAAGAAGTGGAAGGCGTGGTGACCAAAGAAGGTCACTTCTCCATCGATGAGAAGACCCGTCAGGTCGAGCTCAACGAAGCCGGTCACCAGTTTGTCGAAGAGATGCTGACCCAGATCGGCGAGTTGGCCGAGGGCGAAAGCCTGTACTCGGCCCACAACCTGGGCCTGTTGACCCACGTGTATGCCGGCCTGCGCGCCCACAAACTGTTCCATCGCAACGTCGAATACATCGTCCAGGACGGCCAGGTCGTGCTGGTTGACGAACACACCGGCCGTACCATGCCGGGTCGTCGTCTGTCCGAAGGCCTGCACCAGGCCATCGAAGCCAAGGAAGGGCTCAACATCCAGGCTGAAAGCCAGACGTTGGCATCTACCACTTTCCAGAACTACTTCCGTCTGTACAACAAGCTGTCCGGCATGACCGGTACGGCCGACACCGAAGCGTTCGAGTTCCACCAGATCTACAACCTAGCCGTGATGGTGATTCCACCGAACAAGCCGCTGGCGCGTAAAGACTACAATGACCTGGTGTTCCTGACGGCCGAAGAGAAATACGCGGCAATCATCAACGACATCAAGGACGGCATGGCCCAGGGCCGTCCGATCCTGGTGGGTACTGCCACCATCGAGACTTCCGAGCACGTGTCCAACCTGCTCAACAAGGAAGGCATCGAGCACAAGGTTCTCAACGCCAAGTTCCACGAAAAAGAAGCCGAGATCATCGCTCAGGCCGGTCGCCCAGGCGCACTGACCATTGCCACCAACATGGCCGGTCGTGGTACCGACATCCTGTTGGGCGGTAACTGGGAAGTGGAAGTTGCGGCGCTGGAAAACCCGAGCCCTGAGCAGATCGCTCAGATCAAGGCCGACTGGCAAAAACGTCACCAGGCCGTGCTGGAATCCGGCGGCCTGCAGGTGATCGCCTCCGAGCGTCACGAATCGCGCCGTATCGACAACCAGCTGCGTGGTCGTGCCGGTCGTCAGGGTGACGCCGGTTCGAGCCGTTTCTACCTGTCGCTGGAAGACAGCCTGATGCGCATCTTCGCCTCCGATCGGGTGAAGAACTTCATGAAGGCCCTGGGCATGCAGTCCGGTGAAGCGATCGAGCACCGCATGGTGACCAACGCCATCGAGAAGGCCCAGCGCAAGGTAGAAGGCCGTAACTTCGACATTCGTAAGCAACTGCTCGAGTTCGATGACGTCAACAACGAACAGCGTAAAGTGATTTATCACATGCGTAACACGTTGCTGGCCGCCGACAACATTGGCGAGACCATTGCCGATTTCCGTCAGGACGTGCTCAACGCCACCGTCAGCGCGCATATCCCGCCACAGTCCCTGCCTGAGCAGTGGGATGTTGCCGGTCTGGAAGCGGCGTTGAAAAGCGACTTCGGTGTCGACCTGCCGGTTCAGCAGTGGCTGGACGAAGACGATCACCTGTATGAAGAAACCCTGCGCGAGAAGCTGATGACCGAGCTACTGGCCGCGTACAACGAGAAAGAAGAGCAAGCGAGCGCCGAAGCGCTGCGCACCTTCGAGAAACAAATCGTACTGCGTGTGCTGGACGACCTGTGGAAAGACCACCTGTCGACCATGGACCACTTGCGTCACGGTATCCACTTGCGTGGTTATGCCCAGAAGAACCCGAAGCAAGAGTACAAGCGCGAGTCGTTCACGCTGTTCTCCGAGCTGCTGGATTCGATCAAGCGCGATTCGATTCGCGTGCTGTCCCACGTTCAGGTGCGTCGCGAAGACCCGATCGAGGAAGAAGCTCGCCTGCGCCAGGAAGCCGAAGCATTGGCTGCGCGCATGCAGTTCCAGCACGACGAAGCACCGGGTCTGGAAGCGCCTGAAGTGTTGGGCGAAGAGGTCGATGTGGCCTTGGCGCAAACCCCGGTTCGCAATGATCAGAAGCTGGGCCGCAACGAACTGTGCTGGTGTGGTTCGGGCAAGAAGTTCAAACACTGCCACGGCGAAATCAACTAAGATTTTTGCCTGACGCTGCAACACCCCGCGCCGCGACCGGCATCAGCCGTCGCGGCGTTTTGCCATTAATTCCCACCGTCGATAGCGACGGCACAGACATCACCTATTTTTAAGGAGCGCATTCATGGCTGTTGGTCTTGGTCCTTTGCCCACATTGCACCCGGTTGCCGGTTTTGAACTCGGTATCGCTTCGGCCGGCATCAAGCGCCCCGGGCGCAAGGATGTGGTGGTGATGCGCTGTGCCGAAGGTTCGACCGTCGCCGGTGTGTTCACCCTTAATGCCTTCTGCGCCGCGCCGGTAATCCTGGCCAAACAACGCGTGGCCGGTTCGATTCGCTACCTGCTGACCAACACCGGTAACGCCAACGCCGGCACAGGCGAGCCTGGCCTGGTGGCCGCTGCCCGCACCTGCGCCAAGCTGGCCCAGTTGACTGGCGTAGACGCCAGCCAAGTGCTGCCTTACTCCACCGGCGTAATCGGTGAGCCATTGCCGGTAGAAAAAATCGAAGGCGCCCTGCAAGCCGCGCTGGATGACTTGTCTGTGGATAACTGGGCTGCCGCTGCCACAGGCATCATGACCACCGACACACTGCCAAAAGGCGCGAGCCGTCAGTTCGTGCACGACGGCGTGACCATCACCGTGACCGGCATCAGCAAAGGCGCGGGCATGATTCGCCCGAACATGGCCACCATGCTCGGCTACATCGCCACCGACGCCAAAGTCTCCCGCGATGTGCTGCAACGCTTGATGCTGGACGGCGCCAACAAGTCGTTCAACCGCATCACCATCGATGGCGATACCTCGACTAACGACTGCTGCATGTTGATCGCCACCGGCCAGGCCAACCTGCCGGAAATCACCTCCACCGAAGGCCCGCTGTTCGCCGCGTTGAAGCAGGCGGTGTTCGAGGTGTGCATGGACGTGGCTCAGGCCATCGTGCGTGACGGCGAAGGCGCGACCAAGTTCGTGACCGTTGAAGTCAATGGCGGCGGCAACCACCAGGAATGCCTGGATGTTGGCTACACCGTGGCGCATTCGCCGCTGATCAAGACTGCCTTGTTTGCCTCTGACCCGAACTGGGGCCGCATCCTCGCCGCCGTTGGCCGTGCCGGCGTGCCTGACCTGGACGTGAGCAAGATCGACGTGTTCCTTGGCGAGGTGTGCATTGCCAGCCGTGGCGCCCGCGCCGAAACCTACACCGAAGCCCAGGGCTCGGCAGTGATGCAGCAGGAAGAAATCACCATCCGCATCGAACTGGGTCGCGGTGAGTGCAGCGAAACGATCTGGACCACTGACCTGTCCCACGAGTACGTGAAGATCAATGCGGAATACCGCACCTGACAGCCAAGAGGATAAGCGCGGTGAAACGAGTGCATGTAGCAGCAGCGGTGATCCGCGGTGTCGATGGCAGGATCCTGCTGGCGCGCCGTGCCGATACCCAGCATCAAGGCGGCCTCTGGGAATTTCCCGGTGGCAAGGTGGAGGCCGATGAGTCGGTTGCTGCCGCCTTGTCCCGCGAATTGCAGGAAGAACTGGGCATCCAGGTCACCACGGCACGCCCGCTGATCAAGGTGCAGCATGACTACCCGGACAAGCAGGTGTTGCTGGATGTCTGGGAAGTCTCGGCCTTTACCGGCGAGCCCCATGGTGCCGAAGGGCAGCCGTTGGAATGGGTGGCCCCGCGAGACTTGATCAACTATGCGTTCCCCGCAGCGAATGCCCCGATCGTGGCGGCGGCGCGGCTGCCGGCTGAGTACCTGATTACCCCGGGCGAGCTGGAAACCCCGACGTTGCTGCGCGGTATTCAGAAGGCGATTGCCGGGGGCATCAAGCTGGTTCAGCTGCGTGCGCCCAATGGTTACGACCCTAAGTACCGTGACCTGGCGGTGGACGCCGTTGGCCTGTGTGCCGGCAAGGCGCAATTGATGCTCAAGGGCCCGTTTGAGTGGTTGGGGGATTTCCCGGCGGCCGGCTGGCACATGACGTCGGCGCAGTTGCGTAAATACGCGAGCAAGGGACGCCCGCTGCCGAAGGATCGCTGGTTGGCGGCTTCCTGCCATAACGCTGAAGAACTGGCGCTGGCGCAAATGATGGACGTGGATTTTGTCACGCTGTCACCGGTGCAGCCGACACAGACGCATCCGGATGCTCAGCCATTGGGTTGGGAGCAGGCGGCCGAGTTGATCCGTGGGTTCAGCAAGCCGGTGTTTTTGCTCGGCGGCGTAGGGCCGACTGAGCGGGAACAGGCTTGGGCCGCTGGTGCTCAGGGTGTGGCAGGTATTCGGGCGTTTTGGCCGCAGGTTTGATGTTGTTCTGACGGGCCTGTTCGCGGGCAAGCCCGCTCCCACAGTCGACTGGGTTTCAACGTTGGAATGCAGTCAAATGTGGGAGAGGGCTTGCTCGCGAAGGGGCCAGATCAGTCACCCCAAAACTCAGTGTGGCTTAGCCGCCGCCTGCCACAACACCTCCGCAACCCCCTGGCGCTTGGCAATCACCCGTGCCGCCACAAACAACAAGTCCGACAACCGATTGATGTACGCCAACCCCACGCCTTCCAACGGTTCAATCGCATTCAACTGCTGACACCGCCGCTCCGCACTGCGCGCCAGGCTGCGGCACACGTGCGCTTGGGCGATCAGCGCTGAACCACCGGGCAAGATGAAGTTTTCCAGTGGCCCGACTTCCTCGTTCCAGCGATCAATCGCCGCTTCCAGCCGATCAACTTCGGCCGCATTCAATGCCTTGTACACCGGCATCGCCAGCTCACCGCCCAAATCGAACAACCGATGCTGGCAAGGGGTAAGCACCTCAATCACATCGTCCAGTTGCGGATGCTTGCCGCTCTGCTCTTCAAGGCTGGCCAGCAGTAAACCCAACTGGCTGTTGAGCGTGTCCACCTCGCCGATGGCTTCCACGCGCGGGTGGTCCTTGGGCACGCGGCGGCCGTCGCCCAGGCCGGTCTCGCCTGTGTCGCCGGTACGGGTGTAGATCTTCGACAGGCGAAAGCCCATGGTTATTGCTCCAGTTGAGTCAGGTCAAAGGTTGGCATTTGGCTGCCGGCCAACGGCAGGCGCAGGGTGAAGCAGGTACCTTGGCCGAGGGTGGAATGCACTTCCATCTGGCCCTTGTGGTTATTGGTGATGATGAAATACGACACCGACAGCCCCAGCCCGGTGCCTTGGCCGATTTCCTTGGTGGTGAAGAACGGCTCGAAAGTGCGTTTGCGCACGTTTTCGCTCATGCCGATGCCATTGTCTTCCACCTGGATCTCCGCCCAGGGCGGGTTGAGGCGGGTACGCAAAATAATGCGCCCGGGCTCGCGGTCGTCTTCACGCAGGTGAATGGCCTGGGCGGCGTTTTTCAACAGGTTGAGCAGTACCTGTTCCAGTTCGTTGGCGGTGCCGGGCACCGGGCCGAGCTGCGGGTCGAACTGGCGGATGATTGCCTGACCCTTGAAGTCGAAGCCGATCGTCAGGTCGAAGTCATTACCGGCAATTTCCACTGCCTGGTCGATCAGTGCCGGCAAATCGCAAGGCGCCATTTGGCGATTGCTGCGGCGGCTGAAGCTGAGCATATGCGTGACGATCTTCGCCGCGCGTGCGCCGGCTTGCTGGATGCCATCGAGCAATTGCGGGACTTCGCGGCCCTGCAGGTAGCGGTTGACCACCTCCAGTTCGATGCCCGCCTGTTCCGCGTGTTCCAGGTTTTTCGGCAGGTCGGGAGACAGGCGGCGGCGGATGTTCTGCACGTTGTGCAGGATTGCCCCGAGCGGGTTGTTGATTTCGTGGGCCATGCCCGCGGCCAGGCCGCCGACGGAGAGCATTTTTTCCGACTGCACCATCATTTCTTCCAGCGACAAGCGCTGGGTGATGTCGTCGATACGGATCACCACCCCGCGCCCGGCGCCGCCCATCAAGGGGTAGAAGGTCAGGGCGTAATGCTTGGCCTCGTCATCCTTTATCCAGGTGACGCGCTCAATGCGTTCAACCGTGTGTTGCTCAACCGTGGCCTTGATTTGCGGCAGGTAGGGCTTGAGTGGCTGGAACGCGAGGAAGATCGGCTGGTTCAGCGCTTCGTCCAGGCGCGTGCCGGAAAGCGCAGTGGCTTCCTGATTCCACTGGGTGACGTAGAGTTGTTCGTCCAGGGCGATCAGCGCAGAAGGCATCGAGTCGATAATGCTGTTGAGGTAATTCTGGAAGCCCGTGAGTTTTTTCTCGATCTTGCTGCGAACCTGCACCTCGAGTTCCAGCTTGCGGTTGGTGTGGCGCGTCTCTTCGGCCAGGCCCTGGGCTTGGGCGTAGGCGGCCTGGGAGTCGTCCCGCGCTCGCTTGAGCTGATGCTCGCGGGCTTCGATGCGCGACAGCATGGTGTTGAACGCTTCGGCCAGGCTGCCGATTTCATCATGGTTGCCGCGCCCGGCACGCAGGGCGTAGTTTTCTTCGCGGGTCACCTGGCGCGACAGTTCTTCGAGTTCGTGAATCGGGCGGGTGATCAAGCGTTTGATCTGCCGGGCGATGACCAGCCAGAGCAATACGCTGAAAATCAGGATGCCGAGGCTGGCTGTCAGCGTGCCGGTATAAAACGCCACGGGTAGCTCGCTGCTGGCAACCAACAGTAAATGCCCCGGAGGCTGGCCGGCGCGGGGCAGGGTGATGACCTGGTTGCTGCGAAATTCGGTGACGCGCCAGGCCTCGATATGCCGGTAGTTGTCCGGCAGGTGCAGGCGGTTGCCATGTTGCATTTGGGCCAGGCGGGTGCCTTCGCCGTCATACAACGCGGCGGCGCGTAATGGCGAGTAACTGGTCAATTCGCTGAGCAGGGCGTCGGCCTTGGCCGGGGATTCGAGGGCTTCGGCGGCGAGGGCGGGGTTGGACACCAGGCGACCGATGGCCTGCAACGCCTGCGGGGCCATGCTTTCCTGGGAGATCCAGTAGGCGGCGCTGATAAACGTCAGGTTGGCCACCAACAATACGGTGGTCAACAACACCAGCAGGGCGGCCAGCAGTTTCTGCCCTACCGGTAGATTTTCAAGACGCTGGCGCAATGGCATCAGGGTTTTCCCAGGTGATAGACAGGTAGGCAGGGTAGCGCGTGCCTCAGTCGGTGGCTAATCCGCGTGCGCGTAAGTGGTCGATCAGCCGCGCTTGCACCTGTTGCAGATGCGGCAGGACCAACTGATGGCGGGCTGCCGCCTGGCAAGCGTAGCCCAGCAGGTAGCTGATTTCGGTGCGCCGGGCGTTGGCCACGTCTTGATACATGGAGGAGTAGTTGGCCGCCGTTGCGTGGATGACCCGCTCTACTTCGCTGTGTAACGCCTCGGCGGCGGCCGGTTGACCGCAGCATTCGAGCAACTCGGTCAATTCGGCGCACAAGGTCGCCACTTCGCATTGGTGGTCGTGCAGGCCGCCGTTGCGGCACTGGTAGAGCACGGTCAACGGGTTGATCGCGCAATTGAGCGCCAGCTTGCGCCACAGGCGGGTGAGAATATCGGTGCTCCATTCGTGGGGAATGCCGGCGGCGTGCAGGTCGTCCAGCCACAGCGGTGGCGTCGGGTGGCCCGCGTCCCCCAGCCAGGTGTAGCCATGGCCGGCAAAGACCACGCGCCAATCGCCGTCGCGGAATGCGCCCTCGGTGCTGGAGGCGAAGATGCAGCGGGCCTGCGGCAGCTGCGCGGCCACGGCATCCTGGCTGCCCAGGCCGTTTTGCAACAGGATCAGTTCGGCGTCCGGTACCAGCCGGTGTTGCAGCTGTGCGATGGCGGTTTCGGCGTCGTAGGCTTTGCACGCCACCAGCAGACGATGAATGGGTTCTTGGCTGTGGGGCGTTTCGCCGATCACTGGGTAGGTGTGTGCTACGCCATGCTCTACCAGCGTCAGGCCGTTTGCCTGCCGGTAGCTGGACAGGCGGGCCTCATCCCGCAGGATCAGCCGCACGGGCACGCCCGCGCGCGACAGGCGTGTGGCCCACAGTGTGCCCAGGCTGCCGGCGCCGAGAATGTGCCAGGTAGTCGACATGAGTTTTTGCTCCGTAGGGTCGCTCACAGTGAACAGCGCGAAAGAACCGCTATAATGCCTCGGCATTTTAGCTTGGGCGCGCTCCATCTCTACTGAGCCCGCCCCTTATATTGGAGAAATGACATGCCTTCGTTCGACGTGGTATCCGAACTGGACAAACACGAAGTCACCAACGCCGTCGAGAACGCCGTCAAGGAATTGGACCGCCGCTATGACTTGAAAGGCAAGGGCAGCTTCGAGTTCAAGGAAAAGGAACTGACCGTCAACCTGACCGCTGAAGCCGATTTCCAGCTGGAAGCGATGATCGAGATTCTCAAGCTGGCCCTGGTCAAGCGCAAGATCGACGTGCAGTGCCTTGAAGTCAAGGACGCCTACGCCTCCGGCAAGCTGATGAAGCAGGAAGCCGTGCTCAAGGAAGGCATCGACAAAGAGCTGGCGAAGAAGATCGTCGCGCATATCAAGGATGCCAAGCTGAAAGTCCAGGCCGCCATCCAGGGTGAACAGGTTCGCGTGACCGGCAAGAAGCGTGACGATCTGCAAGAGGCAATCGCGGCCCTGCGCGCCAAGACTTTCGACATGCCGCTGCAGTTCAATAACTTCCGCGACTGATGGCACTTTGCGGAACCTGCGGGTGTTTTTGACGTCCCACGCCCCAGAGTCTGTGCCTACACTTGAGCCCCACGGGGCTCATTTGCGTTTTATGGCAGTCAATCAAGCCGCACATCCGCGCAACAGGAGAAGATAGATGGATTTGAACGCTGAAGTGGATCACCTGATCAAGACCTCGCAGTCCTGGATCCCGATGATTATGGAATACGGCAGCCGAGTGTTGCTGGCAGTGATAACCCTGGCCATCGGCTGGTGGCTGATCAACGTATTTACCCACCGCGTAGGGCGCTTGCTGGCCATTCGCAATGCGGACCTGGCGCTGCAGCACTTCATCACCAGCCTTGCCAACATCGCATTGAAAGTGATGCTGATTGTCAGCGTGGCTTCGATGATCGGCGTGGCAACCACCTCGTTCGTCGCCGCCATCGGTGCGGCCACCCTGGCTATCGGCCTGGCGTTGCAAGGCAGCCTGGCCAACTTCGCCGGCGGCGTGCTGATTCTTCTGTTCCGCCCGTTTCGCATCGGCGACTGGATCGAGGCTCAAGGCACGTCCGGGACGGTCGACAGTATTCAGATCTTCCACACCGTGCTGCGTACCGGCGACAACAAAACCGTGATTGTGCCTAACGGCATTCTGTCCAACGGCATCATCACCAACACCAACCGCCAGCCTACCCGCAAGGTAGTGTTCGACGTGGGTGTCGACTACGAAGCCGACTTGCAGAAAGCCCGTGAAGTGCTGCTGGAGCTGGCGAAAGACCCGCGCGTGCTGACAGACCCACCAGCGGTGGCGGTGGTGTCGACGTTGGGCGACAGTTCGATCACGGTGTCTTTGCGTTGCTGGACCAAGACTTCCGATTACTGGGACGTGGTGTTCATGCTTAATGAACTGTCGCGTGATCGCTTGAAAGGCGCGGGCATTGATATTCCGTTTCCACAGCGCGTTATCCGCGTGATGCAGGAACCGGCTGCGAAATAACTAAGCGCAGTGTATCGAACTTGGCCGAATGGTCAGGTTCAATGCGCGCCGTTAACCTCGTTAGTTAGCTTGCTAGTTATTTTTTCAGCGAAATAAAACTGCAATAAAAAAGCCGCTCCCTTGCAAACAGGGGAGCGGCTTTTTATTTAAGGCCGAGGCCTTAAGCCATCGTTGTAATCAAACTGGCAATTACAAGATGTTCAACGGGTATTGCGCGATCAGACGCAGTTCGTCGATAGACGCCGAACCGTAGTACACGCCATCAGACGAACGATAGGTCGCTTGACGCACGCGCAGGCTCAGGTCTTTTGCTGGACCGCTCTGAATCACGTACTTGGCTTCGATGTCACGTTCCCACTCTTTGCCGTTGGAGGTCTCTGCGGTATTAGCGCCGGTACCTTTAACGTAGCGAGTCATGAAGCTCAGGCCTGGCACGCCGAAGGTGGCCATGTTCAGGTCATAACGAGCCTGGAACGATTTTTCGTCTTCTGCGTTGAAGTCGGAACGGGCGATGGAGTTGGCCAGGAAAATCGTGCCGCCGCCGTCTACGCCGTAGCCGTAGTCACCGTCACCGCTGACTTTCTGGTAGGCCAGGGTGAACGTGTGAGCCTGGATGGTGTACGCGCCTTGCAAGCTGTAGGCACGGTTGTCCAGTTTGGTGGTGCCGTCTTTTTCTGCGCGTTGCAGGCCGGCGCCGTCGCTCTTGGTGCTGTAGATGTTGAAGTCAACGGCCAGGGACTGTTCGTTGCTCAGCGCGTGAGTCCAGTTCAGGTTGGCGTAGGTTTTCTTCCAGTAGTCTTCAGTCTTCGCGTAGTAGAGGCTGGCGCTGACTTCTGGAGTCAGGGCGTAGACACCGCCGATGAAGTCGGTTTTGGTCAGGCCCAGGCTGTCACGGTAAGTCTGTGCTTGTGCCACGCTCGAGGTGAAGTGACCACCTTCAAGTTTCAGGCCCTTGATCTCGTTGCTGGTGATCGAGATACCTTGCGGCAGCTCTGGCAGCAAGCGGCTGTCATCGGAGGCGAATACCGGCGCGGTGGTGTACTGGTCGCCGACTTTGAGCACGGTGTCGGAGATGCGGAACTTAACAGCGCCGCCGCCTTTGGAGTAGTCGTCTTGCGCGCGGCCGTCTGCACCGGTAGGGAACAGGCCAGTGCCCGAACGACCCTTGCCGCTGTCGAGTTTCACGCCCAGCAGGCCGATGACATCAACACCGACGCCGATGGTGCCTTGGGTGTAGCCCGACTGGAACAGGCCGTTGAAGCCCAGGCCGGTTTCGTCTACACGGCTTTTGCCGGTGTCGTTGTTACGGAAGTCGCGGCTGAAGTTCAGCAAGCGAGTGTTGATGCTGAAAGTACTGTCTTCAACAAAGCCCTTGGAATCGTCCTGGGCGGACGCCATTGCGAACTGCGAGGTGCCTGCTGAAACAGCCAGGGCGATCATGCTCCACTTCATCACGCGCATCGTGATTTGCTCCTTTGGTTTTAGGAAGAGTACTGCCGTCCCACCTGTATTTTTATCTGGGCGGCTCTTTCTTTTTTTGTGTCGGCGCAAAGTTATATCACGCGGACCCTATTGACGATACTTACCCATCTATCCTTTCAGCTTCTTTACGAGGCTGTCGTAAATTGCTATTTCCATGTCGCAAATTCACAGCCCGATTGTCACCAGGCTGACAACTTAAGTGCTGTTTTCAGACCGCTTTCGAAGTTTGAAATCTTCCGTGATACGCACTGAATCGCTTGTGTTTTTATCGCGAAACACCTGCTTCCAAACGGGTGTCGTTGCCGACGATAGTGGGGTGAATGCAACAAGCGTGCACAAAGCGGTAACCGAATGTCATTTTTTCGTGAAAAACGTTACGGGAGTGTAAAAACCGCATAAGCACGGGCTTTTTACGCCGTTTGGTTTGGGCTTGACGTCCAGGTGTTACACCTGTGAAGGGGTACCTAAATCCTGTTCCAGAGAAAAACGTTACCGGTTGACCCCCATGAGTGGGTAATCGGCGGATCCCTTTGAGCACAGGTGGGTCATTTTGGTGCATCCCGTCGAGGCCCGATTTAGCGTAGCTCAAATATTCGCCTGCCTCTAAAGGGTGCAAGTTTTTTATCCGCATGCATCCAGGCTTTCCGCATTCGCCGTGAAGCGCTGCGCATTCAAAGGTATGCTGGGCACCTGAAATTGACCTGCCAAACGGAGTGCCCGCGTGTTCGCCTTAGACCAACGCCTGCAACAAGACACACTGGCTATTGGGGACTTCCCGCTCTGCCGCCTGCTGCTGTCCAATGACTCGAATTACCCATGGTTCATCCTGGTGCCGCGCATTGACGGTATCAGTGAAGTGTTTCAGCTGGATGTCGCCGATCAGCACACCTTGTGGCAGGAAACCACGGCCCTGGCGGCGTTGTTGAACGAAGGGTTGGCAGCCGACAAGATGAACATTGGTGCGCTGGGTAACGTTGTCAGCCAGTTGCACGTGCATGTGATCGTGCGCAAGCGTGATGACGCCGCCTGGCCTGCACCGGTGTGGGGCAAGCATCCGGCCCGACCGTACACCGAAGAGCAAGTAACGGCGATACGCACCCGACTGCGCGCTTTATTGCCTGCCGGCTTCATCTTTAGCCAGGACTGAATTATGGATCTGCAAGACCGCGTCACCGACCTGGAAAGCCGCCTGGCCTTTCAGGACGACACCATCGAGACCCTCAATGACATTCTGGTCACCCAGCAGCGGGCGGTAGAGCGCCTGCAGCTGCAGATGACGGCGCTGCTCAAGCGTCAGGAAGAAATGGGTGGCCAGTTCGAATCATCCGAAGAAGAAGCGCCGCCGCCACATTATTAAGGTGCGCCATAAAAAAACCGCGACCCAGCCAGGCTGGATCGCGGTTTTTTTTGCGCCGAGAAAGTATCAGCGACGCGGCAATGCCGCGATCACGTCTTCGGCTTGCAGGCCTTTGTCACGGTTCATGACGGAGAACTCCACGCGCTGGCCTTCGACCAGAACGCGGTGACCTTCGCCACGGATGGCCCGGAAGTGGACGAAGATATCGTCGCCCGAATCGCGGGAAATAAAGCCGAAGCCCTTGGAGGTGTTGAACCACTTCACGGTACCGGTATCCCGGTTGGTCATGTCGTAGTTTTGCGTGGCTGCCGCTGGGGACGAACGGTAGAAGCTGATGGCCAGGTGAAGAACGATAGCGACCACAGCAATCACCAGGCTGAGCAGGATAGCCGGGTGGCCGCCGACTTCAGGCATAGGTGCCAGGAGGGTGAGGGTTTGAACGACAACGGTCAGTACCAGCAGCGCGCTGACCAGGTTTTGCAGTTGATGACGTGTGCCTTTGTTCCAGTATGGGATCACCGGTGCCAGCGTCAGGTTAAGAAGGCCGAACAAGGCCAGGTACAGAGCGTCGTGTTGTTCCAGGTAGGGAGGGCTTCCCTGTTGCAAGCTCGGTATAAAGGACAGCAGCAACGCTGCAACGCCCGTTAGCAGGTGGACGATTTTCAACATTTTGATTAACTCACGTTAAGAAGGATCACAAGGAAGAGCTGACGGGCACGGTTCGCTTCTGAACAATGGGAGGCGTTGGGCACGTGCACGGGTATCAGCCTATGTGGTGCGCCGCGCAAATTAACGGCAACCACACGCCGTCTATTTAACAGCAAAGGCTGTGCCTACTCAAATCAAGCATTTCGGGGTGTTGCAGGCGCGATGGCATTTCTGCTTCAAACACTTGTCCTAGACAGGTGCGGACTTTTTCGGCGGCATTTCGGGCGTTTTCCTACTCAAGGCTGAGGCCTGCGCGCCGCCGATTGAGCGGGGACCGCTGGGTGTTGCAAGCCTGTCATGCAGCGGGGCGATTTGCCGCACGCCAGTTGCGTGTGTCGGGCTGCACACCGCCTGCACTCTTGCTAGAGTGGTCCTGCACCTGATCAATGAATGCTCGTCAATTGAAGGGGAAAAACATGGCAATCGATATTGGTATCAGTGAAGAAGATCGTAAATCCATCGTCGATGGGCTTTCACGGCTGCTGTCCGATACCTATGTACTGTATTTGAAGACCCACAACTTCCATTGGAACGTCACGGGCCCCATGTTTCGTACGCTGCACTTGATGTTTGAAGAGCAGTACAACGAACTGGCGTTGGCAGTGGACTCCATTGCCGAGCGTATCCGTGCCCTGGGTTTCCCGGCGCCGGGTGCCTATTCGATCTACGCCCGTCTGTCTTCGATCAAGGAAGAAGAGGGTGTGCCCAGCGCAGAAGAGATGATCAAGCAATTGGTGGCGGGCCAGGAAGCCGTGACCCGCACGGCGCGCGGTATCTTCCCGTTGCTCGATAAGGTCAGCGATGAGCCGACCGCCGATCTGCTGACCCAGCGTATGCAAGTCCACGAAAAAACGGCGTGGATGCTGCGTTCCCTGCTCGAAAACCAGTAACGCTCCAGCCCCAAAAGCAAACCGAGCGGTGCCGTCCTGGCGCCGCTCGCTTGTTTCTCTGCGCTTCCTGGCGTTGTCCTACGACTATCGACTCCGCGTCTTCTGGCTGCCTGTCACGTCCTGCTGTTTTATAGGGCCACTGTCCGATGGGAGAAACCCATGGGCTGCTGTTTGGCAATGGAGTGTCAGGTGTATGTCACGCGGAGTGGGTAGTGGAGTGATGGAAACCTGCGGTTTTCATAAGATAAAAGTCGATCCTTTCGCTAAAGGCTTCGATATGGGACTGGCCAAGCCGTTGTCCCGGTCGGTCAGGCTCAACGGGTTTTCCACGTGCCTGCGGCTTGAGCAGATCTATTGGAATATCCTCACGGAGATAGCCAGGCTCAATGCCTGCTCAGTCAGCGCATTGCTGTCTTATGTCGATCGGGAAGTGCATTTGCGTTACGGAGGAGTGAAGAACTTCAGTGGCTTGGTCAGGGTGGTGTGCGTGGTTCACGTATTAAAAGGCAATACGGCGTCGCACCACCCTGACTAGTCAGGTGGCACCGGGCCGGCCCGCTACCTGGCGGGCAAGGCCTGGGGCAGAAAGCCGGCTGCGCTGCTTCGATTTACCAGATATAATCCCGCGCTTTGCTGCGCGTGCCGGGTCTTTACCCACAGGGCGGGTGCAGCGCAGTAATGATCTGATCGCCGAGACATCTCCATGCCCATGTACGATTATCAATGTGCTTCCTGTGGTCATCAGTTGGAAGCCATTCAGAAAATCAGCGCAGCGCCGCTGGTCGATTGCCCTGCCTGCCAGGCACCTGAGCTGAAGAAGATGTTGTCCATGCCGGGCTTTCGCCTGAGCGGCGGTGGCTGGTACGAGACCGACTTCAAGACCGGCGCCAAGAAGAATCTGGCGGGCGGCGACAAAGCAGACTGAGTTGAACTCTACGCGCAGGCTCCTGCATTATCCGTCCCCTGCTTAACTGTACGGTGACGAGGCGAGCCTCCACCGAAATTCGAATTACGAGAAGTGAAACCACTATCATGATGCGCAGCCACTATTGCGGCCAACTGAACGAGACCCTGGATGGTCAGGAAATCACCCTGTGCGGATGGGTTCACCGTCGCCGTGACCACGGCGGGGTGATCTTCCTCGATATCCGTGATCGTGATGGTCTGGCCCAGGTGGTGTTCGATCCGGACCGCGCTGAAAGCTTCGCCGCCGCCGACCGCGTGCGCAGCGAATATGTTGTGAAAATTACCGGTAAGGTTCGCCTGCGTCCGGCCGGTGCCGTGAACGCGAACATGGCGTCCGGCGCGATTGAAGTGCTGGGCTACGAGCTCGAAGTGCTGAACGAGTCGGAAACCCCGCCGTTCCCGCTCAACGAATACTCCGACGTCGGCGAAGAAACTCGCCTGCGCTATCGCTTCCTGGACCTGCGTCGTCCGGAAATGGCCGAGAAGCTGCGCCTGCGTTCGCGCATGACCACCAGCATCCGCCGCTTCCTCGACGAAAACGGCTTCCTCGACGTCGAAACGCCGATCCTCACCCGGGCCACTCCGGAAGGCGCGCGTGACTACCTGGTGCCGAGCCGTACCCACGCCGGTTCCTTCTTCGCCTTGCCGCAATCGCCGCAACTGTTCAAGCAACTGCTGATGGTGGCTGGCTTCGACCGTTACTACCAGATCGCCAAGTGCTTTCGCGACGAAGACCTGCGCGCCGACCGCCAGCCGGAATTCACCCAGATCGACATCGAGACCAGCTTCCTCGATGAAAAAGAGATCATGGGCCTGACCGAACAAATGATCCGCAACCTGTTCAAGGAAGTGCTGGATCTGGAATTCGGCGATTTCCCGCACATGACCTTCGAAGAGGCCATGCGCCGCTACGGTTCCGACAAGCCAGACCTGCGAATCCCGCTGGAACTGGTGGACGTGGCCGACCAGCTCAAGGAAGTCGACTTCAAGGTGTTCAGCGGCCCGGCCAACGACCCTAAATGCCGCATCGCCGCCCTGCGCGTGCCTGGCGGCGCGAGCATGCCGCGCAAGCAGATCGACGACTACACCAAGTTCGTCGGCATCTACGGTGCCAAGGGCCTGGCGTACATCAAAGTCAACGAGCGCGCCAATGGCGTTGACGGTCTGCAATCGCCGATCGTGAAGAACATTCCGCTGGACAACCTGAACGCGATCCTCGATCGCGTTGGTGCGGTCGACGGCGACATCGTGTTCTTCGGCGCCGACAAAGCCAAGATCGTCAGCGAAGCCCTGGGCGCGCTGCGGATCAAGCTGGGCCACGACCTGGACCTGCTGACCTGCAAGTGGGCACCGATGTGGGTCGTCGACTTCCCGATGTTCGAAGAGAACGACGACGGCAGCTTCAGCGCCTTGCACCACCCGTTCACTGCGCCGAAGTGCTCGCCTGAAGAGTTGGAAGCCAACCCGGCAGGCGCGCTGTCGCGTGCCTACGACATGGTCTTGAACGGCACCGAGCTGGGTGGCGGTTCGATCCGTATCCACCGCAAAGAAATGCAACAAGCGGTGTTCCGCCTGTTGGGCATCAACGAAGCCGAACAGGAAGAGAAATTCGGCTTCCTGCTCGATGCCCTGAAGTACGGCGCGCCGCCGCACGGTGGCCTGGCATTCGGTCTGGACCGTCTGGTGATGCTGATGACCGGCGCCCAGTCGATCCGTGAAGTGATCGCCTTCCCGAAAACCCAGAGTGCTGCGGACGTAATGACCCAGGCTCCGGGCGTGGTGGATGCCAAGGCGCTGCGCGAGTTGCACATCCGTCTGCGCGAGACGCCAAAGGCTGAGTAAGGCTGCTGCGTGAAAGCGCACTGAGGTTTACGCAGTCTAAAAAGGCGCATCTTCGGATGCGCCTTTGCGTTACAAGGGTTGTGCTTTCAAGAGGAAAATCCTGCCTGGGGCGGGATTGATAAGGTTTCTAGAGAATTTCGGAGTTGTGTTATGGCTGGCCATTCCAAGTGGGCGAACATCAAGCACCGCAAAGAGCGTCAGGATGCCAAGAAAGGCAAGATCTTCACCAAGTGGATTCGCGAGCTGACCGTCGCTGCCCGCCAAGGCGGTGGTGACCCGGGCTCCAACCCGCGTCTGCGCCTGGCGCTGGACAAGGCTCTGGGCGCGAACATGAGCCGCGACATCATCGACCGCGCCGTGGCCCGTGGTGCCGGCGCCGCCGACACCGACGACATGGTCGAACTGAGCTACGAAGGCTACGGCCCGGGCGGCGTGGCGGTGATGGTCGAGTGCATGACCGACAACCGCAACCGTACTGCGGCAGCCGTGCGCCATGCGTTCAGCAAATGCGGCGGCAACCTGGGCACCGACGGTTCGGTGGCCTACCTGTTCGAGCGCAAGGGGCAGATCACCTTTGCGCCGGGTACGGATGAAGACGCGCTGATGGAAGCTGCGATGGAGGCTGACGCCGACGACGTGGTGACCAACGAAGACGGTTCTATCGACGTGTTCACCTCGTTTGCCGGCTTCTATGCGGTGCGCAACGCGCTGGAAGCGGCAGGTTTCAAAGGCACTGACGCGGAAATCGTGATGCTGCCGACCACCAGCGCCGAACTGGACCTGGACGGCGCGCAGAAAGTGCTGAAGATGCTGGATATGCTTGAAGACCTGGATGACGTGCAGAACGTGTACTCGAACGCCGACATCCCTGAGTCTGTGGCCGAGCAGCTAGGCTGAAGGGCGATGTAGATCACAATGTGGGAGCGGGCTTGCTCGCGAAAGCGATGTATCAGTCAGCATATGAGTTGACTGACACATCGCTTTCGCGAGCAAGCCCGCTCCCACATTAGAGCTTCTCTGTATCAAAAATTGTTTTTACCCAACCCGCAGGCGTTATGACTTTAATCCTAGGTATCGACCCCGGTTCGCGCATCACCGGTTTTGGCGTGGTGCAACAGACCCCGCGCGGCTGCGTCTACGTCGCCTCGGGCTGCATCCGCACCGGCGCGGGCGAGTTGGCCGAGCGCCTGCAGATTGTCTACCGCGGCGTGCGTGAAGTGATCCAGACCTACGGCCCGGTGACCATGGGCATCGAAAAGGTGTTCATGGCGAAAAACGCCGACTCCGCGCTCAAGCTTGGCCAGGCCCGTGGGGCCGCGATTGTTGCCGGCGCGGAGGAGGGCATGGAAATCGCCGAGTACACAGCGACCCAGGTCAAACAGGCTGTGGTCGGCACCGGTGCGGCGAATAAGGAGCAGGTGCAGATGATGGTCATGCACATGCTCAAGCTCACCTCAAAACCGCAAATCGACGCCTCCGACGCCCTGGCCATTGCCATTTGCCATGCGCACACGCGCTCAAGCTTGCTGCCGCACGGCCTGGGCACGGCACGCAGTCGTGGCGGCCGGCTGCGTCTCTGATAGCATCAGCGCAATCGTTATTTCCGGTCAGGCCTCGATCTGACCCCAAGCTTTAAGGATCTGAACCGTGATTGGACGCTTGCGCGGCACCCTGGCTGAAAAACAGCCACCGCACCTGATTCTGGATGTGAATGGGTTGGGGTATGAGCTGGAAGTGCCCATGACCACCCTGTACCGCCTACCGTCGGTCGGCGAGCCGCTGACCCTGCACACCCATCTGGTGGTACGGGAAGACGCGCAACTGCTCTACGGTTTCATTGGCAAGCGCGACCGCGACTTTTTCCGCGAGTTGATTCGCCTGAATGGTGTAGGGCCAAAGCTCGCGCTGGCATTGATGTCGAGCCTGGAAGTCGATGAGCTGGTGCGCGCGGTGTCGGCCCAGGACACTTCGGCGTTGACCAAGGTGCCGGGTGTCGGCAAGAAAACCGCCGAGCGCCTGCTGGTAGAACTCAAGGACCGCTTCAAGGCCTGGGAAGTGGTGCCGAGCATGTTTGCCCTGGTGCCGAACCAGCCGGACATGCCGGCAGGCCAGGTCGCCAGCGCCGAGAGCGATGCGGTCAGCGCGTTGATCTCCCTGGGCTACAAGCCTCAGGAAGCGAGCAAGGCCGTATCGGCTATCAAGGACAAGAACCTGAGCAGCGAAGACATGATCCGCCGAGCCCTGAAGGGAATGATTTAAGTGATTGAAGCTGATCGTCTGATCGCGGCCACTGGCCCGCGCGACCGTGAAGAAGTCCAGGACCGGGCCATCCGCCCGCTCAGCCTGGCCGAATACATCGGCCAGCCCACCGTGCGCGAGCAGATGGAGTTGTTCATCCAGGCCGCGCGCGGGCGCAGCGAGTCCCTGGACCACACCTTGATCTTCGGCCCGCCGGGGCTGGGTAAAACCACGCTGGCGAACATCATCGCCCAGGAAATGGGCGTGTCGATCAAGTCCACCTCCGGCCCGGTGCTGGAGCGTCCGGGTGATCTGGCGGCCCTGCTGACCAATCTTGAACCGCACGATGTGCTGTTTATCGACGAGATTCACCGGTTGTCGCCCATCGTCGAAGAAGTGCTGTACCCGGCCATGGAAGACTTCCAGCTCGACATCATGATCGGCGAAGGCCCGGCGGCCCGCTCGATCAAGCTCGACCTGCCGCCGTTCACCTTGGTGGGCGCGACCACCCGCGCGGGCATGCTGACCAACCCGCTGCGAGACCGTTTCGGCATTGTTCAACGTCTAGAGTTCTATAGCACCGCAGACCTGGCGACGATTGTCAGTCGTTCGGCGAGTATTCTTGGCTTGCCGCTCGACCCGGAAGGCGCCTTTGAAATCGCCCGTCGAGCGCGGGGCACGCCGCGGATTGCCAACCGTTTATTGCGACGTGTGCGCGATTTTGCTGAAGTGCGCGCCAAGGGTCATATCACCAAGGCCGTGGCCGATTTGGCGTTGAACCTGCTGGATGTGGACGAACATGGCTTCGACCACCAGGATCGACGTCTACTCTTGACCATGATCGAGAAGTTCGACGGCGGCCCGGTGGGTGTGGACAGCCTGGCGGCGGCGATCAGCGAGGAGCGTCATACCATTGAGGATGTGCTGGAACCGTACCTGATCCAGCAGGGGTACATCATGCGCACGCCAAGGGGGCGGGTGGTGACGCGCCATGCTTATCTGCACTTCGGGTTAAACATTCCGTCACGATTGGGCGAGATGCCTGTAGTAGACGAATTCCTGGATGCAGTGGACGATTAAAAAGCTCACGTCAGTCGATTTATCTGAGGTTTGTGCTGTCCTAGTGGCTGGTAGCGTCATTCAGTTGCTGCAAATGTTTCAGAGAATGGAAAAAACAGTTGCCCAGCCGGATTGGCAACCTGAGGAGTAAGCACTAGAGTATGCGCGCGCAAAACGGGGATCAGTCGTTCGCACATCGCTGTCGCGTTTATTACGAGGACACCGATGCCGGCGGCATCGTTTATTACGTCAACTACCTCAAGTTCATGGAGCGGGCTCGAACCGAGCGGCTACGGGAGCTGGGCTTTGCCCAATCCCAGCTGGCAGGGGAGGACCTGTTATTCGTCGTGCATTCCAGCGAGGCGCGTTATCACGCACCGGCGCGATTGGACGACGAGTTGCTGGTCAGCGCTGAAGTAATCGAATTGAACCGTGTCAGCCTGCGCTTTAAACAGCAAGTCAGGCGGGCAACGGATGCAACGCTGCTCTGTGAGGGGCAGTTCCTGGTGGCCTGTGTGCGCACCAATAGTTTGAAACCCCGGGCCATTCCCGAAGCTCTACGTGCGGCCTTTGCCGGCGTAAGCGGCGCGGGTAAACAATCAAAGCAGGAGATTTAGCGTGGAACCTACCGTCGTCGACCATTCCTCCATGTGGAGCCTGGTCAGCAATGCCAGTGTCGTGGTTCAACTGGTGATGCTGGTCCTGGTAGCCGCATCGGTTACCTCTTGGGTCATGATTTTTCAGCGCAGCAATTTGCTGCGTGCCGGTCGACGTGCCCTGGAGAGCTTTGAAGAGCGCTTCTGGTCGGGTATCGACCTGTCCAAGCTGTACCGCCAGGCCGGCAGCAACCCGGACCCGGATTCGGGCGTCGAGCAGATCTTCCGCGCCGGCTTCAAGGAGTTCTCCCGCCTGCGTCAGCAACCGGGCGTTGACCCGGAAGCAGTCATGGAAGGCGTGGCCCGTGCCATGCGCGTCGCGATTTCCCGCGAAGAAGAGAAGCTGGAGCAAAGCCTGCCGTTTCTCGCCACCGTCGGTTCCGTGAGCCCGTATATCGGCCTGTTCGGTACGGTGTGGGGCATCATGAACTCCTTCCGTGGCCTGGCTCAGGCCCAGCAAGCGACCCTGGCCACCGTGGCCCCGGGTATCGCCGAAGCCCTGATCGCTACCGCGATCGGCTTGTTCGCTGCTATCCCCGCAGTAATTGCCTACAACCGTTTTGCCGCGCGCGGCGAGACCTTGATCAGCCGTTACTACACCTTCGCCGACGAATTCCAGGCGATCCTGCACCGTAAAGTGCACACCAGCGAAGAATAAGCAGGTAATTCCCAATGGCTTTAATCGCTCGAGCTCGCAAAAAGCGCAAGCCGGTCGCCGAGATGAACGTAGTGCCTTACATCGACGTGATGTTGGTGCTGCTGGTCATCTTCATGGTGACCGCGCCGATGCTCAATCAGGGCGTGAAGGTTGATCTGCCCAAGGTTTCCAGCGAAGCCTTGCCGCAAGACAACAACACTCAGGTCCTGACCATTTCGATCAAGGCTGACAAGACCTATTACTGGAACCTTGGCAGCGAAGTCGACACCCAGAAACAGCAGGACAAGGCCATGACCTTGCCGCAGATGACCGATGCCGTGACCAAGATCATCCGGTCCGGCAACGAAGGCGGCAAGCACACCCAGGTGTTCATTCGCGGCGACAAAGTGGTCGACTATGGTTCCGTCATGGGCGCCATGGGTGGGCTGCAGAAGGCCGGCGTGGGTAACGTTGGCTTGATTACCGAGGCGCCCTGATGCAGCAACAGCGAGAGCCGTCCGCCTCGGAAAGCTACTTCTGGCCTAGCGTCTGGGCAATTGCCCTGCACGTCCTGGTGTTTGGCATGCTGTTCGTCAGCTTTGCCATGACCCCGGACTTGCCGCCAGCCAAGCCGATCGTGCAGGCGACCCTGTATCAGCTGAAATCGAAAAGTCAGGCCACCACCCAGACCAATCAGAAGATTGCGGGTGAGGCCCAGAAGTCGGCTGCGCGCCAGACTGAAGTCGAACAGATGGAACAGAAGAAGGTCGAGCAGGAAGCGGTGAAGGCTGCTGCGGAACAAAAGAAAGAAGAGGCGGCTCAAAAGGCCGAGGAATCGAAAAAGGCTGACGAAGCCAAGAAAGCTGACGAGGCGAAAAAGGCTGATGAAGCCAAAAAAGCCGATAAAGCTGCCGAAGCTAAAAAAGCCGAAGAGAAACAATTGGCTGATATAGCTAAGAAGAAGTCTGAAGAAGAAGCCAAAAAAGCTGCCGAAGAAGAGGCCAAGAAAAAGGCCGCTGAAGACGCCAAGAAAAAGATAGTCGAAGACGCGAAGAAGAAAGCCGCCGAAGACGCCAAGAAAAAAGCTGAAGCAGACGAGGCGAAGAAGAAAGTCGCCGACGACGCGAAGAAGAAAGCTGCCGCCGACGCCAGCAAGAAAAAGGCCCAGGAAGCAGCACGTAAATCCGCCGAAGAGAAAAAGGCCCAGGCCTTGGCAGATTTGCTTTCCGACACGCCGCAGCGTCAGCAAGCCTTGGCCGATGAACGTGGTGATGAAGTCGCGGGCAGTTTCGACGACCTGATTCGGGCACGGGCAGCGGAAGGCTGGACACGTCCACCTTCGGCACGCAAAGGCATGACAGTAGTGCTGCAGATCGGCATGTTGCCGGACGGTACGGTGACTTCGGTCAGCGTGGCCAAGTCCAGTGGTGACGGTTCGTTCGACAGTTCGGCGGTTGCCGCGGTCAAGAACATTGGCCGGTTGACCGAGATGCAGGGAATGAAACCAAGCGACTTCGCTCCCTATCGTTCATTCAAGATGACATTCACACCTGAGGATCTAGCCTTGTGAGAAACCTTCTTCGAGGAATGCTTGTCGTTATTTGCTGTATGGCAGGGATAGCGGCGGCGGATGAAAAGAACATCCTGGTTACCAGCGGTAGCGATCGGGCCACCCCGATTGCCGTAGTACCGTTCGGCTGGCAGGGCGGCAGCGTGCTGCCGGACGACATGGCCCAGATCGTCAGTGACGACCTGCGCAACTCCGGGTACTACGCGCCGATTCCGAAAGGCAACATGATCAGCCAGCCTAACCAGGCCAGCGAAGTTGTGTTCCGTGACTGGAAGGCAGTGGGCGCCCAGTACCTGATGGTCGGCAACATCACGCCGGCCGGCGGTCGCCTGCAGATCCAGTACACGTTGTTCAACGTGGCCACCGAGCAGCAGGTCTTGACCGGCAGCGTATCGGGCACCGCCGAACAACTGCGGGACATGGCGCACTACATCTCGGACCAGTCGTTTGAAAAGCTGACCGGTATCAAGGGTGCTTTCTCGACACGTCTGCTTTATGTAACGGCTGAGCGTTTCTCTGTAGACAACACTCGTTACACTTTGCAGCGTTCGGACTACGACGGCGCACGTGCTGTGACCTTGCTGCAATCGCGTGAGCCAATCCTGTCGCCGCGCTTTGCGCCGGACGGCAAGCGTATTGCCTACGTATCGTTCGAGCAGCGCCGTCCACGGATCTTTGTTCAGCACATCGATACAGGTCGTCGCGAGCAGATCACCAACTTCGAAGGCCTCAACGGTGCACCAGCCTGGTCGCCGGATGGTTCGCGCCTGGCGTTCGTGCTCTCCAAGGACGGCAACCCGGACATCTACGTGATGAACATGGCTTCGCGCCAGATCAGCCGTGTTACCAGCGGCCCGGGCATCAACACCGAACCTTTCTGGGGTAAGGATGGCTCGACCATCTACTTCACCTCCGACCGTGGCGGCAAGCCACAAGTTTATAAAGCGAACGTGAATGGCGGTGGCGCAGAACGCGTGACCTTTATTGGTAACTACAATGCCAATCCTAAGCTTTCGGCCGATGAAAAGACGTTGGTGATGATTCACCGTCAGGATGGTTTCACTAATTTCCGGGTTGCGGCCCAGGATTTGCAGCGCGGAACCGTAAAAATCCTCACAGATACCAACCTTGATGAGTCAGCTACTGTTGCGCCCAACGGCACCATGGTAATCTACGCCACCCGCCAGCAGGGCCGGGGAGTCTTGATGCTCGTGTCCATTAATGGACGCGTAAGGCTCCCGCTTCCTACCGCTCAAGGCGAAGTCAGAGAACCGTCCTGGTCCCCTTACCTGAACTGACGCGGCGCTACAAAAAGAAGTACTTAACACACTGGGGTTCATTAGGAGTTTCACGATGGAAATGCTGAAGTTTGGTAAGTTTGCTGCTCTGGCTCTGGCTCTGTCCGTAGCCGTTGGTTGCTCGTCTAAAGGCGGCGACAATGCCGGTGAAGGCGCAGCTGTTGATCCAAACGCTGGTTACGGCGCTAACACTGGTGCAGTTGACGGCTCCCTGAGCGAAGAAGCTGCTCTGCGCGCTATCACCACTTTCTACTTCGAATACGACAGTTCGGACCTGAAGCCAGAAGCCATGCGCGCTCTGGACGTTCACGCGAAGGACCTGAAAGCTAACGGCGCTCGCGTTGTTCTGGAAGGTAACACTGACGAACGTGGTACTCGTGAGTACAACATGGCACTGGGCGAGCGTCGTGCGAAAGCCGTTCAGCGCTACCTGGTACTGCAAGGTGTTGCTCCAGGCCAACTGGAACTGGTTTCCTACGGTAAAGAGCGTCCAGTTGCTACTGGCCACGACGAGCAGTCCTGGGCTCAAAACCGTCGCGTCGAACTGCGTAAGTAATTCGTCATGCGAACGTGCCGTCGTGCTCTAACTGTATTGGCTCTCAGCCTCGCACCGCTTGCGGTGTGGGCTGCGGTTCCTGTGGAAGATAGCAACTCTGGCTATAACAATAGCGGGAGCAGTTATCCGCCAGCGGGTTATGGCACGAACGGCGCCTATGCTGGGGGAGCGGCTACGTCCGCTCCCTCGGCACAGGGCGAACTGTTCAACCAGCTGCAACGCATGCAGGATCAATTGTCGCAGCAACAAGGCACGATTGAAGTTCTGCAGAATCAAGTGAACCAGCTTAAGCAAGAAGGCCTGGAGCGTTACCAGGATCTTGACCGACGCATTGGAGCCGGCGTTACACCTGCCGCCACTCCTGATAATTCTTCTGCCGGTGGCGCACCAAGCGCCGCCGGTGGTGCAGCAGCAGGGGCCGCGGCGGCAAGCCAAGCCCCTGCCGCCAGCAGCGAACCGGGTGATCCGGCGAAAGAAAAGCTGTATTACGATGCAGCCTTCGACCTGATCAAAGCCAAGGATTTCGATAAGGCCAGCCAGGCCTTTACCGCATTCCTGCGCAAATACCCGAACAGCCAATACGCGGGCAATGCCCAGTACTGGTTGGGCGAGGTCAACTTGGCCAAGGGTGATTTGCAAGGTGCAGGCCAGGCTTTTGCCAAGGTCAGCCAGCTTTACCCAAAGCACGCCAAGGTGCCTGATTCGTTGTACAAACTCGCTGACGTAGAACGCCGCCTGGGTCACACCGACAAGGTCAAAGGCATTCTGCAGCAGGTGGTTGCCCAATATCCGGGTACCTCCGCTGCCCAGTTGGCACAGCGGGATCTGCAGCGCTTGTAAGCGATGCTTCCCGTTTAGAAGAAACCCGCGCCTGGCGCGGGTTTTTTCGTTAGAATCCACGCCCTTTTATGAAACACGCTTCCTGGGGTTTACGCGTTTGCGCAATTCCTTGAAGTGCCTGACGGAGGCGGACAGCCTGTTTAGCTGTTACGCCCGTGGCGACTATGCAAGACACATTACGTATTACCGAAGTTTTTTACTCGTTACAGGGTGAAACGCGCACTGCTGGCCTGCCGACTGTATTTGTACGGCTGACCGGCTGCCCCTTGCGTTGCCAATACTGTGACAGCGCCTACGCCTTCAGCGGCGGCACCGTGCGCACCCTGGACGACATCATCGAGCAGGTTGCCGGTTTCAAGCCGCGCTACGTCTGTGTGACGGGCGGCGAACCCCTGGCCCAGCCCAATGCCATCGCGCTGCTCAAGCGGCTGTGTGACGCCGGTTACGAGGTTTCCCTCGAAACCAGCGGCGCCCTGGACATCTCGGCCGTGGATCCGCGCGTCAGCCGTGTGGTCGACCTCAAGACCCCTGGCTCCAAAGAGGCGCACCGCAACCTGTACGCCAACATGGACCTGCTGACCGCCAATGACCAGGTCAAGTTCGTGATCTGTTCCCGCGACGATTATGACTGGGCGGCTTCCAAGCTGATCCAGTACGGGCTGGACCGTCGTGCAGGCGAGGTGCTGTTCTCTCCCAGCCATCACGACCTGAACGCTCGCGACCTGGCTGACTGGGTGGTGGCGGACAACCTGCCGGTGCGCCTGCAGTTGCAGCTGCACAAATACCTGTGGAATGACGAGCCGGGGCGCTGACATGGCTGAACAAAAGCGTGCAGTCATCCTGCTTTCCGGCGGTCTGGACTCGGCCACCCTGGTGGCCATGGTCCGCGCCCAAGGCTTCAACTGCTACACCCTGAGCTTCGACTACGGCCAGCGCCACCGCGCCGAGCTGAACGCCGCCGCGCGCGTGGCCCGTGACATGGGCGTGGTCGAGCATAAGGTGATCGGTCTCAACCTCAATGGCATCGGCGGGTCCGCGCTCACCGACAGCAGCATTGCCGTGCCCGAGGCGCCCAGTGAAGGCATTCCGCTGACCTATGTGCCAGCGCGCAACACCGTATTTCTGTCTCTGGCGCTTGGCTGGGCTGAAGTATTGAATGCGCGCGACATCTTCATCGGTGTCAACGCGCTGGACTACAACGGCTATCCAGACTGCCGACCAGCGTACGTCGAGTCGTTCGAGCGCATGGCCAACCTGGCCACCAAGGCCGGCGTAGAGGGGCAGGGCTTCCATATTCAGGCGCCGCTGCAGAACATGACCAAGGCGGACATTGTGAAGACTGGTGTAGCACTTGGCGTCGATTACACGCTGACTGTTTCCTGCTACCAGGCAGACGATGACGGCCGTGCATGTGGGAAATGCGACGCCTGCCGACTGCGCGCAGAAGGCTTCCAGGCGGCCGGAATTACTGACCCAACGCGTTATTTCTGATTTATTTAAAATAAGGTGTTGAATAATCCTTAGAAATCAGTATTATACGCGCCACCACACAGCGGGTCGTTAGCTCAGTTGGTAGAGCAGTTGGCTTTTAACCAATTGGTCGTAGGTTCGAATCCCACACGACCCACCATTTTTGGCGGTTTAGAAAATCCGGAAGGCCCACGCAAGTGAGGATTTCCGGGTTTTTTTTTGCCTGTGATTTGGGCCTTGCGACGCCAGGCTTTACTGCGAGCCCTTGGCATACAGACTTATCGCAGCCTGTGCATCGATCAATAGGTAAATCCAGCCCGCTCGGGCTGAGCCTGCCACCAAGCCGCCAATGCTTTACCACGCCGAGCGGTTAGCCAAACCGCCCGGTAATGTAATCCTCAGTCTGCTTCATCTTCGGCGTGGTAAAGATCTGGTCGGTCTTGCCGTACTCAATCAATTCCCCCATGAACATGAACGCGGTGTTGTCCGACACCCGTGCGGCCTGCTGCATGTTGTGGGTCACGATGATCACCGTGTACTGCGTCTTCAATTCCGTAATCAATTGCTCGATGCGCCCGGTGGAAATGGGGTCGAGCGCTGAGGTCGGCTCGTCCAGCAGCAACACTTGCGGGCGCAGCGCGATGGTGCGTGCGATGCACAGTCGCTGTTGCTGGCCACCGGAGAGGCTCTGTGCGCTCTGGTTGAGTTTGTCTTTCACCTCATCCCACAGGGCGCCGCCGCGCAGGGCTTGCTCGACGCGATCGTTCATTTCGCGGCGGGAAAGTTTTTCGTGGTGGCGCACGGCGTAGGCGATGTTGTCGTAGATCGACATCGGAAACGGCACCGGCTTTTGGAACACCATGCCCACGTGGCTGCGCAGGCGATTCATCGAGTAGCCGGGAGCGAGGATGTTTTCGCCGTTGAGCAGCACTTCGCCACGGGCTTCCTGCTTGGGGTACATCGAGTAGATGCGGTTGAACACGCGCAGCAAGGTGGATTTGCCACAGCCTGAAGGGCCGATGATGGCGGTGATGCGTTTTTCCGGGATATCAATGTCGATGGCGTTCAGCGAGCGCTGGTTGTTGTAGAAAAACTCCAACCCGCGCACCTGGATTTTGGTTTTTTCGTGAGCAATGCCGGTGGCGTCCATCAGTGAGACCTATTGCGTAAAAGGATCAGGCGGGATGTCAGGCTCAGCACCAGCACGAACAGCGTCAGCACCAGTGCACCCGCCCAGGCGAGCGCGTGCCAGTCATCGAACGGGCTCATGGCGTACTGGAAAATAACCACGGGTACGCTGGCAATCGGCTTGAGCAGGTTGCTGCTCCAGAACTGATTGCCGAAGGCGGTGAACAGCAAGGGCGCGGTTTCCCCGGTAATCCGCGCCAGGGCGAGCAGGATGCCGGTGACGACGCCGGCCTTGGCCGCTCTCAACACAATCTGCAGCGTCAGCTTCCATTGCGGTACACCCAATGCCAAGGCTGCTTCGCGCATGGTCGAAGGTTGCAGCTGGAGCATTTCATCGGTGGTGCGCACCACTACCGGGATCACCAATAACGCCAGGGCCAGGGCGCCGGCGATGGCGGAAAACCCGACCTGATGGTTGGTCAGCAGGTTCAGCGGCAGGATGACGCCGGTATAGATAAACAGGCCCAGCACAATCGACGGCGCCGACAGCAGGATGTCGTTGATAAACCGCACCGTGGTGCCCAGACGCGAGTGGCGGGCGAACTCCGCCAGCCAAATTCCCGCCATCAGCCCGATGGGCGTGCCGATCAACAGCGCGATGCCGGACATCAGCGCGCTGCCGTAAAAGGCATTGGCCAGTCCGCCTTCGGTACCGGGTGGCGGAGTCATCTGGGTAAACAGGCGCAGGTTGAGCGCCTGAAACCCATTGATGAGGGTGGTCAGCAGTATCCACGCCAGCCACAGCAAGCCAAAGGCGGTGGCGCCGCAACTGAAGAACATGGCCACGGCGTTTTTAAGCGCGCGTTTGCGGTACAGGCGTTCGTGAGTGTTCATAACCCTTCCTTACGCGACAGGCGCATCAGCATCAGGCGCGCCAGTGCCAGCACCACGAATGTCACGATAAACAGCAAGAAGCCCAAGGCGATCAGCGCGGAGCGATGCAGGTCGGTGTAGGCCTCGCTGAATTCGTTGGCGATGACCGAGGCAATCGAGCTGCTGGGCATCAACAGGGACGCGGAAAACTGTTGCGCGTTACCCAGTACGAAGGTCACGGCCATGGTCTCGCCAAGGGCGCGGCCCAAGCCGAGAAAAATCCCGCCTACGACGGCCGAGCGGGTGTAGGGCAAGACGATGTCCCACACCACTTCCCAGGTAGTGCTGCCAAGCGCGTAGGCCGATTCTTTCAACGGCGTGGGCACACTACGAAACACCTCATGCATCACCGAGGTGATAAACGGCATGATCATCACCGCCAGCACGATGCCAGCAGTGAGCATGCCAATTCCCAACGGCGGGCCCTGGAACAGCGAGCCAACAAAGGGCAGGGCACCCAGGTAGTCATTGATCAAGGGCGAGAGGTGTTCGGCCATGAACGGCCCGAATACGAACAGGCCCCACATGCCATAGATGATCGAGGGGATACCGGCGAGCAGCTCAATGGCCGACGCGACCGGCATCTTCAGCCAGGGTGGCGCGACTTCGGTGAGAAAAATCGCAATGCCGAAACTCACCGGCACCGCGATCAGCAAGGCCAGAAACGAGGTGACCAAGGTGCCGTAAATCGGCACCACAGCACCAAAGTGGTTGTTCACCGCATCCCATTCGGTGCTGGTGATAAAGCTCCAACCAAAGGTCTTGAACGCCAGGCCGCCGCCCCACAGGGTCGAGGCCGCAATGGCACCCAGCAGCGCCAACACCAGCATGGCTGCGCCGAACATCGAGCGTTTGAACCACAAGTCGTGGCGTTGATCGCGGGTGGCACGACGGTCGCCCGCGGTGTCGCCTGCGTGAGTAGTCATAACCAGCGGGTGGACGGTGTCGTTCATATCAGATGTGCTCACCGCCTCCCGCAATCAATGAGGAAGGCGGTTGTAGGGCGAATCAGTTGGCGAAGTCAGACTTCCAGTAACCTTCGATGCGCGACACCAGGGAGTCCGGCAGGGCTACGTAGTCCAGCGCTGCTGCCTGTTGTTGGCCTTTTTCCAGCGACCATTTGAAGAAGCTGAACGCTGCCTGGCTTTGCTCGGCATTCTTGGGCTGCTTGTACATGATGATCCAGGTGGTCGCCGTGATCGGCCACGCGCCTTCGCCTGGGGCATTGGTCATGATCAGGTTGAAGTCTTTGGCATTGGCCCAGTCGGCGGTGTCCGCGGCTGCCTGGAAGGCCTTGGCGTCAGGTTTGACGAATTTGCCCGACGCATTCTTCAACTGGGTGTAGGTCATCTTGTTCTGCAGCGCGTAGGCGTATTCCACAAAGCCGATAGAGTTCTTGATCTGCTTCACGTAGGCCGAAACGCCTTCGTTGCCTTTGCCGCCCACACCCACCGGCCACGGCACAGTGGTGCCGAAACCGATCTTGGTTTTCCAGCTGTCACTGACTTTGGCCAGGTAGTTGGTGAAGTTGTACGAGGTGCCCGAACCGTCGGAGCGGTGCACCACGGTGATGTTTGCCACCGGCAGGTTCAAGCCAGGGTTGAGCGCGGCGATGGCCGGGTCGTTCCAGGCCTTGATGTCACCGAGAAAGATCTTCGCCAGCACGTCGCCGTCGAGCTTCAACTGGCCCGGCGCAATACCTTCGACGTTCATCACCGGCACGATGCCGCCGATCACGCTGGGGAACTGGCCCAGGCCGCCGGCCTTGAGCTCGTCGGCCGACAGCGGGGCGTCGGAGGCGCCGAAGTCCACGGTGGCGGCCTTGATTTGGGCAATACCGCCTCCGGAGCCGATCGACTGATAGTTGATGCGGTTGCTGGAGTTCTTGCTGTAGTCCTGCGACCACTTGGACAGCACCGGGTAGACGAAGCTGGAACCGGCGCCGGTAACGTCAGTGGCGTGGGCCACGCCGCTCAGGCACAGGGCGGCGAACAGAACAGACAGACTTTTTTTAGTCGGCAACATCACGACAACACCTCAAGGGAAGGGGTAAGTGGATAGGTCCACCTGTCTAGGACGTGACGATTTAATTCCTGAGATATGTCTGTTTAATGACGGTTTGGCTTTATGAAGAAACATTTAGAAATGTTTGCGCCGATGAGCGCGGGCTTGCCCACGTCCACCGCCGCCGTGCTGCTTAGTTGATGCTTTGGTCGACCCCCGCCTGCAGCACCTGGTTGTCACTGTGCCCGCCCACCCGCAGCGGCCCAACGTTGAAGGCTTGATCCTTACGCGTGGCGTCGTCCTGTTTTTGGGTCAATTCATCCTTGGCCCCCAACGCCAGGTTGACCGGTGATTTGGACAGGTTCAGCCCCACATCCGCGCGGTAGTCGCTGCCAGCCAGCGTCGTTGCCGTCACCTTGGAACCGCCCAAGTCGACCTTGCCATTGTCCGCACTGATCCGCGCGCCCGTGAGGCGAGTTTCACCACTCACCTGCAGGTTGACGGCCTGGGTACCGCGCAGGCCCGACGCTTGAGTGACGCTGTCTTTCACCCCATGGCTGACGTCCAGCTTCAATGTCGGGGTGTAGGACGTGTTGCCGCTTTTGTCGCCAAACAGCACGCCTTCTGCCGTATCGGCCACCGCACTGCCGGTGGTGTTCTTGCCGCTGACGGCGTAGCTGTCAGTGGTTTTTGGCCAGACCTTGTCCTTGAGGTCGGACAGCCGAGTGCCCACGGCCTCCTTTTTGTCCGCCAGGTAAGCCTTGGCTTTGTCCACGCCTGTACCGAAGGCGCCACGCGGCTCGGGGTTCACGTCGTAGCTGCCGCTGCGGGTGAGTTTTTCGCCGAGGCGCTCCTTGGCGTTGCCGACGCTGTTGACCACGCTGTCCTTGGCCGAAGCCAGGTGCTCGGTGCCTGTGTCCACGGCGTTTTCGAGCTTTTCACGGTGCTTGTCGAACGCGCCCTCGGCCTTGGCTTGCACCTTGTCCTTGAGCGGGCCGCTGGCCTTGGCCAGTTTGCTGACCACGCCGGGCTGGTTTTTTTCGGCATCCAGCTTGGCGTCGACGTTGACCTGGGTGCTGCTGACTTGATCCTTGCGGCTCTCGACAACGAGGTTGCCGCCGACGTTGCCACTGACGTGCTGCGCTTCAATCCGCGCGCCAGCCAGGTGCGTATCACCGGCACTGTTGATGACAACGTTATCTGCCTTGATCAGGCTGTTCTGCTGGGTGGTGCCCTGCAGGCGATCCACGTCGACCTTGGCCCGCGCATTGATGGCGTGCTGGGTCTTGGGTGTGTCGTGCTCACCGGCGTCGGCCAGGGTGGTTTTGCCGCCGCTGCCGCCTGCGCCCAGGGTCACGCCCCAGGTGTTATGCGCCTGGGGCGATTGCGCCGATTCTTGCAGGATGCCGCCGTTCTGCGCCTCCAGATTGACGCTGTCAGCCACCACCTGGGTGCCTTGCAAGTGGATGGCATCCGCCGTGGCGGCGCCGCTGGTGAGGCTCACGTTGCCGTTGCTGTGCAACTGGCCGACGCTAACGCCTTGGTCGTTTTCCGCGCCTTTGCCGATGTTGAAGTTGGCGCTCAAGCTGCCAGTCGTGCCGCTGCTTTCGGCGCTGCTGGTCTTGCCGGCCCCCAGCGTCAGGCCGCCGCCCAGGTTGCTGGTGCTGCTCACGTGAGTAGCGGTGGCCGCCTGCAGGTTCAGCTTGCCGCCGGCGTTGAGGCTGATGTCACCGGTCTTCGCGGTGCTGCTGCCGACCTGAGTGCCTTGCAAAGTCATGTCGCCACCGCTGCTGAGCTGGACCGGGCCGTTGCCCTGCAGCGTCGCGACGCGCGCCTGACTGTCGTGGGCGTCCAGGCGCTTGTTGTCCAGTTGCACACCGGCACCGAGGTTGATGTTCGTACCGTTGCTGCCCGGTGCCGTGCCCACGGTCAATGAACCGCTGCCACGCAGGCTGTTATCGGTGTTGTTCTGGGTATCGTTGGCCTGGTTCAGCGCCAATTCGCCACCGGCCTTGAGGTTGACGCCGGCCTGGCCGCCGTTGAGCTGGCTGCCTGCATAACGCGCGTCGTCCTTGGTTTGGATGTTCACACCCTGGGCTCCGGCATAGCTGCCAACCACCGCCGTGCTGCCGGACTCGCGTACATCGCTGCTGCCGCCCGCGCCGCTGCCGCGAATGTTCAAGTCTTCACCGGTGCTGGTGTAGACCCGCACGCCGGCCTTGGCGTCCACGCCTTGCTCGCTGCTGCTGTGGGTGTTGGCGGCCGCCGTGGCGAAGTGCTCGCCGGCGTTGATCTTCAGCCCGCCCTCGCTGGCGCGGTACTGCGTGCCTTGATCCTTCAGAGTGTTGGCGACATTGACCTGCACCGTGCCACCACTGAACTGGCTGACCACGGCAGTGCTGTCCTGCTGCGTGCGGACCTTGTTGGCATGGCCGACTTCCACATCCAGCCCGACATTCGGTTGCTCGAAGGCATCCAGCAGGCCGGGCTGATGGAATTTGGCCTGGGCCACGCCTTCGACGGCTTTTTCGATTGGCCGGGTGATGCCTTTGTATTCCACATTGGCACCGACGTCGGCGGTCCAACCGTTCTGCTTGTGGGTACTGGTCTGGGTGTTATGCGCCGCCTGGTTATCGACCTGGGCCGCATTGACCTGCAACGCGGAACCCGCCTTCACCTGCGCGCCCTGGCTGGTAAGGGTGTTGCCGGCGTTGATCGTCAGCGTGCCGGCCGACGTCACGCGGCTGGTTTGCGCTGTGGTTTCGTCACGGGTGTCATGGCTGCTCTGATGGCTGAACTGCGCACCACTGCCGGCTCGGTCCAGGCCGCCGGTGTAGTACACGCCGCCGGCAGTGGTGGCCGCGTCGGTTTGATTGCGGGTGCTGTCATCGGTCGCCAGCAATTCAACGTTTTTACCCCTCACGCTCGCATCGCCTGCTGTGGCTTTAAGGTCGGAGCCTTTGATGCTCACCTCGCCACCTGCCGTCACGGCCAGGCTGGCGCCGCTGAGGCTGGAGGCCTGCTGCTTCGTGGTAGCGGTTTTGCTGGTGTGCTGCTGGTCTGCATAGTTCACGCCCGCCCGGTATTGACGGCTGCCGTCGGCGGTTTCCTTGGCGTAGCCATCAAAGCCCCGCGTGTGAGTGCTGGTGGTGGTGTGGGAGGTGTTTTCAGCCGAAGCGACTTTGATGTCACCCTTGGCATCCGCTTGCAGTTCGCCTGCCGCAGAAACCTTGGCGCCGCTGACGCTGATGTCCTTGGCGCTGTGCAGTGTGAGGTTGCTGTCCGAGCGCAGGTCGCTGGCGACCACGGTGCTGTCCTTGAGGTTCTTGCGACTTTCATCCTTGCTGATGCCGAAGAACTTACTGTCGTTGCTGTGGCTGTTGTCGTGGGACGTGTCTTGCACGCCGTCGATCACCAGCGAGCCGTTGTCGCTGATCACGCTGGCCTGTTGGCCGCCGCGCGCCTGGCTGCCGCTGATGCGCACCTCGTCGGCTTGGACGATCAGCTTGCCGTCGGCGTTGACCTTGCTGCCGGTGTTCAGGGTCTTGCCCTTGTCGCCGTCGCCGTTCTTGCCGAAGAAACTGCCGCCAGTCAGGTCACCGGAGTAAGCGTTGTCGCGGCTGCTCTGGGTGCGGCTGGCGCTGGTGATGTCCACTTGGCGGGCGGCCAATTGAATATCGCCCGCCGATTTCAACTCGGCGCCCTGCAGCTGCAATGTTTGCTGGCTGGTCAGCGCCAGCGTCTTGCCGGCCTTGAGGCTGCTGGTGACGCTGCGCTGTTCGCTGCTGGAGTTGTCCCAGTTGGCTTTCCACAGGTGCTTGCGATGGTTGCCCTGGTCGCGGGTTTCATGGGTTTGGGTGGCGGCACTCAATTGCAGGTCGGCGCCGCTGTTGACGCGCAGGGCTTGGCCCGCTTCGACGGTGCTGGCCTTGATCTCGGTGTTGGCGCCAGACGACAGCGCGGCGTTTTGCTGCGCGACGACGCTGTTGCCGTGCTGGCGCGAGTCCTTGTCGGTGGTGGTGCGCTCGTAGGTTTCGTAGGTGAACAGGAAGTTGCTGTTGTTCCACTGTTCACGCTTCTCTTGCAGCGTGCGGCTTTCCAGCGTGCTGAGCGTCAGGTTGCGGCCGGCGTCGAGCTTGACGTTGCGCCCGCTGACGTCAGCGGCAGCCAGGCTCAAGTCCTTGGCGCTGTGCACGTCGACATCGCCCTGGCGACTGTGCACGCCGGCGCGGGTGGCGGCGAGGCTGTCGGCGTGGACCTGGCCGCTGATACCGAGGTCGCCGGCCGAGCTGACCTTCACCCCGTCGCGGCCTTCGAGTTGCACAGCGCCCACCCGCACGCCGGCACCTTCGGCGGTGCTGATGATGTTGATGCGGCCAGCCTGCATGGCCCCAAATAGACGAGCGTCGATGCGCTGGTCCTGGGTTTTGCTCGCCGGGTCGACCTGGCGCACCTGGCCGCTGGCATAGTCAACCTGATTGCGCCCCACCGTGAGGTTCAATTGGTCACGCGCGCTGAGGCGCCCGTCGCTGTCGATGCGCGGCGCGATCAGGTTGATCGAACCCGCGCCGTTTTGCAGGCCCTGGCCTTGCACCGTCAGTTGGCCGCTGGCATCGCGCGTGTTCAAACCTTGCAGCTTGCCGTCGTTGAGTTCAGGCCGGCCCACCACCAGGTTGGCATTCGGCGTGTTGATGAAACTGCCGCCGTTGACGGAAATCCCGTTGGGGTTGGCCAGCACGTAATCGGCGGCGCGGCCAAAAATCTCCTGGGCGCCGTTGATGGCCGAGGCGTTGCGGCTCACCACTTCGTTAAGGATCACGCTCGCCGCCTGGCCCTGGAACTGCGGGTTGGCCGCCAACTGCCCGGCGAGTTGCGATTGGCCGGCCTGCAAGGCGTTGTTCAACACCACGCCCTGGCGATCGACGTTGTAGTCCAGGAACTGGTTGTGGGACAGGCCACCGGCGTTCGGCGCGACGATGTTGACGATGGGCACGCCGCCCTGGTTTTGCAGCTGCGGGGTACCGCCAGGCCCTTGGACGACGCTCAAGCCACCGGCCAGCACCAGCTGCGGCAGCAGGAACAGGCTGGCGATGGCCCAGCGCAGTTTGCCCTGAGGGGAAAGGTGAAACGTATGGGTGTCAGTCGGCATAAATATATTCGCTCTGTGTTGGCTGATCCGCGACGTGCGTTGTTCGTTGCAACGCTGCTGAGGGGGTCAGGTACGGCGGTTGACTCAGGCTAAAAACCGGTGGTTGCTCATATTTGCAGGCTCAAGCGCGTCAGCCAGACCTCCGGCTCCTGGCCAAACCCTGTGGGGGTGTTGAGGTTGCGTTGGTAATCGAGGTCCAGTTGCACGTTCTTCCAGCTGAGGTTGAGCCCGGCACTGGCCCCGCTCAGGCGTTGGCCCGGTGCGCCGTGTTCGCGCTTGACCCAGCCGTTGTCCAGGCCCAGGCGTGGCGTGATTTTTATCGGCAGGTCGCTGTTCAGCGGCAGGCGCAAGGTGTTGCGCCACACCGCGCCGATGGCCCCGGATGCACTGTTGTCGCGGTAGCCGCGCACCGCCGAGTCGTCGGTGCCCAGCAATTGTTCGATGGCGGGCAACGTATCCGGGCTGTATTGCGCCGAGAGTTGGCTCTGCCATTGCCACGCTTGGCCCTGCCATTGGCCGTTGCGCCATTGGGTGAGGTTGGCGCGGTACTTGTGGAATTGCGCCTGGGGCAGGTTGTTCTGCGTGTGGTCAGCATCGCGATCGGCGCCGAACCAGGTCAGGCCCTGGGCGTAATTGACATCGAGGTTCCACACCGCGCTGTTGAGCCAGAACAGATTCACGCCAGCCTCGGCCACAGTCAGCGTCGGGCTCTGGATGCCCAGGCGAACCTTTTGCAGGTAGCTGTCGACGTCCTTATAGGCCAGTTGCAGGTTGGCGCTGAGTTGATGGCTTTGGTCGCGCCACAGCACGCGGTCGGTGCGCAAGCTGACCTGATCGGTGCGGCCACTGTTGTAAAACGTGGCGCGGCTGAGCTTATACGGCGAGCGGTATTCGGTGTGGCTGGCGAACAGGCTGTAGGTCCAATAACCATAAGGAATCGAATAAAACAGGCTGTTGCTGCGGCTGTAGCGCGGGCCGTGGTTGAGGGTGTCGCTGAAGCTCAGGTTGAGCGCATCGTTAAGCTGCAGCGGGCTGTCCAGGCTCAGGCTGATGGCGTTGCGATCACGCCCGGTGCCGGCGCTGCCAAGGTTATCCACGCCCAGCCCCAGACCCCAGCGTGAGGCGCTGCTGCGCGAGCGCAGGATAATGCGCGAGGCGCCCGGCGCACTGCCAGGGGCGATGTCGGCAGTGAGGTCGACCGAGCGCAGACGGTTGAGCTGGTCCAGGCCTTGCTCCAGGTCGCGCAGGTTCAGCGGCTTGCCGAGCATCCCCGCAAACGCGCCGCCTAACGACACCGGCAGGCTTTGGTCGGCCAGCTCGATGGCTTCCAGGTAGCCTTCTTCGACGTGAATATCCAGCGGCTGACCGGCAACGGGCGTGCTGACGAGGTACGGACGGCTGGCGATATAACCGGCTTCGACATACAGCCGGGTGATCTCGGCCAGCAGGCGATTGATCTGGATAACGCCCATGCAGGGCGCAACATAGGGGTCGATGTGCTTGCTCAGCTCAGCCTTGCTGAACAGCGTGACACCGACCAGGTGTGTACCGCTCAACGGCCAGCAACGCTGGTCCCTGGTGATGTCCGCAGGCAGGGCTGGCGTGGCCGGTTGCGTACCGAAACTGCCTCGTTGCATCTGCCGTTGGCGCTGCTCCAGTTGTAATTGCTGCAGGTCGCGCTGCTGTTGCTGCTGCAGGCGCAACGCTTCCTGACCTGGCTGCGGCGCATCGGCGGCGGCAGCCGGCAGCGCGCACAGGCAGAGCAGGGCAATACCCAGTCCGCGCAGATAACACCGGCGTTCGGTTGAGGGCTGACTCGGCACTCGACATCCTTAACGTAGAAATACTGACAAACGGCCGCTGAGCCAAACCTTGGACTCAGAGGACTTGCCGCACTTGAGTCATCATTAAACGGTTTGTTACATCGGCTGTAGGATTTATTACGTAAAACGTGAGGAATGCCGCGTTATTCAGTAAAAAAATGCACAAAGGTGGTGCGAGCGCGGGGCATGGGCGTGGGTTGGGGGTTGGTTTTACGGGTTTTGGTGGCAGTGCCAGGGCGCGGGTCGGTTTTTGATTGTTGCAGAGAAACTGCTTAATCGAAGTGTTTATAGACGGGGCGGGTGCGGCCCCGTCTCAGGCTTAGCTTTGTGCGGTGAGGTTCAAGCGACTCTTGACGACTTTCTGCAGCAGCACGGCCAGTGCTTCGGTGGAGTAGGGCTTTTGCAACAGCACAAAACGCTGGGCTTCTTCCTGGGCGATACGTGCGTATTCGTCGTTGTAACCCGTGGTGAGCACCACCGGCAGCCACGGGTAGAGGGCTTCGAGCGCATCGAGCAATTCCAGTCCGCTCATGCCCGGCATGGAAATGTCGGAGAACACCACCTGGAAGCTTTCGGGGTTCGGCGCGAGGGCCTCGAGCGCACTGTTGGCGTCCGCGACCCAAAGCACTTTGAAACCCATTTGCTCCAGGGTCTGCGAGGTGTAGAGGCCGACGTCGGGGTTGTCCTCAACCATCAGCACGCACAGGTCCGTGGCGATGGGGACGTCGTAACTGTCCTGGATGACGGGCATCAAGCCGGCCTCGACCTTGGGCAGGTACAACATAAACTGGCTGCCTTTGCCGCATTCGCTTCGCACCAGGATTTCACCGCCCGACTGCTTGGCAAAGCCGTACACCTGCGACAACCCCAGCCCGGTGCCCTGGCCAATGCCCTTGGTGGTGTAGAAGGGTTCGAAGATGGCGTCGAGCTTTTCCGGAGGAATGCCCGAACCGGTGTCGCTCAACTCAATGGTCACGTATTCGGCGACTCGCACCGGATGGGCGCGCACTGAAGGCAGCCACGTAGCGGTTGCCACCCGGATCGCCAATTGGCCATTGCCGGCCATGGCATCCCGGGCATTGACCACCATATTCACCAGGGCAGTGTCGAATTGGCTTTCATCGGCGTTGATAAAGCAGGGTTCCTGCGGCACCTCGATGGTGACCTTGACGCGTGAGCCGGTCAGGCTGTCCATCATTTCGCCCACGCGCAGTACGCTGTTGCCGACGTTGAAAACCTCCGGACGCAGCGCCTGGCGGCGCGCGAAGGTCAGCAGTTGGGCGGTCAGACGCGCGGCGCGGTCCACGGTGCTGGCAATGGCTTCCACGTACTTGATGCGCCGCTCTTCGCTCAAAGAAGGCGTCTTGAGCAAGTCAGCGCAAGACTTGATGACCGTCAGCAGGTTATTGAAATCGTGTGCGACGCCGCCGGTGAGTTGGCCGATCGCTTCAAGCTTCTGCGATTGACGCAGGGCGTCTTCCGACAAGCGCAGGGCTTCCTTGGCTTCTTCTTCGGCCTGGATATCCCGGCCCACCGCGTGGATGTAGTCGCTGTCGGGCACGGCGGTCCAGGCGATCATGCGGTAGCTGCCATCCTGGTGGCGGTAACGGTTCTTGAAGTTGGGAAAATTCTTGCCGTCCCCCAGGCGGCTGACCGCCGAGGAGGAGACCGCGAGGTCTTCCGGGTGCACCAGGGCCAGCAGCTGGCTGCCCACCAAATCATGTTCGGTGTGGCCGAGCATGCGTGTCCAGGCCGGGTTCACCGCAGAGATGACGCCGTCGAGCTGGGCGACCAGCATCAGGTCCGGCGACAGGCGCCAGATACGATCGCGATCGCGCGTGCGCTCCATCACCCTTTGCTCAAGGGATTCGTTGAGTGTGCGCAGGGACTCTTCGGCTTCACGCAGGGCGGTGATATCACGCGAGACACACAGGATCTGTTCCGGCCGGCCGTCGCTGTCGAGGATCGGGCTGACCTGCACATGCCACCATTTCAGGTTGCCGGCCAACGTCTCGGCAGGGCCGATGAAACTTGCGCTTTCGCCATTTTTGGCGGCCTCTACGGCAGCCTTGGCATCCGTGTTTCCCTTGGCCTGCCAGAAGTCGGGCCAGGGGCAGCCGCGGATCGCGTTGAAGTCACTGACTTCCATGATTTTCATGCCGCCTTCGCTCATGAAGGTGAGGCGGGCATCGAGGTCCAGAACCTTGATGCAATCGTTGATGCTGGCCAGAACGCGCTCGGTAAACGCTTCGCTTCTGCCCAAGCCGGTGGCGGCCAGCTCGCTTGGCTCTGAGCCGATCCCGACAGTGGTATTCATTTGAGTTTGGCCGAATGGGTTAAATGGGCCTTATCATGTCATTACGATATCTATCCCACCAGCGACTTCCGCACGTACGGTGCTGACTGGCGCCGGCAAAGCGTTGGGGTTGACGCTCAGGCGTCGGGTACTCGCGACGCGTCAGCCAGACACCCTCAATGCAATCGCGCGCACCCCGTGCCCGCGTGTGACTGGGTTCAGCTTTCAAGGGCGGACCGCCCTGGCGTGAAGGGCAGATAAAACCGGGCGGTCACGATCAGGTTCAAAGGTCATAAAAAGACGCTTAAAAACAAGCAAAGTCTTTGAAAAATCTAGAATTGTCCGACAATCCCGTGCATGAAAAACTCTTCATAAACGCCGCGCTCGAACGTTGGTAGTTTTCCCGGCGCTGACCAATTATTCGAGTCCTAATAATGAATAACAAAACTCTTAAAGGCGCCCTGGCGCTTTGCGTTTCGCTTGCCTCTACACAACTGCTGGCCGGTGGCTTCGCCCTCAATGAACAAAGCATCAGTTCAATGGGCACCGGTTACGCCGGGCGTTCTTCCTCGGCCGACGACGCCAGCACGGTGTTTGGCAACCCGGCCGGCATGTCGCGCCTCAAGCACAATGAAGTCAGCATCGGGGCGACCTACCTGGATGCCAAAACCAATATCAAGGACGCCAGCTCCAGCCAGGGCGGCGTCGATAATCCCGGCACCAACAAGGGCGACATGGTCCCCGGCATTGCCGTGCCGATGGGTTACCTGGTCACGCCGATCGATGAGCACTGGGCGTTCGGCCTGGGGATCTACGCACCGTTTGGCCTGGTGACCGACTATGAACACAGCTTCCAGGGCAATGGCTTTGGGAATAAGAGCAAGATTCAAGTCCTCACCGTGCAGCCGACCGTCAGCTACGCGTTCAACGACAAGGTGTCGGTAGGTTTCGGCCCGACCTTCAACAAAATCAGCGGCGAGCTTGACTCCAAGGTACCGGCGTTCGGGCTGGGGACGGAAACGGCCAAGATCAAGGGCGACGACACCGCGATGGGCTTTAACGCCGGTATCCTGGTGCAGGCGCTGGACAGTACCCGCGTCGGCCTCACCTACCATTCGCAAGTGGTGTATCACTTGAGTGGCCATACCGACGCCTCGGGCGTGCTCTCCGACCTGTTGGATGGCGGGGCACAGAAGTACGACGCCAAGCTGAATGTGACCACGCCTTCTTCCGTGGACTTTTCCGTCACTCACCAGCTGACCGATGCCTTGACCCTTTACGTGGGCAGCACCTATACCCGCTGGAGCCAGTTGAAGAAGATCACGGTGAACAATTCCGGCGTGTCCGACCTGACGGCTGAGCTGGCAGGCCTGGATTCCATCACCGAGCAGGAGCACTGGCACGACACGTGGTCCCATGCGATCGGCCTTTCGTATCAGCTCAACAAACAACTGGTGCTGCGCACCGGCTTCTCGGTGGACCAGACGCCGACCAACAACACCGACCGTTCCGTACGTATTCCTACAGGCGACCGTACCGTGTTTAGCCTCGGTGCCGGCTGGACGCCAGTGGATAACCTGACCTTTGACGTGGCCTATTCCTACCTGAAGGAAGAACCGATCAAGATTCGCGACAACAACCCTCAGTTGGCACTGACCTACGATGCCAAGTATGAGAACAGCGCCAATGGTTTCGGGGGCTCGGTGACTTACCGCTTCTGATCGATGCAATCCGGCGAAGAGCCAGTTTTTTGGCATGGCTCTTTGCCTTCCATTTTGGTTTCAGCGCTGTTAATCCCGGCGTGTCTTGGTTAGATTGAACGCTACTCAGCTTTTAAGACACGGACTGTCATGACTACGCTAACGCCTGTTGTAGCGACTAATCCCCTTGTGGTTCGGGCTGCGACCAGCACGCCGCCGGCCACCTTGGCGAACACCCTCGATGTCTCACCGACGCGGCCTTCTTCAGTGGTCAGCCTTGGCAATCCGGCAGCCGATGTCGTCGATACCTATTCTCGAAACGGCTTGTTGCCCGGCCAGGAAAGCGTGCGGACCTGGGAAAACAACAGCGATGATTCGATCACCTGGGTCATCAACTCCGGCTTCCACTCGGTCACTACGGCCAGCCGCTACAGTGGGCTGGGCGCTGCGTTGGTGGACCAATTCACCAAAGGTGGCGGTGCCGCTATTTCCCAGTCGCTGCTCAACACCACCGCTGACCGCGCCGGCGACACCGATGCAATCAAGGCGGACCAGACGCTGCTGCACAGCAAGGCCGACAACCAGGTCAGCCTCAGCATCAAGACTGCCAGCGGCAAGACGGTGACGTTCAGCCTGTCCAGCCAGAAAGATGGCCTGGGCGTACAGGCCACTGTAGAAGGCGGGGAGTTGACCGCCGATGAACTCAAGGCCGTCGGCCAGTTGGGCAGCGCATTCCAGGCCTCGGTCGACGGGCTGACCGCCGTGCCGCCGAAACTCGACTTGAGCAAGCTGACTCAGTTCGACGCCAAGCTGCTGTCGTCGGTGGACCTCAATGCCAAGGTGAAGGCCTCGAACGGTGAGGACATTACTCTGGCCTTTCATGCCGACAGCGAGAGCCGTACCACGCGCATGAGTGGCCCGGCGGGTCAGATTGACCTCACGGTGGACCTGAGAAACGCGGCGATCCTCGGCAATGCCAAGCAGCAGGCCAAGGCGCTGCAAACCTACCTAGCGCAGTTCGACCGCGTCGAGCAGCGCGGCAGTGCCAACGCGGACCTGATGGCCATGTTCAAGGACGCGTTTAGCGCCATGAACAGCAACTATCCGCCCGGGGCTGGCGCTGCGAACCCGCTGACTCATAACCCGACCGACAAAGGCTTGCTGACGGGCCTGGCTGACTTCAAGGCCTCGATCAAACAGGCGGCGGGCGCGCCCAATTCGATGCGTCGGTCGGAAGTTGAGGGCTTTTCCTACAGCGTGTCGCAGAAGACCCAGGTCAATGGCCGCAGCATGGGCGACCGCAGCGTCACCCAGAACCAGCAATCGCTGCTGTCGGCCAGCTTCCATAAAGGCCTCGACGGTGGCAAACCGCCGGTTTTTGACGGCTCTCGCGAATCGCAGAATTACCTGTATGTGCAAGTGCAGGACAAGGCCAGCAGCACCGCAACCTTCGCCTATAAAGACGGCCGACTGACGAATGCGTCCGTTACCCAATCGGCTTCCCAGAACACCCACACGCAGAAGTACGTGATGGGCAACCGGGTGCAAGACAGCGTGGTGCCAAAGGAAGCCTCAACCAGGCGCGACTACCTGGCGCTGCTTGAGCACGCCGCCCAGGCGAGCAAAAAGTACAAGGATGCCTTGGAGCAGTCACCCTTGAAGGATGCCTTGGCCAACATGCATGACTCGATCCTGTTGCAGAACGATCCGGATGTGCTGATGCGCTGACGTTCGGCGTGGTCAAAGCGGGAAGGCCCAGTCATGAGCCTTCCCGTTTTTTTGCCCGACCAGCGCGCCTGCGCAGGCCAGATTAGGCTTTTGAATCGATTCGATATTCTGTAGCCTTGCGCAGCTTCACCCGTGCTTGATGAACACAATCACTTCGTCCGGCGGCGCCCGAAAGGCTCCAGAGCCGGTGGTACACTCGACTTTCGCGCAACTGCGCCTGCAGGTCTTGCGAACATGACGCAAATTTCCGAACGCCTACTGGTTCAAGCTCACCTCGACGCCAAGCAGCCCAAGGCGCTCAGCGCCGAAGAAGAGGCAAGCCTGCGTACCGCCATCGCCGCCGAGCTCAAGGCTCAGGACGCGGTGCTGGTCGCCCACTTCTACTGCGACCCGGTGATTCAGGCCCTGGCCGAAGAAACCGGCGGCTGTGTCTCCGACTCCCTGGAAATGGCCCGCTTCGGCGCAGCCCACCCGGCCAAGACCGTACTGGTCGCCGGTGTGCGTTTCATGGGCGAGACCGCCAAAATTCTTACGCCCGAAAAACGCATCCTCATGCCCACCCTGGAAGCCACCTGCTCCCTGGATCTTGGCTGCCCGGTGGAGGAATTTTCGGCGTTCTGCGATCAGCATCCCGAGCGCACGGTGGTGGTGTATGCCAACACCTCGGCGGCGGTGAAGGCGCGGGCCGATTGGGTCGTTACCTCAAGCTGCGCACTGGAAATCGTCGAAAGCCTGATGGACAACGGCGAGACGATTATCTGGGGGCCGGACAAGCACCTGGGCACCTACATTCAGCGCCAGACCGGCGCAGACATGCTGCTGTGGGACGGCGCGTGCATCGTCCACGAAGAGTTCAAGTCCAAGCAGCTCGAGGACATGAAGGCGCTGTACCCGGATGCCGCGATTCTGGTGCACCCGGAGTCGCCGACGTCGGTGATTGAATTGGCCGATGCCGTGGGTTCCACCAGCCAATTGATTGCAGCGGCCCAGCGCCTGCCGAACAAGACGTTTATCGTCGCGACCGACCGCGGCATTTTCTACAAGATGCAGCAGCTGTGCCCGGACAAGGTCTTCATCGAGGCACCGACTGCCGGCAACGGCGCGGCCTGCCGCAGTTGCGCGCATTGTCCATGGATGGCGATGAATACACTGGAACGCACGCTGCAGTGCCTGCGCGAGGGCAGCAACGAGATCTTCGTCGAGCCGTCGGTGATTCCGCACGCGGTGCGGCCGTTAAAGCGCATGCTGGACTTCACCCAGGCGGCGCGCCTCAAGCTTGCCGGCAACGCTTAATTTAATTGTAAACACGGTCAAAATGTGGGAGCTGGCTTGCCTGCTATAGCATCACCCTGGTCTGCCTGATAGACCGAGGTGCTGCATCGCAGGCAAGCCAGCTCCCACAGTTGTTTTGTGTAGTTTGGAATTACTTTTTCTGCTTCGGAATCCGCACCAGCTGCGTATCCGAATAGATGTCATGCCAGCTGCGTTTTTGCTTATCAAACAGCGACCAGATAAAACCCAGCCCAACGCACAACCACGACGCAATCGACACCACAAACCGCAACAGCGCTTGCCACAGGCTGATCCGCGAGCCGTCGGCGTTCTGCACGCGCACGCCCCACACCTGCATGCCCAGGGTCTGGCCGGAATAGGTCCAGAACTTGGCGAAAAAACCAAATAACACAAAAAACAGAATCGTCGACAGCAACGGGTCTCCGTCCAGCGCGCCGGACTCGGTGAGTGCGCGCATCTTCGCCTCGCCGATAAAGGCCATCCACACCAGCTTGTAGATAAACGCCGTGACGATCAGCAAGGCAGTGCACAGGAGAAAGTCATAAAACATCGCTGCCAGGCGACGGCCCAGGCCAACGGCGGGAAACTCGCCTTGGGGGCTCAGCAGGGGTTTGGACATGGCAGTCTCTCTAGAGGAAAAAGCCATTTTACGAGCAAACGCTTATAAAAAAGCCCCTGATGTCACCATCAGGGGCTTTTTGTCGCAGCAAGGATCAGCCTTCTGCTTGTACTTCGTCAGCCTGCATGCCTTTCTGGCCTTGCACGGCGACGAACGTCACTTTCTGGCCTTCTTTGAGGCTCTTGAAGCCGTTGCCCTGAATAGCGCGGAAGTGCACGAACAGATCCGGACCGCTTTCTGGAGTGATAAAACCAAACCCTTTCTCGTCGTTAAACCACTTGACGGTACCGCTCTGACGATCAGCCATTTTCTTATTTCCTTGACGCAAAAAAATTAATGACAGCCCCTTTCACATGAAAGAGTACTGGGCTGAGTTGCAGGAAAGTAAGAGACGTCGAACGGGTTGTAGCAAACTTTGGCTACTGCCCAGGTCCAGGTTCAAAGCGACCCATGCAAACACAGTGGGCAAACTCTACGCCAACTAACAGAGAAAAAACAAGCCCCGCCAAAAGCCCAGCGTTTGCTTGGCTTCGTGACTGTTTGATGGGTAATGTGGATCCCACTTATTCGATAGAGTTGATCACTTGTTATAGGTTGTCCGCTATTACATTGACTATCGTCAATGCACTGTTTTATGGCGGTTGCGTTACACTTTAGTGCACGTTAACGCAACCGCGTTACTTATAGGAACAGTCAATCAGCCACGGAAGTAACGTTGTGGCACGAATGGCATTTTACTTACACGTAATGGCACCTTTTTCCCACGTACCAACGCAGACACTTCGGTGTCCAGTGCAATGAATGCGCTGTCCAGGTAACCCATGGCCAGCGGGCCGCCCAAGGTCGGGCCAAAGCCGCCGCTGCACACGCTGCCGATCACGGTGCCCTGCGCATCGACGATCTCGGCACCTTCACGCACCGGGGTACGTTCCTGTGGCAACAGGCCGACCCGCTTGCGGCTCACACCGGCTTGTTGCTGGGTGAAAATGCGGTCGGCGCCAGGGAAGCCACCGGCACGCGCGCCATCGGCACGGCGAGCCTTGGAGATGGCCCACAACAGGCTGGCCTCAATCGGCGTGGTGTCGGTGTTCATGTCGTGGCCGTAGAGGCACAGACCGGCTTCCAGGCGCAGCGAGTCACGGGCGCCCAGGCCGATGGCCTGCACTTCGGTCTCGGCCAGCAGGCTGCGCGCCAGGCTCTCGGCGTTGGCGGCGGGCACGGAGATTTCAAACCCGTCTTCGCCGGTGTAGCCGGAACGGCTGACATAGCAGTCCACACCCAGCAGGCGCAGGGTGGCGAACTGCATGAAAGTCATCTTGGTCACTTCCGGCGCCAGGCGCGCCAGTACCTTCACCGCCGCCGGGCCTTGCAGGGCCAGCAGGGCGCGCTCTTCAAACAGCGGCTCGATCGTGCACTGCTCGCCAATGTGTTGGCGCAGGTGCGCCAGGTCCTGGTCCTTGCAAGCGGCGTTGACCACCAGGAACAGTTCGTCGTTACCCAGGTTGGCCACCATCAGGTCGTCAAGAATGCCGCCCTGATCGTTGGTGAACATCGCGTAGCGCTGCATGCCCATCGGCAGGTCGATGATGTCGACAGGCACGAGGGTTTCCAGGGCCTTGGCGGCATTCGCGCCGGTCAGGCGGATCTGGCCCATGTGCGACACGTCAAACAACCCGGCCTGTTCACGGGTGTGCAGGTGTTCCTTCATCACGCCCAGTGGGTATTGCACCGGCATGTCGTAGCCGGCGAAGGGCACCATGCGCGCGCCCAGCTCAAGGTGCAGCGCATGCAGTGGAGTTTTCAACAGGGTTTGGGTGGACATATTCAGCTCCTGAAAAACGTGCGGACGCGCTGTTAGGCGTCAGCACTCGATAATGTTGACCGCCAAACCGCCACGGGCGGTTTCCTTGTATTTGCTTTTCATGTCGGCGCCGGTCTGGCGCATGGTGCGGATGACTTTATCCAGCGAGACGAAATGCTGCCCGTCACCGCGCAAGGCCATGCGCACCGCATTGATCGCCTTGACCGAGCCCATCGCATTGCGCTCGATGCACGGCACCTGCACCAACCCGCCAATCGGGTCGCAGGTCAGGCCGAGGTTGTGTTCCATGCCGATCTCGGCGGCGTTCTCCACTTGAGACACGCTGCCGCCCAGCACTTCACACAGTGCGCCGGCTGCCATCGAACAGGCCACGCCGACCTCGCCCTGGCAGCCGACTTCGGCGCCAGAGATCGAGGCGTTTTCCTTGTACAAAATCCCGATGGCGGCGGCGGTGAGCAGAAAGCGCACCACGCCGTCTTCATTGGCGCCGGGGATAAAGCGCATGTAGTAATGCAAAACCGCCGGCACAATCCCGGCCGCGCCGTTGGTGGGCGCCGTGACCACGCGGCCGCCGTTGGCGTTTTCTTCGTTGACCGCCAGCGCGTACAGGTTGACCCAGTCGAGCACCGACAACGGGTCGCGCAGCGCCGACTCGGGGTTCTTGCACAGCTGTCGATGCAACGCGGCAGCGCGGCGCTTGACCTTCAAACCGCCGGGCAAGATGCCTTCATTGCGACAACCCGCATCCACACAGTCCTGCATGACCTGCCAGATGTTCAGCAAGCCAGCGCGGGTTTCCGCTTCCGGGCGCCAGGCACTTTCATTGGTCAGCATCACCTGGCTGATCGACAGCCCATAGGTGGCGCAATGCCCAAGCAAGTCCTTGGCGTGTTTGAAGGGGAAGGTCAGCGGCGTGGTGTCTTCGACAATCCGGTCGGCGCCGGCCGCGTCTTCGTCCACCACGAACCCGCCACCGACCGAGTAGTACTCGCGGCTGCGGATCTGGATGCCGGCGGCGTCGAAGGCCCGAAAAATCATGCCGTTGGGATGGTAGGCGAGGGGTTTGCGAATCATCGCCAAATGTTCTTTCTCGTTGAACGCAATGCTGTGTTCACCGAGCAGGTTCAAGCGGCCGTCGCTGCGCATCTGCGCCAGGCGTGCAGCCACGGTTTCAGTGTTCACGGTGTCCGGGTGTTCGCCTTCCAGGCCCAGCAACACGGCCTTGTCGCTGCCATGGCCTTTGCCGGTGGCGCCCAGCGAGCCATAGAGTTCCACCTTGATGCCGGTGGTGGCGCTCAACAGGTTGTCGCGCTTGAGGCCCTCGACGAAGCGGGCGGCGGCGCGCATCGGGCCAACGGTGTGGGAACTGGAGGGGCCGATGCCAATCTTGAACAGGTCGAACACGCTAAGGGACATGGTTGTTCTCCGGTTTCTTATTATTTTTTGAAGACTGGCTCGGTTCAAATGTGGGAGCGGGCTTGCTCGCGAATGCGTTGGTTCAGTCACCAGATGTATCAACTGGTACACCGCATTCGCGAGCAAGCCCGCTCCCACATTTTTGACCGTGTTCCTCCAGTCAGATCAGGCGTAGCTTTCGATCGACGGGCACGCACACACCAGATTGCGGTCGCCAAACACGTTGTCGACCCGGCCAACCGGCGGCCAGTACTTGCCCTCAATCAACGACGCAACCGGGTACACCGCTTGTTCACGGCTGTACGGGTGGCTCCATTCGCCGACGATTTCAGCGGCAGTGTGCGGCGCGTTTTTCAGCGGGTTGTCGTCCTTGTCCAGCGTGCCGTTTTCCACCGCGCGGATTTCTTCGCGGATGGCAATCATCGCGTCACAGAAGCGGTCCAGTTCTTCCTTGGATTCACTTTCGGTCGGCTCGATCATCAACGTGCCGGCCACCGGGAACGACATGGTCGGCGCATGGAAACCAAAATCGATCAGGCGCTTGGCCACGTCGTCCACGCTGATACCGCTGCTGTCTTTCAACGGGCGCAGGTCCAGGATGCACTCGTGCGCCACCAGGCCATTACTGCCGGTGTAGAGCACCGGATAGTGCTCTTCGAGACGACGGGAAATGTAGTTGGCATTCAGGATCGCCAGTTGGGACGCGCGCTTGAGGCCCGCGCCGCCCATCATGCTGATGTACATCCAGGTGATCGGCAGGATGCTCGCGCTGCCAAATGGCGCCGCGCACACCGCGCCTTCCTTGCGTTCCATGGCCGCGTGGCCAGGCAGGAACGGGGTCAGGTGCGATTTGACGCCAATCGGGCCAACACCCGGGCCGCCACCGCCGTGCGGGATGCAGAAGGTTTTGTGCAGGTTCAGGTGGGACACGTCGCCGCCGAACTTGCCCGGTGCGCACAGGCCGACCATGGCGTTCATGTTGGCGCCGTCGATGTACACCTGGCCGCCGTTGTCGTGAATGATCGCGCAGATTTCGCGGATGCCTTCTTCGAACACGCCGTGGGTGGACGGGTAGGTGATCATCAGCGCGGCGAGGTGCTCGCGGTGCTCGATGGCCTTGGCGCGCAGGTCTTCGATGTCGACGTTACCGCGTGCATCGCAGGCGGTCACGACCACGCGCATACCGGCCATGTTGGCGGTCGCGGGGTTGGTGCCGTGGGCCGACGACGGGATCAGGCAGATGTCGCGGCGCGCTTCGCCACGGCTCTGGTGATAGGCACGAATCGCCAGCAGGCCGGCGTACTCGCCCTGGGAACCGGCGTTCGGCTGCAGCGAGATGGCGTCGTAACCGGTGGCCGCGCACAGCATGGCTTCCAGCTCGGACGTCAGTTGCAGGTAGCCAGCGCTTTGCTCGGCCGGGGCGAAGGGGTGCAGGGCACCGAACTCGGCCCAGGTCACCGGGATCATTTCGCTGGCGGCGTTGAGCTTCATGGTGCACGAGCCCAGCGGGATCATGGTGCGGTCCAGCGCCAGGTCCTTGTCGGCCAGCTTGCGCAGGTAGCGCATCAGCTCGGTTTCGGAGTGATAACGGTTGAACACCGGGTGGCTGAGGATCGGCGACTGGCGCAGCAGCGCGGCCGGCAGGGTGCTTTGAACGTTGGCGTCGAATTCCGGCAGGGCTTTGCCGTCCGCGAAGATCGACCACAAGGCTTCGATATCCGCCTGGGTGGTGGTTTCGTCAACCGACAGGCCCAGGCGCTCAGCATCCACCACACGCAGGTTGATGCGCTGGGCGCGCGCCTTGTCGTGCAGGGCCGCGGTGTTGGCGCCGGTGTTGAGGGTCAGGGTGTCGAAGAAGTGTGTTTGCTCAACCTTCAGGCCCAGCGCGCTCAGGCCTTTGGCGAGAATCGCGGTCAGGTGATGAATGCGGTTGGCGATCTGGGTCAGACCTTTGGGGCCGTGGTACACGGCGTACATGCTGGCGATGTTGGCGAGCAGCACTTGCGCGGTACAGATGTTGCTCGTGGCCTTCTCGCGGCGGATATGTTGCTCGCGGGTCTGCATGGCCAGGCGCAGGGCCGGCTTGCCGAAACGGTCAACGGAAACGCCGACCAGACGGCCCGGCATGTCGCGCTTGAACGCATCCTTGGTGGAGAAATACGCCGCGTGCGGGCCACCAAAGCCCAGCGGCACGCCGAAGCGTTGCGCGCTGCCGATGGCCACGTCGGCGCCGAACTCACCCGGCGGGGTCAGCAGGGTCAGGGCCAGCAGGTCGGCGGCGACCGCGACCAGGGCATTGGCAGCGTGGAAACGTTCGGTCAGTTCACGGTAATCAAACACGTCACCGTTGCTGGCCGGGTATTGCAGCAGGGCGCCGAAGAATGCGCTGACGTCGGTCAGTTCACGCTCGTCGCCCACGACCACGTCGATACCCAGCGGCTCGGCACGGGTGCGCAGCACGTCGAGGGTTTGCGGGTGGCTGTGGATCGAGGCGAAGAAGGCGTTGCTGCCCTTGTTCTTGCTCAGGCGCTTGCAGAAGGTCATGGCTTCGGCGGCGGCGGTGGCTTCGTCGAGCAAGGACGCGTTGGCGATCGGCAGGCCGGTGAGGTCGCTGATCAGGGTCTGGAAGTTCAGCAGCGCTTCCAGGCGGCCTTGGGAAATCTCGGGTTGGTACGGGGTGTAGGCGGTGTACCAGGCCGGGTTTTCCAGCAGGTTGCGCAGGATCGGCGACGGCGTGTGGCAGTTGTAGTAGCCCTGGCCGATGTAGGTCTTGAACAGTTGGTTCTGGCTGGCGATGGCCTTGATCTTGGCCAGGGCCTGAGCTTCGCTCAAGCCGTCTTCCAGGCCGAGCACGCTGGTGCCCTTGATGCTTTCCGGGATCACGCTGGCGCTCAGAGCTTCGAGAGAGTCAAAGCCCAGCTTTGCGAGCATTTGCTGCTCGTCTTCCTGGCGTGGGCCGATATGACGGGCGATGAATTCGTTGGCGGTGCTGAGATTGATCGTCATGGCGCGCTCCTCAGGCTTGGGCGTTGGCTTTGATCAGGCGGTCGTACGCATCCTGATCCAACAGCTTAGCCACTGCGTCGGCATCGGCGGGTTTAAAGCGGAAGAACCAGCCTTCGCCCATCGGGTCTTCGTTGACCAGTTCCGGGCTGTCGCTGAGTTTGTCGTTTACGTCGAGGACTTCGCCGTCCAGCGGCATGTACACGCCGCTCGCTGCCTTGACCGACTCAACGGTGGAGGCTTCTGCGCCCTTGGCGTAGGCCTGCAACTCCGGCAGTTGCACGAAAACCACATCACCCAGCGCATTTTGCGCGAAAGCGGTGATGCCCACGGTGACGCTGCCATCGGCTTCGGCGCGCAGCCATTCGTGATCTTCAGTGAAACGCAACTCGCTCATGGAAACTCCTCGGGGCCAGATTCGTCTGGTGGACGGGATTGGAATAATGAGGAGTTACTTAGCAATATCGCGGCCAATGTTATTAATTCATTATAAATCAACGGCTTAATAAAATCGGTGAGGAGTTGGAAAGATTGGCCTGTAGCGATTTCGCTACAGCTGGGCCGCTGAAAAAAAGCCTATGTGGATCAAAGCCTTGCATGGCGCGCAAAAAACAGGGTTGTAGCGATATCGTTACGCTGTAGCGCTTTCAGTACACTGGATGTCGTTCTCAGACCCAATTGGGTGAGTCATGCAATCCCTGTGGGAGCTGGCTTGCCTGCGATAGCGGTCTATCAGTCACTTAGGCGTTGGCTGACCCACCGCTATCGCAGGCAAGCCAGCTCCCACATTTGAACCGTGTTTACTCAGTCAGGGCTTGTTTGGGATGCCGTACTTGCGCAGGCGGTGGGCAATCGCGGTGTGCGAAGTCTGCAGGCGGCTCGCCAGTTGGCGGGTCGAGGGGTAACTGGCGTAGAGCTTTTCCAGCAGGCTGCGCTCGAAGTCTTCCACTGCTTGTTCGAGGCTGTCGACTTCACCGTCGCTTTGGCGCGCCACCGACGTGCCGGCGATGTCCAGGTCGCCGATGTCCACCAAACTGCTTTCGCAAATCGCGGCGGCGCGGAAGATCACGTTTTGCAGCTGCCGAACGTTGCCCGGCCAGCGGTTTCCCAACAGCGCCGGATAGGTGCCCGGCGCCAGGCGGCACACCGGGCGCTGGATCTGCGCGCAGGCCTGCTGCATGAAGTAGCGGGCGAGCAGCAAGATGTCCTGGCCGCGCTCGCGCAACGGCGGCACTTCGACGTTGAGCACATTGAGGCGGTAGAACAGGTCTTCACGAAAGGTGCCTTCGCTGACCATCTTTTCCAGGTCGCGGTGGGTGGCGCTGAGGATGCGCACATTGACCTTTACTTCGCGGTCGCCGCCGACGCGCCGGAAGCTGCCGTCGTTGAGAAAACGCAGCAGCTTGGCCTGCAGGTACGGTGACATCTCGCCGATTTCATCCAGAAACACCGTGCCTTGGTTGGCCAGCTCCATCAGCCCCGGCTTGCCGCCGCGCTGCGCGCCGGTAAAGGCGCCGGGGGCGTAGCCGAACAGTTCACTCTCGGCGAGGTTTTCCGGCAGCGCCGCGCAGTTCAAGGCCAGAAACGGCGCACTGTGGCGCGCGCTGATGGCGTGACAGGCCCGCGCGACCAGCTCTTTGCCGGTGCCGGTTTCGCCTTGGATCAACAGCGGCGCATCGAGTGCGGCGACGCGCTGCGCACGCGCCTTGAGGGTGCGGATCACCGGTGACTCGCCCAACAACGCATCAAAGCCTTCGGCATGGTCATGGTGCAGCGCCGACAGTTGCTCGCCGATGCGGTTGGGCTGGTACAGCGTCAGCAGGGCGCCGGCGTCGGTGATCGGCGTGGCGTCCAGCAAAAAGGTCTGGCCGTTGACGCTGATTTCGCGCAGCGGCAGGCGAAAGCCGTGTTCCAGCAAGGTCTCCAGCAGCGCCGCGTCGTTGAACAGCTCGCTGATGCTTTCCCCCGCCGGCTCGCGGCCGTACAGGGCGATCAGCGCCGGGTTGGCCAGCAGGATCTTGCCGGCACTGTCCAGCGCCAGCACCGGGTCGGTCATGGCGGCCAGCAGGGCGTCGAGTTGCAGGTGGCGGCGTTGGCCGGGAAGGATATCCACCACCGTGACTGCCTGTACACCGTGCACGCTGAACAGCGCGTCGCGCAGTTCTTCGAGTACCTCGGCGCTGAGCGTGGGCGCATCGATGTAGACGTTGGGCGGCACCATCTCCACCGCATCCAGGTTGAGATTGCGCCCACCGAGCAGGGCCAGGACTTCCTGGGTAATGCCGACGCGGTCGATGAAGCTGACGTGGATACGCATGGGGCGGTTAACGATTCTGGGGAGCGTGAGGCGGCAAGTATGCCTTGGCGCTGAGGGAGATCAAAATGTGGGAGCGGGCTTGCTCGCGAATGCGGTGTGCCAGTCGCTTGATTCATTGACTGAAAGACCGCATTCGCGAGCAAGCCCGCTCCCACATGGAGGGTGTTGTGTCAGTGCGAACGTGTTATCCCAAGTGCTCGGGCTTGACCGGATCCCCGGGCTTCACATCCAGCTGATGCCGTACGTCCTCAAACATCAAGTCGTACTGCTTGTGCATCTGGCCGTTAAGCGTCGCGATCTTGGGCATGCCATATTTCTGCGCGATGTTCATCGCATGGCGCGCAAAATCAAAGGCCTGGTCCTTGGGCAAAAAGAATTCCTCCTTGAGGTCCTTGCCCTGCACCGAACCGTGCAGCTTGAAGAGCATTCCCTTGCCTTCCTTTGGGTCCTGGCTGACCTCGTAGTCGATGCACAGGTTGTAGCTGTAGTCATCCTTGTTGAGCGCGTGACGTTCGACGTGCAAGTGACCGGGTTCAAAGGTGGCCATAGGCGTATCTCCTTTACTTCACAGATAGGTGATGCCAGGTTTTGCCGTGCTGATGCGTGTACCGGCACTGCCCTGGACGATGGCTTCGATGTCCGAGAGTGAACCGATGACGGCGGTTTTTCCAGTCTGGCGGGCGAACTCGCAGGCGGCTTGTACCTTGGGGCCCATGGAGCCGGCGGCGAAGCCGAGTTTTTCCATGTCGTCGGGGTGGGCCTGGCCGATGGCTTTCTGGGTCGGCTTGCCGAAGTCGATAAACGCCGCATTAACGTCGGTGGCGATCACCAGCAAATCGGCGTCCAGTTGCGCGGCAAGCAGGGATGAGCACAGGTCTTTGTCGATCACCGCTTCAATGCCGCGCAGCTTGCCGTCCTCGCCGTACATGGTCGGGATGCCGCCGCCACCGGCGCAGATCACGATGGCGCTTTTTTCCAGCAGCCACTTGATCGGGCGGATTTCAAAGATGCGTTTGGGGCGTGGGCTGGCAACCACACGACGATACTTATCGCCGTCCGGGGCGATGGCCCAGCCTTTTTCGGCGGCGAGTTTCTCGGCTTCGGCTTTGGCGTATACCGGGCCGATGGGTTTGGTCGGGTTTTTGAAGGCCGGGTCGTTGGCGTCCACTTCCACCTGGGTCAGCAAGGTTGCGAACGGCACTTCGAAGTCCAGCAGGTTGCCCAATTCCTGTTCGATGATGTAGCCGATCATGCCTTCGGTTTCGGCGCCCAGCACGTCCAGCGGGTAGGGCGACACGCTGGTATAGGCCGCCGCCTGCAACGACAGCAGGCCGACTTGCGGGCCATTGCCGTGGGCGATCACCAACTCGTTGCCGGGGTGGATCTTGGCGATCTGTTCGGTGGCGATTCGGATGTTGGCGCGTTGGTTATCCGCGGTCATGGGTTCACCACGGCGGAGCAGGGCGTTACCGCCCAGTGCAACGACGATACGCATAAAGAATGTCCTTCTGAAAGTTCTAGGTTGCGAACACAGGACCCAATGTGGGAGAGGGCTTATGTGGGAGCCGGGCTTGCCCGCGATGGCATCACCTCGGTACATCTGAAATAACGAGGCGTCTGCATCGCAGGCAAGCCAGCTCCCACAGAAGCACTCCCACATTGACTGCGTTCCAACAGTGGGAGCGGTGTTGGGTTAGATATCCGCCAGCGCCGACACCAGAATCGCCTTGATGGTGTGCATGCGGTTTTCCGCTTGCTCAAAGGCGATGTTGGCCGGCGACTCGAACACCTCTTCGGTCACTTCCACACCATTGGCCAGGTTCGGGTAACGCGCGGCTATGTCCTTGCCCACCTTGGTTTCGCTGTTATGAAACGCCGGCAGGCAGTGCATGAACTTCACGCGTGGGTTGCCCGAGGCCTTCATCATTTTGGCGTTGACCTGGTACGGCAGCAGTTGCTCGATACGCTCGTCCCACGCTTCCACCGGCTCGCCCATCGACACCCAGATATCGGTGTGGATGAAGTCCACGCCTTTGACCGCCTCTTTCGGGTCTTCAGTGATGGTGATGCGCGCGCCGCTCTCTTCGGCAAACGCTTGGCACTGCTTGATGAAATCCTCGTGTGGCCACAGGGCTTTCGGCGCGCCGATGCGCACGTCCATGCCCAGCTTGGCGCCGATCATCAGCAGCGAATTGCCCATGTTGTAACGCGCATCGCCGAGGTAGGCGTAGCTGATGTCATGCAGCGGCTTGTCGCTGTGTTCGCGCATGGTCAGGGTGTCGGCGATCATTTGCGTCGGGTGGAATTCGGCGGTGAGGCCGTTGAACACCGGCACGCCGGCGAACTTGGCCAGCTCTTCGACGATTTCCTGTTCAAAGCCACGGTACTCGATGGCATCGAACATGCGGCCCAGGACGCGGGCGGTGTCTTTCATGCTTTCTTTGTGGCCGATCTGCGACGACACCGGGTCGATGTAGGTGACGTGGGCGCCCTGGTCGTGGGCCGCCACTTCGAACGCGCAACGGGTGCGGGTCGAGGTTTTTTCGAAGATCAACGCGATGTTTTTGCCCTTCAGGTGTGGACGCTCGGTGCCGGTGTATTTGGCGCGCTTGAGGTCGCGGGACAGGTCCAGCAGGTAGTGCAGCTCGCGGGTGGTGTGGTGCATCAGCGAGAGCAGGCTGCGGTTGCGCATATTAAAAGCCATGGTGGATCTCCTTCTGTTTAGGTTATCCCCTTGGCCGGCGCCTCATGAGCGGCGGCCAAGGTTTAAAAGTTAGTAGTCGATTGGGTCGCGGATGATCGGGCAGGTCATGCAGTGGCCGCCGCCACGGCCGCGACCGAGTTCACCGGCGCTGATGGTGATGACTTCCACGCCGGCCTTGCGCAGCAGGGTGTTGGTGTAGGTGTTGCGGTCGTAGCCGATCACCACGCCAGGCTCCACGGCCACCACGTTGTTGCCGTCGTCCCACTGCTCGCGCTCGGCGGCGAAGCTGTTGCCGCCGGTCTCGACCACGCGCAGCGCCTTGAGGTTGAGTGCTGCGGCCACGGTTTCGAGGAAGTTGGTTTTCTCCCGCTGGATATCGATGCCGTGTGGCTTGCTTTCATCCGGGCGCAGGGTGAAGGGGATGATCTGGTTGACCACTTCCGGGAAGACGGTGACCAGGTCGCGGTCGCAGAAGCTGAACACGGTGTCCAGGTGCATCGCCGCGCGGGATTTGGGCAGGCCGGCAACGATCACGCGTTCCACGGCTTTGTTTTTGAACAGGTTGCGCGCCAGTTGGCCAATGGCCTGGTGAGAAGAGCGCTCGCCCATGCCGATCAACACCACGCCATTGCCAATCGGCATGACGTCGCCGCCTTCCAGCGTGGCGGCACCGTGTTCCTGGTCGGGGTCGCCGTACCAGATCTGGAAGTCTGCGTTGGTGAACTCGGGGTGGAATTTGTAGATGGCCGAGGCCAGCAGGGTTTCCTGGCGTCGCGCCGGCCAGTACATCGGGTTCAGCGTCACGCCGCCGTAGATCCAGCAGGTGGTGTCGCGGGTGAACTGGGTGTTGGGCAGCGGCGGCAGAATGAAGCTTGCGTGGCCGAGGAAGTCGCGGAACATCTCGATGGTCTTGCCACCGAAGCTGCTCGGCAGGTCCTCGGCCGACACGCCACCGATCAGGAACTCGCTGATTTTGCGCGGCTCAAGGCTGCGCAGCCAGGAACTGACTTCATCGACCAGGCCAAGGCCCACGGTGTTTGGGGTGATCTTGCGTTCCAGAATCCAGTCCAGCGCTTCGGGGATGGCAACGATGTCGGTCAGCAGGTTGTGCATTTCCAGCACATCGATATCCCGCTCGCGCATCTTGGTGACGAAGTCGAAGTGGTCGCGCTTGGCCTGGGCCACCCACAGCACGTCATCGAACAGCAGTTCATCGCAGTTGTTGGGGGTCAGCCGCTGGTGGGCCAAACCTGGGGAGCACACCATGACTTTGCGCAGTTTGCCGGCTTCGGAATGTACGCCGTACTTCACTTTTTCCGTGGTCATTACAGATCCTCCAGTAGAAAACACTTACAGAGTCAAGAAGCCGTCGTAGAGGCCATAGGCAGCCACCAGGGCGCCAATGACGACGGCGGCGAAAATCAGCTTCTCGACGTTGGTGAAAATCGGTTTGCCCAATTCATGCTTGGCTTTGGCGAACAGGATTACGCCAGGTGCATACAGCAGGGCGGACAGCAGCAGGTATTTCACGCCGCCGGCGTAGAGCAGCCAGACCGCGTAGATCAACGCGATGGCGCCGATGAACAGGTCTTTCTTGCGTTCGCGCAGGGCGTTTTCGTAGGTCTCGCCGCGCACCGCCAGCAGCAACGCGTAAGCGGCCGACCACAGGTAAGGCACCAGAATCATCGAGGTGGCGAGGTAGATCAGCGACAGGTAGGTGCTGGCGGAAAACAGCGTGATCACCAGGAAAATCTGCACCATGGCGTTGGTCAGCCACAGGGCGTTGGCCGGCACGTGGTTGGCGTTCTCCTTACGCAGGAACTCCGGCATGGTGTGGTCCTTGGCGGCGGCGAACATGATCTCCGCACACAGCAGCACCCACGACAGCAGCGCGCCCAGCAAGGAAATGATCAAGCCGACGCTGATCAGCACCGCGCCCCAGTGACCGACCACATGCTCCAGCACGGCGGCCATCGACGGGTTCTGCAACTTGGCCAGTTCCGGCTGGGTCATGATCCCCAAAGACAGCACGTTCACCAGCATCAGGAACAGCAGCACGGTGATAAAGCCAATCACCGTGGCCTTGCCCACGTCGCTGCGTTTTTCCGCCCGCGACGAGAAGATGCTCGCGCCTTCGATGCCGATGAACACCCACACGGTGACCAGCATCATGTTGCGCACCTGGTTCATCACACTGCCCAGGTCCGGGTTTTTAACGCCCCAGATGTCAGCGGTGAAGATGTCCAGCTTGAACGCGAACAGTGCGATCAACACGAACAGCACCAGCGGCACGACCTTGGCGACGGTGGTCACCAGGTTGATGAACGCCGCTTCCTTGATCCCGCGCAGGACCAGAAAGTGCACGGCCCACAGCAACACCGACGCGCCAATCACCGCTGCCGGGGTGTTGCCTTCGCCAAAGATCGGAAAGAAATAACCGAGGGTGCTGAACAGCAACACGAAGTAACCGACGTTGCCCAGCCAGGCGCTGATCCAGTAACCCCAGGCTGACGAGAAGCCCATGTAGTCGCCGAAACCGGCCTTGGCGTAGGCGTACACGCCGCCGTCGAGGTCGGGTTTGCGGTTGGCCAGGGTCTGGAACACGAAGGCGAGGGTCAGCATGCCGATGGCGGTAATCACCCAACCAATCAACACCGCACCCACATCGGCGCTGGCGGCCATGTTTTGCGGCAGTGAGAAGATCCCGCCACCAATCATTGAGCCCACGACCAGCGCAACCAGCGCGCCTAATCGAAGTTTTCCGGGAGATTCAGACATTGCGTGACTCCAATGCAGGAGAAGTGAGACCACAGAATAATTCCGTGCGCTAATCAAACAGCTGACTCAGATCACTTCATTGGCACATTCCATTGTGAATTAATGACTTAGGGGTAATAACCCTGGGCAATAGTGTTCCTCGCAAAGTCGCGTCCCAGAGCGGCTCTGCGTTGTGATTAATCATTTAGTGCGTTTATGTGGACTTTTGAAGCTAGCCCCTTTTGCTGAATGTGCAAACTTTTTCGGGACGGGCTGCCAAATAGCCGGAAGCTGGCAAAGTGCCTGCCTATTTAAATTCTAAATAAACCTAAACTATATAAACTGTCATGCCATTACGTTATGAGCTTGACGGTTTTATCGCTGTCTTTAATAAACGCTACACTCGCTGAACTAATTAGTTGAGTGCACGGTCGTCAGCTCAATTGTTAGTTATTCAGGAGTGTCCATGTCGCAACCGGCCCAAAAACTCAAACTCAGTGCGCTGATCGCCCTGGTGGTGGGCTCAATGATTGGCGGGGGGATTTTTTCCTTGCCGCAGAACATGGCTGCACGCGCTGAGGTGGGCGCCATATTGATCGGCTGGGCGATCACCGCCGTGGGCATGCTGACGTTGGCCTTCGTGTTTCAGACCCTGGCCAACCGCAAGCCCGAACTGGACTCCGGGGTGTATGCCTACGCCAAGGCCGGTTTTGGCGACTACATGGGGTTTTCGTCGGCCTGGGGTTACTGGATCAGCGCCTGGATGGGCAATGTCGGTTACTTCGTGTTGCTGTTCAGCACCCTCGGCTACTTTTTCCCGGTGTTCGGCCAGGGCAACACGCCGATCGCCATCGCCTGCGCCTCGCTGTTGTTGTGGGCCGTGCATTTTCTGGTGATGCGCGGGATCAAGGAGGCAGCGTTCATCAACCAGATCACCACCGTGGCGAAGATCGTGCCGCTGCTGATGTTTATCGTGATCGCCGGTGTGGCGTTCAAGGCGGATATCTTCACCCGTGACATATGGGGCCTGGGCAACCCGCAAGTCGGCAGCGTGGTTGATCAAGTGCGCAACATGATGCTGGTCACCGTGTTTGTGTTCATCGGCATCGAAGGCGCCAGCGTGTATTCGGCGCGGGCCGAGAAGCGTTCGGACGTCGGCCGGGCCACGGTGATCGGGTTTCTTGGGGTCCTGGCGCTGCTGGTGCTGGTGAATGTGTTGTCCTTGGGAATCATGAGCCAGCCGGAATTGGCGCAGCTGCAAAACCCGTCCCTGGCGGGCGTGCTGGAACATATCGTCGGCCCTTGGGGCGCGATGGCGATCAGCATTGGCCTGGCCGTGTCCTTGCTTGGCGCCTTGCTGTCCTGGGCGCTGCTGTGCGCGGAAATTCTGTATGCCACTGCCCATGACAAGACCATGCCGGCCTTCCTGAAAAAGGAAAACGCCAACCAGGTGCCGGTCAACGCGCTGTGGCTGACCAATGTGATGATCCAGATCTTTCTGGTGATCACGCTGTTTTCCCACAGCACCTACACCACACTGATCTACCTGGCGTCTTCGATGATTCTGGTGCCGTACCTGTGGTCGGCGGCCTATGCGGTGCTGTTGAGTGCGCGTGGCGAAACCTACGAAGGCGCCCGCCGCCAGCGCATGCAAGATTTGCTGGTGGGCCTGATTGCCCTGGCGTATGCCGTGTGGCTGCTTTATGCCGGCGGCTTGAAATACCTGCTGCTGTCGGCGCTGCTGTATGCGCCCGGTGTGATTCTGTTCGCCCTGGCCAAGCGCGAGCAGGGCCAGCCCTTGTTCACCCCTGTGGAAAAAGGCATTTTCAGCTGCGTTGTCGCCGGCGCGGGGTTGGCGGCATATGGCTTGTATGGCGGGGTATTGTCGTTGTGAGACTCGCGTATCAGCCACCCTATGACTGGGCGGCGATGCTGGGCTTTTTGTCCCTGCGTGCGATCACTGGGCTGGAAAGTGTCGAGGCGGGTGTGTATCGGCGCAGCATCCATGTTAACGGTTGCCACGGCTGGATCAGCGTTGAGTCGGGCGCGGGCGATTGGTTGGAATTAGGCGTCGAGGTTTCTGACGCGGCGGCGCTTGCTGAGGTCGAGCGGCGTTTGAGAGCCATGTTCGACCTGGACGCCCAGCCCGGGTTGATCAACGCGCAATTGGCCGCCGACCCGTTGATGGCGCAACTGGTGGCGGCGCGTCCGGGCCTTCGCGTGCCGGGCGCGTGGGACGGTCTGGAACTGGCGATTCGCGCAGTATTGGGCCAGCAGATCACGGTGGTGGCAGCCATTCGCCTGGCGGGCAAGCTGGTCGCGCAGTATGGCCAGCCACTGGCAACCCCACACGCGGGTATCACCCATCTGTTCCCGACGCCGCAGGTGTTGGCGCAGGCGGATCTGGCGACGTTGGGCATGCCCAAAGCGCGGGGCCGCACGATGTCCGGTGTGGCTCAGGCGTTGCTGGATGACCCGCAGTTGTTTGAGCCCAAAGCCAGTCTCAACGACGGCGTGGCCCGGCTGGTGGCCTTGCCGGGGATTGGTGACTGGACCGCGCAGTACATCGCCATGCGTCAAATGCGTGAGCCGGATGCGTTTGCGTCGGGGGATGTTGGGTTGATCAATGCATTGGCGGCATTGGAAGGCGGGCCGGTTTCGGCGCGCCAGTTATTGGTGCGGGCTGAGGCGTGGCGGCCGTTGAGGGCGTATGCGGCGCAGCATTTGTGGGCGTCGCTGCAACGGGCGGATTGATGGCGTCTGTTAGGGCCTCTTCGCGGGCAAGCCCGCTCCCACAGGTTGACCGCATTTCAAAGGATGTACTCGGTAAAGTCTCTTTGCGGGCAAGGCCGCTCCCACAGGTTGACCGCGTTCCAAAGGATGTATTCGGTAAAGCGTCTTCGCGGGCAAGCCCGCTCCCACAGGTTGACCGCATTTCAAAGGATGTACTTGGTAACGCGTCTTCGCGGGCGAGCCCGCTCCCACAGGTTGGCCGCGTTCCAAAGGATGTACTCGGTAAAGTGTCTTCGCGGGCAAGCCCGCTCCCACAGGTTGACCGCGTTCCAAAGGGTGTACTCGGTAAAGGGTCTTCGCGGGCAAGCCCGCTCCCACAGGTTGACCGCACTCCAAAGGATGTACTCGGTAAAGTGTGGGAGCGGGCTTGCCCGCGAAGGCGGTCTTCAGGTCACCACTGAGCCCGGTGCGAGCCCAATTCCCCCGCCGGCAAATCCCACTGCAGCGGCGTGCCGCTGAGGGTGACCGGTGCCAGCAACCGATGGGCCTGACCCCACGCCGTCTGCTCCACCACCAACCCCTGGTCACTCGGCTCTTCGGCCCGTAACGCCGGTTGCTGCGGCACCTGTCCGGCTTCCACCAGCAACTTCGCCGTGCGCGCCAGTGACAATCGCGCCGAGCCGCCACGCCCGGATTTCAAGCGTTCGCTTAGCGCCTGGATCGCGCTGGCTGCCATCAAATACCCGGTGGCGTGATCCAGCGCCTGCACCGGCAGCGGCACCGGTTTATCCGACTGCTTCCAGGCCATGCCCGCGTCGGCAATCCCGCTGCTCATCTGCACCAGGCTGTCGAAGCCGCGGCGATTGCGCCAGGGGCCGCTCCAGCCATAGGCATTGAGGCTCACGTCGATCAGCCCGGGGGCGAGGGTCTGCAGTTCTGCGGCGGTGTAGCCCAGTTGCTCAAGGGCGTCGGCGCGGTAACCGTGAAACAGGATGTCGGCGTCCTTGAGCAGCGCTTCAAACACCTGTCGGCCTTCGGGGCTCTTCAAGTCCAGACGTGCGCAGCGTTTACCCAAGGTCATTTCCGGCACCACGCCGGGTTCGTTCCAGTCAGGCGAGTCGATGCGCAGCACGTCGGCGCCGAGCCCGGCGAGGAAGCGACTGGCCACGGGGCCGGCCAATACGCGCGTCAGGTCCAGTACCTTGATGCCCGCCAGCGGGCGCGCGACCGAGCCAAGCCAGGGTTTGTCGGTGGTGGTGTCGAAGGTCTGGCGCTGCACCAACTTCTCGGCATTCACCGCCAACCCTTGGGGATGGGTTTGCCAGGCCTGCCACGCGCGCATCTGCGCTGCGCAGCCGTTGACATCGACAATCGCCTGCTCCAGCTCGGCGGCGTTCCACGTAGCAACTTTTGCGGCCATTTCGGTGCGGTCATTGACTTTGCCCAAGACCCGTTCGGCGGCGGCGCGGTGATGCGGGGCGTTGGTGTGCAGGCGAATCCAGCCATCGGCGCAGGCATAATCGCCGGCCACCGGGTCCCACAGCGGCGGTGTTTCCCAACCCACGGGGCGAATCGAGGACGAAAACCAGAAGGAGGCGAGGCGCCGGTCCACGCTGACGCTGGGCAAACGCCCGGTCTGTTGGTGGATAAGGTGAGCCACGGCCTGGCCGGCTGCGCCAATGCTGGCGCTGGCCAGTTCGGTGACGGCGAAGGTCGAGGGCAGGGCGCCAGCCCCGGTGAAAGTCAGCGGGGATTGCGGTAGATCGAGTGCGGCTTGGATGGGAGTCAGCAGGTCAGTCATCAAAGGCCCTCCGTTAGAGAAGGGCCACTATAGAAGATCCTCACACCGGTGTGACAACTCCCGGTTCCAACGGCAGGTCGATGCTGGCGATGAAACCTCCGTCGGGGTGATTGGCCAGGATCAGGCTGCCGCCATGGCGTTCCGCTGCGCGCCGGGCAATCGCCAGACCCAGGCCGTGGCCTTGGGCAGCCTGGCCGGGCGCGCGGTAAAACGGTTCGCCCAATTGGCTGAGGTGTTCGGCTTCGACGCCGGGGCCGTGGTCGCGCACGCTGATCAGAATGCGCTCGCCGTGGCGCCGGGCGTGCAACTCGATCGGTTGACCCTGTGGGTTGAAGCGCTGGGCGTTGCGCAGCAGGTTATCCACGGCGCGCTCGATCATGGTCGGCCAGCCCTTGAGCGCCAGCTCGGGGTCGGCGGTCAGTTGCACCACCTGGTCGGGAGCGCCGAGTTGGGCGTCCTTTTGCAGGCTCTTGAGCAGTGGGTTGAGGTCGACTTCTTCGGCACTCGCGTTGTCGGCATCGACGCGGGCCAAGACCAGGATTTCGCTGATCAACGCTTCCAGGCGATCGCACTCGCGGGTCAGGCGTGGCCAGAGTCTTTCGCGTTCTTCAGGGCTTGCGCGTTCGGCCAACGCCAGGGCGATGCGCAAACGGGCCAGGGGCGAGCGCAGTTCGTGGGACACGTCGCGCAGCAACTGGCGCTGGCTGCCGATCAGGCTTTGCAGGCGCGCGCCCATGCGGTTGAAGTCGGTGGCCAATACGCCGAATTCATCGCGTCGGTTGGCCAGGCGCGCCAGGCTGTTTTGTTGGTAGGTGGCCTGGCCCAGGTCATGCACCGCGCCGCGCAGACGGCTGAGCGGGCGGGTAATGGACAGCGTCACCAGCAGGCTGAACAGGGTCAGCACCACCAGCGCAATCGCCAACGCACTCAGCGGCCAGAGCAGGCTGCTGCGGTGCCAGGCGTCGAGTTCCGGGTGCGGGATGCGGTAGATCAGCAGGTAGGTGTCGCCGGTTTTTTCACTGGTGTACTCGGCGGTCAGGCGGCGCCACGGCAGGTGGCCGTCCTGGCTGTCATTTTGCCGGGCCTCGAAGGCGGCGGCGCGCCGGGGGAACGTACCGCGCACCACCGGCTCGCCGCTTTCATTGAGCACCTGCACGTCGATGTGGTACTGGCGTTTGCGTTGTTGCAGCAAATCCTGAGCGGCGTCCTCGCCCTGGGCTTCGTAGAGTTGCGTCCACTCCTGCGCCAGGTTGTTGAGGCCGGGATGACGGCTGAGAATCCAGGCGTCCTGGTTGAGCATGTGCCCAAGCAGGATCGACAGCCCGGCAACCAAGGCGATGGCCAGCCAGAAACTGGCCAGGATGCGCCAGAACAATGAACGCACAGGAAACCCTCAAGCAGGAAAAGCCCAGCGGCGCGAGCCACTGGGCTGGGGTGGTAAAGCTAGAGCATTATTGCGCTTTTTGCGGCTGCTGGGCTTTCCAGGCCTGGAATTCCTTCCACTCGGCGCGGCGTTCGGCTTGTTTCTTGACGATCTCGTCGAATTTCTTCTGTTGATCGGGCTTGAGCACGGCGCGGATGTCAGCCTGGGTTTTTTGCTTGGCGGCGGCCATTTCGTTTTTCATGGCTTGCTGGTCAGCGGCTGGGAGTTTGTCCAGGTACTTGCGCACGATCTCTTTGCGGCCGTGCCATTGTTCACCCATCAGCTTGCCGATTTGCTCGCGCTGTTCGCGGCTCAGGTCGAGTTGGCTCAGCGGGCCGCCTTTGCCACGCGGACCGTGTTCACCGCCGTGGCCCGGGCCACCCATCATGTGGCCTTCAGGGCCGCCCATCGGGCCTGGGCCTTCTGGCGCGGCGGCCATGGCAACGGTCGGCAGGGCAGCGGCGAACATCAAAGCGATAAGGGTCTTGCGCATGGTGATTCTCCTGTCTCTATTCCGGTGAGTCCGGATGTGAGTAGGTTACTCAGATCAAGGTCAGCGGCGGTCAGGTGTGGGTAAAGCTTGGGTAAAGAGGGGGTTGGGG